>QBMP01000225.1:0-7096 GCA_003242115.1 Phormidesmis priestleyi
TTTTCGCTGTCTATTATCTCCTATCCTATGTATATAGACACTTTATCCTGTCCCACTTGACGGAACCAGTGCCGCCTAGCCTTCCAAGCCTTTTGAATGTCCTTTTCAGAATCTTTCCAGTGAGCATTACAAAAAACGTCTAAAGATTTATTTAAGTCAGCAAAAATGACCTTTATATTCTGGTTTAATGTTTCTTTAACGTCAATTAGCGCTGTTTCCGATTCCTTTTTAATTCGGATTCGTTTATTCGATATATCTTCTGCTATTTCATAATACTTTTTCGTTTGCACCTCAGCCCACTTTTGTGGCTGCTCTACTGAATAGACGGTAGAGCCAAGAAGAGTTTGCGATCGCCGAATCGGGCCATACTCTACAATAGCCATCCTCAGTGAATCCAGGAAATCCTTGAGCCGACTGGCCTGAAGTAGCTTAGCAGCTTGCTTTTTATCCTCACTCTTTCGCGATAGCTGGGCTGCCAAAAGCATTACAGGAACAATATCCAAATAGCCATTTGCGTAGTGTTCTTTCGTGTACCGTTTGATGCGCTCAATGTGGCCATCAATACCATTGTCACCCTTTATAAAAAGCTTATCAGGATTTTTCAGAAAATGCTCTAATCGACGTGAGTCTTGCAAGTTTTTCTTGACGTTAAGTAAGACAATCAGAGGTTTAGTACGCTCTTTGAGCACCTTCATGAATTCAAATTCAGTTTCTTGAATGCTGTCATCGGTAACGACATAACAAATCACATCAGACTCATCTACGATGCTTCCTGCAATAGCTTCATCATCTTCTCCCCCCGGAGCACCGATGCCTGGAGTATCGATAATACGAATATTTTTCCACTCATAAACACGGTTGTAACGGGTAGTTCGCTGCATTCCTACTCCAATGGCTTCCCAGCCTTCGCCCGTTACGGTTGCGTGGAGTGTGCTTTTACCTGCTTTCGTTCTGCCCATAAAAGCAATGGTAAAGTGATTCAAGCTACGTTGCTTAGCTTTAAGCGCGAGTTGAATGTCTTCTAACTCCTTGAGCGTCCTTTCATCTAGCTCTTGTCGGGTTGCTTCTAGCTGAGCGACGACATCACCAAGAGTCTTACCACTACCTGCTTTAGCGACCTGTGAGCCTAACTGATTGATTACGCTCTGCATTTGTTCGCGCAGATCCTTGAGTGTTTTGCTAGCGCTGCTCAATCCACTGTCAGCAAACCTGTAATCCTTTTGAGCTACTTTTGCACAGATTTCAATAGCTTTATCGTATTCTGGCCCAGCTAATAAAATTTCTTGCTGAAGCTTATGGACACGGCGACCCAGCGATTCGGGCGCTATATCGGCGAGGCGTTTAATTAAGGCACGAGATAAAACTGACTCTGTTCCTTTAAGAATGTGTGCTCCTCTGGATAGATCATCTTTATCTGCCTTCAGTGAAAATTGTGATCTTCGAGCTTGTTTAGCGCTGAGTCGCAGGTGCTTAACCTCCTCCTCTGAAATATTCCACAATTTAGCAACGTTGGTTACAAAAGTTTCTTCTACTGGCGCTAGATAACCGTCAATGCAAGCTACTGCGAGAAGTTGCTTAAGTGACTCAATTTGCTGCCCAGGTAAAATTTTCTGCGCTAGAGCTTCTACGGTTGGCGCTGTTGGCGCTTTGGATAATATTGCTTCTAAAGCATCCTTTGTGGTCTGATCGGCGCTTATCTGCTCAGTAAGTGATTGGAGCGCTTTAGCTTCTTGGATATGAATCTGTTCATCAGCGCAGACTAAATGCGCTAGCAATAAGAGGTTACAGTTTAATTGAGGCTTAGCAATAGTTGACGCGACCATTTCAACACTTACCGATAGGCTGGATTTTGCACACAATAAAGCAAAAACTTATAACTCCATAGCAATAAGCTTTCTGAGGCTTTTCCCTGTCGCGTACCTAAAGTTCCCCTCGCCAATCAAGAAATATCGCTTCAGCCGTGATTCAATACCGCTCCCTATCAGCCAAATTGGATAGCTCTAGATTTTTTATAGATATAAACTAAATAGCGACTAGCTCAGCGGTATATATCTTGTGGAAGACGTAAATGCATTAGATTTTTCCTAAACTCTTGACGCTGTGTAAATTGATCAAGCTCATGGAAAATGCAGACTTCAACTCAAGTTCTCAAACCCCTCATCCCAGCATCCCCTTGGTAATTGACAGTCGAGATACCGAATATTTTGGTAGTGGTGTCACCAGTTCTGTGGCGATCGCAGGTCATCCCATCCATCCCATTATCGTTGTTTTTCCAGTAGCATTCCTAACCGGCGCGGCAGGTGCTGATATTGGCTACTGGCTCACTCAAGATTTCTTTTGGGCGCGCGCTTCGGTTTGGCTGATTGGGTTAGGTTTGGGTGCCGGTATTTTAGCCGCGATTATTGGAATGTCAGATTTTTTAAGAGTGCCTAGAGTCCAAAAGCGGACGGCTGGCTGGCTGCATATGCTGCTCAACGTCTCAGCGCTGTTGCTCACGGGGATTAATTTTTGGCTTAGAGTCGGCGACCCTCAAGCGGTAGTAATTCCAGTAGGGGCGATTCTCTCTATTGTCGTGGCCACGCTGCTCGGCTTAGGGGGTTGGTATGGCGGTGAACTGAGCTTTCGCCATAAGGTTGGCGTTGTTGGCCCTGGAGAAACAGATATTCAGTAAGCGTTCGGCAATTCCATTGGCCTGATTGATGGGTTTAAGGCGGCGAAGAAAATAGGCTTCATTCAAGATCATGACGGCTAGCTATTGCTTGAGCATGGCGGATTTGTTATCGTTTCGCCAGATGGCTTATAGCTGACGGGTAAGATTTAAACTGGCAATGCCGATAGAGAGATGGCCAATGTCTCTATCGGCTTTTTGAGTTTGAGAGATGGCCTTTTCTAGCTGTGCTATTGCAGGTCGCACCGTTGCTCTTTTAGAACATTTTTTATGAAGACACCGCTTTCTCAACCCGGCTGGCAGTTTTGGATTGATCGAGGCGGCACGTTTACCGATATTGTGGCGCAGCGGCCTGACGGCAAAATAGTGGTGCATAAGCTTTTATCTGAAAATCCAGATCGCTATGAGGATGCGCCCATTCAGGGTATGCGCGATCTGTTGGGGGTTGCTGCTGGGCAACCGCTGCCTGCTGGACAGATTGCCAGCATCAAAATGGGGACGACGGTGGCGACCAATGCACTTTTAGAGCGCAAGGGCGATCGCACACTTTTTATCACCACCAAAGGATTCCGCGACGGCCTGCGCATTGGCTATCAGAACCGACCCGATATTTTTGCGCACCAAATTATATTGCCCGACATTCTCTACGAACAGGTCGTAGAAGTCCGCGAGCGGGTTAGTGCAACCGGCGAGGTGTTGCAGGTGATGACGCCCAAAGTAGAAAAACAGTTGCTAGCAGATCTTCAAGCAGCCTACGCTCAAGGCATTCGGGCTTGTGCGATCGCTCTCATCCACGGCTATCGCTACCCAGATCACGAAAAGCGAGTCGCTGAAATCGCCCGACAGGTCGGCTTTACTCAAATCTCAGTTTCCCATCAGGTCAGCCCCTTGGTGAAATGGGTCAGCAGGGCCGATACGACGGTTGTAGATGCTTATCTTTCTCCTATTTTGCGGCGCTATGTAGAGCGAATTGAACAGGCGCTAGCTAGCGATCATTCTAGTGGCGATCGCACTCAGCTATTGTTTATGCAGTCTCACGGGGGCCTGACGCCAGCAAAGTATTTTCAGGGCAAAGACAGTATCCTCTCTGGGCCAGCAGGGGGCATTGTCGGGGCAGTGCAGACGAGTCATCAAGCGGGATTTGACAAGATTATTACGTTTGATATGGGCGGCACTTCTACTGATGTTGCTCACTTTAAATGGGCTGGCCAGTCAAGCAGCAACCCTGACTATGAGCGGGCATATGAGAGCGAAGTTGCGGGCGTGAGGCTGCGATCGCCGATGATGGCGATTCATACAGTAGCCGCAGGCGGGGGTTCTGTTTTGGCTTTCGATGGGACTCGCTATCAGGTGGGGCCTGAGTCGGCAGGCGCTTATCCGGGGCCAGCCTGCTATCGCAATGAGGGGCCTTTGACGGTGACAGATTGCAATGTCATGGTGGGCAAAATTCAGCCGCAGTTTTTCCCGCAGGCGTTTGGCTCAGCGGGTAATCAGCCGCTAGATAAGGGCGGGGTGCAGGTAAAGTTCTCGCAGTTGGCAGCAGAAATTGGCGCGGCAACTGAAGGCCAGAGACGACCCGAACAGGTGGCTGAAGGATTCTTGATGGTCGCCATCGACAACATGGCCAATGCGATCAAAAAAATCTCGGTGCAAAAAGGCTATGACATTAGTGGCTATACGCTCTGTTGCTTTGGGGCGGCGGGCGGTCAACATGCCTGTCGGCTGGCCGAATCGCTGGGGATGGCAACCATTTTTATTCACCCTTATGCCGGTGTGCTTTCCGCTTATGGTATGGGCTTGGCCGACCGACGGCTGCTAAAAGAACAGTCCGTTGAACAAGATCTGTCGGCTGAGATGATGGATAGGCTCTCAGCGCAAATGAAGGCGTTATCTGACGGGGCGATCGCGGCTCTCAAAGCCCAAGGTGATGACGATATTGATAGGCTAGAGGTGCTACAGAAGGTACATTTGCGCTATGCCGGTACAGATTCTGCGCTGAGCGTTGATTTTGGTAGCTTTGAAAATTTACAGCAGCAGTTTGAGACTCGCTATCAGCAGCAGTATGGGATTACGCTGCCAGACAAAAAGCTGGTTGTTTCTACCATTGCGGCTGAGGCGATTGGGAAAATGGCGGTGCCAGCGAGCGTAGACTTGGACTTTTCTGTCGCTGATCGGTTGAGTGGGGAGGAAGAGAGTGCGATCGCGACGGTGCCACTGTTTTCAAACGACCAATGGCATGATGCTCCCGTTTTTGAGCGTGAAGCCTTAGTGCCAGATACTCAGCTCGTCGGGCCCGTGATTATCTTAGAAAAAACGGGGACTAATATTGTTGAACCAGGATGGATTGCGACGGTAAATGCAGCAGGCGCTTTGCTGCTGACGCGGCAGGTCGGGGAGCTTAGCGATTCCTATGCACGGCCTGAAACGCAGATCGAACATCAGCCTGACCCAGTGAAGTTAGAAATTTTTAATAGTTTGTTTAGAGCGATCGCCGAGCAAATGGGCTTCACCCTGCAAAACACCAGCTCCTCAGTCAACATCAAAGAGCGCCTAGACTTTTCCTGTGCCATTTTCGATGCCCAAGGCCAGCTCGTGGCAAATGCTCCCCATATTCCTGTGCATTTAGGTTCTATGGGTGAAAGCGTAAAGGCGTTGATTGCGGCCCAACGCGAACCTTTTCGTCCGGGCGATACCTTCATCTCTAACAATCCCTATAACGGCGGCACCCATTTACCCGATATCACCGCCATTACCCCGGTCTTTATTGAGGAGACTGAAAAGCCTTTGTTTTTTGTTGCTTCCAGGGGGCACCATGCCGACATCGGCGGCATGACGCCGGGATCTATGCCGCCAAACAGCACCCATTTGAACCAGGAAGGCGTGCTTCTCGATAACGTAAAGCTAGTTGATCAAGGAAAACTACAGATCCAATGCCTGCGCGATCGCCTCAGCCAAACCGCCTACCCCGCCCGTAACCCAGATCAAAATATCGCGGACTTACAGGCTCAAATTGCGGCCAATCACAAAGGTACGCAAGAACTGCACCGCATGGTAGAACAGTTTGGCCTGACGACGGTGCAATCCTACATGCAGCATGTGCAAAACAATGCCGAACAGGCAGTCCGCCGAGTAATTAAACAACTTTACCAGCAGCATGGAGAAACGCCGCTGACCTGTCAGGTGCCGATGGACTGCGGCGCGACCATTCAAGTAGCTGTTACTCTCAACGCTTCAGAACAACAATCTCAAAAAATTGCCACCATCGATTTCACCGGCACTTCGCCTCAGCAGCCTAATAATTTCAACGCGCCGCTGGCCGTCTGCAAGGCCGCTGTTCTCTATGTTTTCCGAACCTTAGTAGATGCGCCCATTCCTTTAAATGCAGGCTGTCTCAAACCGTTGGATATTATTGTGCCTCCGGGCTGTTTACTGAACCCGGCTTATCCGGCTGCTGTGGTGGCGGGCAATGTTGAAACATCTCAAGCAATTACAGATGCGCTATACGGCGCGCTAAATGTGTTGGCGGCTTCTCAAGGCACAATGAACAACTTCACCTTTGGCAATGAACAGTATCAGTACTACGAAACTATCTGCGGCGGAGCGGGCGCAGGAGCCACATTCTCCGGCACAGATGCGGTGCAAACCCACATGACAAACTCTCGTTTGACCGATCCTGAAATTTTAGAGATGCGCTTTCCGATTTTGTTAGAATCTTTTGCGATTCGGCCAAACAGCGGTGGAGCGGGCCTCTATGCAGGTGGAAATGGCGTTATTCGACAGATGCGGTTTCGAGAAGCGATGACGGCTAACCTGTTGTCCGGTCGGCGCAAAGTCGTGCCGTTTGGCCTTGAGGGCGGGCACCCTGGCCTACCAGGACATACCCAAGTAGCGCGTCAACAGGGTGATATCGAAATCCTAGCCGCCACCGCTAGCGTGGAAATGCAGCCCGGCGATTTGATTACGATTTCAACACCAGGCGGTGGTGGCTATGGCAAACCTGTTGGGTAGTGCCTTAGTCTATTCTTTAGATTCACTGACATTAGGTCATGGCTTGCGCTAGAGCCTCTTCACTCACGTCAAAATTAGCGGTCACCGACTGCACATCGTCAGAGTCTTCAAGTGCCTCCATCATCTTCAGCAGAGAAACCGCCAAATCTGGTTCCTCAACGTTCACCGTGTTGGCTGGAATCCAGCGCAAATCTACTTCTCGCACGTCATAGGCTTTGGCTCTAAGCTGATTGCTGACAATCTCTAAGCTGGTCACATCACAAAACACCTCCGCACCGGGCGTGTCTTCGTCGATTTCATCGACTAACTCGTAAGACTGCGCCCCTGCCTCTAGCGCATCTTCAAACAGCGCTTCTTCATCAATCTTGCCTGCTAAAGTAATCACGCCCTTGTGATCAAACATCCAGCCCACGCAGCCCG
>QBMP01000225.1:7123-7369 GCA_003242115.1 Phormidesmis priestleyi
TAAAAGCAGATCGCAAATCAGCCGCCGCCCGGTTGCGATTATCGGTCAATGCTTCGATTAGTACGGCCACGCCGCCAGGGCCATAGCCCTCGTAGCGAATGGATTCAAAGTCACCCTCGCCCGCTAAGCTGCCGCAGCCTTTGGCTATAGCCCGGTCAATATTGTCATTCGGCGCGCCCGCCGCCTTGGCCTTATTAATCGCCGTCCGCAGCTGAAAATTTCCCTCCGGATCGCCGCCCTGCCGAG
>QBMP01000226.1:0-3645 GCA_003242115.1 Phormidesmis priestleyi
AATTGCACCAGCCAACTGTCTAAGCCCGTTTAAGCCATCCGGGCAATTTGCTCAGTTGCCCAAGCGGGAGTCGGAGCAGCCTGACGAGGCGCACTTACTGGCTCTTGAGTTACAAAGCCATCGCTGTTTTCAGACGGCATACTCACCTGTACGCAGTTTGGCGTGAACAGGAAAATGCTCTCGCCGATGCGCTCTTGATGGCCGTCCATTGCGTAGGTACCGCCCGCCACAAAATCAACCGCGCGCTGCGCCTGATCGGGATCCATAATTGTCAAATTTAGCACCACCGACTTGCGCTCACGCAGCGCTTGAATCGCCTGAGGCATCTCCTCAAACGTGCGTGGCTCCATGACCAAAACTTCAGACATTCCGTTCATAGCACCCGGCATCCCAATCACATTATTCATCGATACCATTCCAGAATCAGTTGACAACACACGCTCACGGATGCGACGCCGCGCAGGACGAGGCTCTTCTTCGGGCAACGGAGGCGCGATCATGGCCTCAGGCTCATTGCTATCTTCTTCGTAAAGGCTGTGATACTCTTCGCCTTCTACGTCCTCATACTCGTACTCATAATCAGCCGGATCGTTCAACCCGACAAAATCTTTGATTCTTCCGAAAAGACCGCTCATAATTTGGGCTCCATCACGACATTAAACGACTTGGCAAACGATTGCATGGACAGATGCTTTTGTGTGGCTGTGATTGCTAATGAAAGCTACCGCAGTACTAAGGTAATAAACATTAAGGTAGGCTGTTTGAAAGCAAAATCAAACATCATCTCTACATTGTCTTTGAACGGGCACTCAAATCTCTGGGCTAGCTATCCAAATAATGGTTGCCTGGGGCTGTAAAAGGATAAAAATTTTGGATATGAGACGTCCGTCTAAGTAGTTTTGTATAGTAGCAGGCAGTAGCCATCGACGCTATTTATGAATCGCTGAAAATTTCTAAATCTTCAGCGATTTGGCTAAGTGCCCCGACTGTCAATGCCTACTTTCAATGATTGGTTTCTAGCTAGCGTCAGCCCGCAGAGGCAGCGATACCTGTGCTTTGTAGAAATCATTCAATGACCGACTCAAGGTTATCCGGCTCTTAAACTAAATTTGCTATTTAGCGTTGAAACCTGAACACAAGCATTAGCCCATGCTTCAAGAAATATGTCAATACTTTTTGGTGAATTTTCTTCGCTATTCTTCCAATGATTTTTTCGGTAATTTGACGGATTGCTCAAGTTTAGATATATCCAGCGATAAATTTAGCCTCCTGATCGCCGAGTTTGTCGCTAGCTCATTGGCGATTCGCTAAGCGCAAACCTTTGAATTCACGACCTTTGCCCAAATAGGCCGCTGCCAATTCTAACTAGAGTCGCACCCGCTGCGATCGCCTCCTCAAAATCTCCTGACATTCCCATCGACAGCTCGTTCATATGGACACTCTGCCAACCTTGCTGCTGAGCAACTTGGCTGACTTGCTGAGCGAGATCACGTCCGCGCTCAAAAACGGTCTGAGTTTGCGAAGCGGCCAATCCATAGGGAGCGATCGCCATTAACCCCGCAATCTTGAGATCGGTAAGCTGTGAAAGCTCAGGCAGTGCCGCGAGCAGCTCATCGGGCTCAAATCCAGACTTGGTGGGGTCTAGCGCTAGCTTTACCTGCAAGCAGCAGGTCGGGCAGCGCTTCAGTTCTTGAGCCTGCTGATTGAGCCGTTTGGCCAGCTTCAAGCTGTCTACTGAATGAATCCAATCAAAATTTTCTAAGACTTTACGGCTTTTATTGGACTGCACAGCGCCAATAAAGTGCCAAGTGATCCCCGTAAGATCGCTGAGTGCTAGCCGCTTGGCGATACCTTCTTGCACTTTGTTCTCAGCAAAATCTCGGATGCCAGCGGCATAGGCAGCGCGCACAATTTCTGCCGAAAAAGTTTTTGTCACGGCCACCAAGCGAACGGGGCGGTGCTGAGCCTGCTGGTCAAGCTGGGTCATGCTTTGAGCGATTTTGTGCTCAATTTTCTGCAAACGATCGGCAATGTCATCGGCTAAGTTGGCTGTCATCAAACTCGCTGTCGTTCCTTAACTGATTCTTACCCAACCGTCTATCAGCTAGGGCTCTTTACCCCAGATTTGCTTAAAAGGCTTGCTTGTAGGTCTTTTGCAGCTGGTCGTATTCTCCCTGTTGCCCTGTTCGGCGAATGACCCGCAGCCGCTGCTCTATGATCTGCTTAGCTTCGATGCGCCCGGTCGGCTCAAAGGCCAGCCCGCTAGGATCGTTTTTGACCAGGAAAAAGAGCCGGTGGGCATACAGGGTAGCAAAGAGTTCTTGGCCTTCGCCGACGAGGCAGATTCTGAAGAGCAAGCCAAAGTTGGGATGGTTTAGATAGGTTTCGGTGCTCATTCAGGCTGCGGGTATGAAAGTTGGGGTATATAGTGTTTTTAAAGAAATTTGAAGAAAATTAATTGCCACAGTGCTAGTTACCACAGTGCTAGTTGCTACAGTGCTAGAGCCTCCTTTCCGCTGCTTCTATATTGCCTTTTGGCTGAGCTAATTGACCAGTTTTGAGCTGATCAGTTTGAAGTGCCCGTATGGGTGCAGTTTACCGTAATAGCGCTACAGACCCAAGGCGAGTAGCTGCGCTTTGGCCTTTTGCAGAGATTCTTGCCATTCGCGTTCGGGGTCGCTGTCGGCGACAATGCCTGCGCCCACTTGGCCCCAGACGGTGGTGGCGGATATGGTGGTGGTGGACATCGCAGCGTGGCGGCGTGGCGGCGTGGCGGCATGGGTAGAAACTAAGAGGGTGCGGATGAGGATATTGAGATCGAGGTGGCCGCGCTGGTCGAGGTAGCCACAGGAGCCGTAAAAGAGGCTGCGGCGGACGGGTTCTAGCGATTCGATGATTTCCATACAGCGGACTTTGGGACAGCCGGTGATGGTGCCGCCCGGAAACATGGCAGAAATCAGCTGGGCGGCACTGTGATCGGGCTGTAGTTTACCAATGACGTTGCTGACGAGGTGCATGACGTGGCTATAGCGCTCGATGGTCATGAGTTCGGAAACTTGCACGGAGCCCCATTGGCAGACTCGCCCAAGATCGTTGCGCTCTAGGTCAACCAGCATGATGTGCTCGGCTTGCTCTTTGCGATCGCTGCTCAGCGCTTGAGCGCTGGCGGTATCTTCTGAGACGGTTCTGCCTCTAGGTCGAGTTCCTGCAATTGGCCGAGATTGAGCAATGCCATTTTGAAGCTGCACCAAGCGCTCCGGCGAGCAGCTGACAACAGCGCCCCAGGGTGTCTGCCAATAGCTAGCAAAAGGTGAGGGATTAATGCGGTGCAGGCGCTTGTAGATTTCCCAGCTCGATAGGCTAGTCTGGGCTCGAAATCGGAGGGAATGATTCACTTGAAAAACATCGCCTGCTCGAATGTGCGCTTTGGCCTGCTGCACGGCTTGATGAAAGTGGGTCTGGCTGGCTTCAAAGGTCAAATCTTGAGTCAGCATCTGATCTTTTTTGTCTTTTTTGTCTATACATACAGAATATACAGAGGCGTTTATTTCGCTAACCGGGTTTTGATCGCTATGGATAGCGGTTAGCGCTGATGCTCTATTACTTGTACCTGCTTTGCTGGTCATGTCATCAAGCGCCGAGGGC
>QBMP01000226.1:3655-7369 GCA_003242115.1 Phormidesmis priestleyi
GTTGCAGGTGATGATCAAGTACGGCAAATTTTGCCGGTTCGTACCAAAAGGCTACCGGAAACGGCAGAGTATCCGCTTTGAGCCAGGGCAGTTTTTCAATTTCCCAGGCGGTGTCGTAGCCGAGCCAGCCGAGCCAGCCGCCGATGAAGGGTAAATGATCGGGGATTTCGTCTGGAATGGCAGCGCGATCGCTCATTTGCTGCAATCGCTGAAGCAGCGGAAAAATTTGGCCGATTTTAGGCGTCCATAGTTGGGCTTGACCGTTGACGATTCGCGGCGGCCCTGCGCAGATGGAGTAGCGGGCCATCTGCGCTGCCTGATCGGGCAGTGAATGGGCAGGCAATGGGTGAGGGCTTTCGAGTAAAGTCGCGATCCCCGCGATTCCGGTTGGCGCTGTTTGCGGCTGAAATAAGTCGGCGAATAGGGCTGATCCCGCGCGTTGCTGGAGGGGGTGCGATCGCCAGAAATATCGCTCACAGGGACTCACATCAGCGATCTTGGCCGCGACGTGGTTGGCTTTATTCAAACGATTCCTCCATACATAATCCGGCCCCACCAAAACAGTCCAAGCCCGCCCAGCACAAGCCAATCCCACCAGTGCAGCCGCAGCTGATGCCACACCACGCGGTGCTGATTAGGGCTGGTGAACCCGCGAACCTGCATAGCGCTGGCAATTTGCTCAGCCCGCAGCAGCAGATTTTGAATAAGGCGCTCAGACACCATTAGCCAGATCCCAATTGCGCCGCGAACGCCCAATTTTTGCCACTTGATCGCTCTGGTTCTAACTGAGCGCACGAGGTTTTGCACTTCTTCTAGTACCAGCGGGATGAACCTGAGCGCTAGCGTCAGCGTCAGGGCAATTTCGGTCACGGGCAGCCCTATCCGGCGCAGCGGCTGCATTAGATCTTCAATGCCTTCGGTAATTTCTTCGGGGGCGGTGGTCAGCAAGAACAGCGTGGTCGCGTAGATCAAGGTGAAGAGTAGGGTGCTGACTTTGATCGCTAGGCGGAGCGATCGCTGCGTAATATGAAGACCCAAGTTAAAAGGACGCTCGGCAATCGTCACATCGACTATATCGTACCGATAGCCGGTCGCTGGCGGCACTGCTGGCAGTGTTTCTGGCGGCGTCAAGTCGGTGGGCCAGTCTTGCAGCATGACAGGCGTGGGTAGTCGGGGCTGCTGCGTAATCGCAATGCCATCGGGCGTAACCAGCAAAAGCACCGTCACCAAAGCACCAACAAGCAGCAGCCAACCCATTTGCTGCCGCCACACCCGCAGCGGAATGCGAGCCGTAATTGTCAGCAGCACCAGAAAAGCGACGGTGGCAATGCGGTAGGGAGAGCTAGCCAATATTGGAGCCAGCAATAGGCTCAATAGCCAAGCCACTTTTACTCTGGCATCAATGCGGTGGAGCCAAGTAACGGGCTGCTCTAAATAAAGGCCGATGGGGAGCGATCGCAGTAAATCCATTGATATACGCCACGCTAATTAGCGCGAGATACCTTAGTCGCTCGGTTCGCACCCGCCGCCCGCTCAAGGTCACGCATACTCTTACCGCGCCATAGCAGGCGAATGGGGGTGCCGTCGTAACCTAGATTTTTGCGAAACTGCTGTTCAATGTAGCGGCGATAGCTCTCACCAAAGAGCTTGGGATCGTTGACGAAAAGCGCGAACGAAGGGGGCTGCGATCGCACCTGAGTGCCGTAATAAATTCGGCCCTGACGGCCCTGGCGCGTGGTCGGCGGCGTGTGCCAGCTCACCGAATCTTCCAGCACTTCGTTTACCACCGAAGTCGTCACCCGGCGGCGATGCTGCTCTACCGAAGCATCCACTGCATCCAAAATTTTCGGCAGTCGCTGGCCCGTCAGCGCACTCACATACAGCCGCTGCGCCCAGCCTAAAAAGTGCAGCTTCGACTCGATGGTTTTATCAAACTCATAAATGGTGTGAGAATCTTTATCAATCGCATCCCACTTATTCACCACAATCACGCAGGCGCGGCCCTCCTGCTCAATTAGCCCCGCTAGCTTTTGATCCTGCTCAGTTACGCCGTCTAGCGCATCAATTACTAGCAGCACCACATCTGAGCGCTTAATCGCTTTAAAGGCGCGGTTAATGCCAAAAAATTCTGGGCCAAAATCCACATTTTTCTTTCTGCGAATGCCCGCCGTATCAATTAGCCGGTAGCGTTTGTCATCTCTGGTCACGACCATATCAATCGCATCGCGAGTCGTCCCCGAAATCGGGCTCACAATCGAGCGCGCCTGACCCACAAAGGCATTGAGCATACTGGATTTGCCCACGTTGGGCCGACCAATAATCGCCACCCGGTATTCTTCAATTTCTTCCAGCTCATCTGTCTCGGGCAAATGCCCTACCAGCGCATCTAAAAGCTCTCCTGAGCCACTGCCGTGAATCGCTGAAACCGCGTAGGGTTCCCCTAATCCTAGCTCCCAAAACTGCGCTGCTTGCACCACGCCCTCTTCTGGCGATTCGCACTTGTTTACCGCTAGCAGTACCGGCACGCCCTGAGTGCGCAGCCAAGTGGCAATTTCCTGATCGCCTTCAGTCGGGCCAAACTGACCATCAACCACAAAGATAGCGGCAGAAGATTCTACTAGGGCGGCCATCGCCTGCTCACGAATGAACGGCAAAAATTCGGTATCGTCATCAAAGACCAATCCGCCAGTATCGACCACTAAAAAATCGCGGTCTTTCCAAAAGGCGGGTTGGTAGGTGCGATCGCGCGTCACCCCCGGCTGATCAAACACAATCGACTGCCGCCCGCCCGCGAATCGGTTTACCAGCGCAGACTTGCCCACATTAGGGCGGCCAATAATGGCGACAATTGGTAAAACCATGACGAGCAAGACTCAGAAAAAGATTAAAAGGCTAGCGCTAGTGCAGCGCGAAAGAACCATTATAGTATGGACGCTTTGAAACTTAGCGAATAAACATTTTCAGCGGCTCGGCATTCTTGCCCAACGTTCGTTTTCTGCTTAGAGATCAGCTATTTCAACCATGCTAAAACCGGCAATACGCCTTTTTACGGTTAGAGAACGGCCTTGATCTCGGCTTTTGCTTCTTTTTTAAGTCCGGCTGAAATCCGAAATAGCTCTTGCCCCGTATGCAGATAGCTATCGTCGTAGGTATAGGTGAAGCGCTCTAGCTCTTCGATCCCATCTTCTAGCTGATTGAGGCAGTAGTAAACGTTCGCCGCGCCACTAGCCACGCCTGCTGGGTTGGGCATTGATTTGAATTTGGCCTGAGCTTTTTCTAATGAGGCCCTGCACGTTTCCAGGTAAGTCTGAAAAACCTCCATCAGCTCATCGTCAAAGGGGTCGGCGGAAAGCGCTCTAATTTCGGCTTTGAGGGGCTTAATAATTTGGCCAATGAGGCGGTCGGTGGGGGTGTATACGCTGCGTAGCCACTGCTCTATGGTGGTTTCGGCAGCGGCAGCGCGGCGGCGGTAGTGACTTTGATCAGTCGCGGCGCGGGAGGTGCGGCTGTTGTCTGCGGGCGATCGCCGCTGACTATTTCTTTGCCCATCTCCTGACCTACTTCCTGGCCCATTTCTCAGCGCATCGTAGCGCCGCCGCTCGCTCGCATCACCCAAAACTTCGTAAGCCGCATTGACCTGAGCGATTTTGTCATGGGTCGCTTCGGAATTTTGCCCGTCAGGATGAAACTGTTTGGCTAGCTGACGGTAGGCTT
>QBMP01000227.1 GCA_003242115.1 Phormidesmis priestleyi
CAGCAATCCCTTCAACCACCCCGACGCTCAACGCCGCTTCCGAGTCATGACCAACCAGGAAGAACTCAAGCGCGCCCTAGACTACCCCTGGGAAAAGTGGACAATTTTCTTGCACCCTGCCCAGCAGCATCTAATCGAACGCAACTATAGCGGCCCTGCCCGCATCGCGGGTTCAGCAGGCACCGGCAAAACCATCGTTGCCCTTCACCGCGCCGTCTTTTTGGCCCGCCTGCATCCAGAAGCGAAAATCCTACTGACGACCTTTTCTCAAGCCCTAGCTAATTCACTACACCTTAAGCTAGATCGGCTAGTGGGTAATGAGCCTGATGTGCGCGATCGCATTCAAACCCTTTCCCTGCACAAAGTTGCCCGCACCCTCTATACACAAGCCTACGGCAAACCCAATATTGCTAACCCTGATGAAGTGCGATCGCTGATCATCACCCTCACCAACCAAACCGCACCCGGACAATTCTCCGCATCCTTTCTTTGGAACGAATGGAAAGACGTCGTTGATGCCAGACAGGTCAGCACCTGGGAAGCCTATAAAAACGTCAAACGGTTGGGCCGAAAAACCAGAGTCGGCAGCAAGCAAAGAGAACTGCTGTGGACTATCTTCAGTCAAGCGATCGCTACGCTTAAAAGGGAAAATCAGATCACCTGGTCTGGACTCTTTAAACAAGTCACCAATCATCTAAAAGAGAGCAACACCCCACCTTTTGACTTTGCCATCATAGACGAAGCTCAAGACATTGGTATTGCTGCTCTACAGTTTCTTTGTGCGCTGGGCACACGCTATCCTGATAGTCTCTTTTTTACAGGTGATCTGGGCCAGCGCATTTTTCAGCAGCCCTACTCTTGGAAATCATTAGGTGTGGATATTCGGGGGCGATCGCAAACCCTCAAAATCAACTACCGCACCTCTCACCAAATTCGGCAACAGGCCGATCGCCTGCTACCTACTGCCATTGCCGATGTGGACGGCAACATTGAAGAAAGAAAAAACACTCTCTCCGTCTTCAACGGCCCCGCACCCCAAATCAAAATCTGTGATGACCCAGATCTTGAACGTCAGTTTGTCGGCAACTGGATCGCAGATCGTCTCGCAGATGGACTTCAGCCCGATGAAATAGGCGTCTTTGTTAGATCGAATGAGCAGATTGAACGGGCGATCGCGGCCATCCATCGAGCAGGCGCTACTCCCACCAAATTAAATAGTCAGGCGATGCCCGCGCAAGGTTGCATTGCCGTCAGTACCATGCACCTCGCCAAAGGTTTAGAATTTCGAGCCGTCGCAGTGATGGCCTGTGATGATGAAATACTGCCCTTACAAGAGCGCATCGAAACTATCTCAGACGAAGCCGACTTAGAAGAAGTCTACAATACTGAGCGCCATCTACTCTATGTAGCCTGCACCCGCGCTAGAGATCAGCTACTCATCTCAGGTGTAGATCCCGCCTCTGAATTTTTAGATGACCTTGATGCTTAAAGGCTTGTGGTTCTAAAACCGCTCTTCTAAAACTACTGATTCACAGTCAGCCAGATAGCTGGATCTGCTAGCTGACCTAACCCAGGCGGCACAGTAGGACAATAGTATTCTTTTCTATATTGGTGCAACAAATCCTGTGTCAAGCATCCAAAATCGGCTGAGCCAGCGAGACACAAGCTTTAAAAAACAGCTTTATGCTTCACCTGTAATAGATAGTTCGCTCACCCAAACCCGAGGACAAATGCCACCACTGGTAACTTCTGCTTCAGGTTCAATGTGTTGAATGTTTTTGAGCACTTCACGAAAATCTCCTGCGACCGTCGCTGACTCTACGCTAATGCGTTTTCCGTCTTTAATCAGCCAGCCGTCAAAAGGCAAAGAAAAGGAGCCTTGCAGTGCATTAACGCCCGCATGAAGCGCTTGCAGATCGTCAACTAGCACGACGCCATCGGCCTGATCCAAATTGTAGGCATCGTCAGCAGCTTTTCCAGCTTCTACAACCAAATAGTTGAGCCCTACGCTCACCTTCGCGCCAATGCTGGCATGGCCTGTAGGCTCAGCGTTCATCCGCTTTGCCGTACCGGCACTGTGTAAAAAGTTCTTCAAAATGCCGTTTTCAATCAGGGGTAGGCGGCGAGTAGGGGTACCTTCACCATCAAACGTTTCTGCCGAGACGTTCTCAGAGTTCAGCTCATCGTCATACACCGATAGCAGCGGGCTTGCGACTTGAGTCTCTAACGAATCAGCAGTCGAAAGGCTGCGATTATCCAGAATGCTCTGAGCGTTATACATATTCGAGAAGGCGCTGAGCAAGCTCAAAAAAGCTTCCGCTGAAAACACAACTGGATATTTGCCAGAAGCAATTTTCTCGTAGTCCAAATGGCTGAGCGTTTTTTCAATAGCCTCTTTTGTACAGCCCTCTACATCGAGCTGAGCGAGACTGCTCTTAAATCGCATAGCTCCGGCTGCGCGAGGCTTGCGACCTTCCTGTTCAGTTTTACCATACAGATAAATAGAGGCGTAAGAACGCTCTTCACAGCGCTGTGCACCTTCGCTGTTGAGATAGAATCTCTCAATTTCTCGCTGGGCAATACCGTTGTAAGGAACAGACGCGATCGCCTCATGCGCTGTTAAGACCCCTTTTTCTGCGCCTACCAAAGCCTCAATGAGATCGGGTACGGGTGCAGGTGTCACCTTGGGCAAATTGACCACTACCGTCGGCGCTTTGGCCATTGGGCTAAAGTCAGGTGCATTCTCTTTAACGCCAAACGCGCTGGCTTCAAACGCTGTTTTCAAGGCCAGTTCCAAACCCGTTTCATTCACATCAGTTGTAGACGTTACCCCAATTTGATCTTGTTCATTCCATACGCGCACAATCACGCTAGAACGATTAGAAGCTTTGACCTGTTTAGGTTCGCCTTTGTCTACCTGAACGCTGGTTTCATCGACGGATGAGCCGTAGATGTCGTATTTGTGAATACTCAGCTTTTTTGCAATGGTTTCAGCTTGCTGCGCGATCGCTTGAATGTTAGCCATAGGAAATGAAGAGAGTTTGAAAGACTTTATGAGGAGTTTGGGAAGCTTTATGGGTATTTGGAAAGCCCTAGAAAAGCTCAAGGCGAGAGAAGCTCAAGACAAAAGCGCCGAAGGTTACCGGCCACCAACCGTAATGTCATCTACCCTAATGTGAGGCTGACCGACGGTTACGTATACACTGCCGCTGACAGAGCCGCAGAAACCGGGAGCTAGGCTAATGTCGTTAGAGCACATGGAAATTTTGTTCATAATTCCCGTTGCTTCGCCGATTAGGGTTGCGCCTTTTAGCGGCTTCGTAATCTTGCCGTTTTCAATGAGATAGGCTTCATCGACTGAGAAGTTAAATTGACCTGTAGGGCCAACGCTGCCGCCGCCCATTTTTTTGCAGTAAATGCCTTTGTCTACCGAGGCAAACAGCTCGTCTACCGTGAAGTCACCGGGGGCAATGTAGGTGTTGCGCATTCGTGAGGCGGCGGCATGAGTGTAGCCCTGACGCCGCCCGCTGCCTGTACGCGGATGCCCGGTACGCATGGAGCCTGCCCGGTCAGAGAGAAAGTTCTTTAAGATGCCGTTTTCAATCAGCAGCGTCCGCTGAACCGGCATTCCCTCATCGTCCATATCAATGGTGCCAAAGGCTTCTGAAGAAAGCCCTTCATCCCAAGCGGTGAGATTTTCGTTGGCAACTTTTTGGCCCTTCTTGTGCATGAAGGGGGTGGTTTCTTTTTCAATTTGAGTGGTTTCTAGCAGGTGGCCGCAGGCTTCGTGAAAAATGACGCCGCCGAAGTGGTTGGCCATAATCACCGGGTAGCTGCCCGACTCTACGTAGTCGGCATAAAGCATTTTGCCAGCCGATTCGGCAACTTTGGCAGCGGTTTCTTCGTAGTCCCAAGCGGTGAGGAAGCTCGGATCGCCGGTATTGCCGAGGCGTTCGCCAATGGAAGAGCGATGCTCACCGTCGGCGCACAGTAAGTTGTAGCCAACGGACTGAGTGAGTCGAATATCGCGGGCAAAGGTGCCATCGCTAGAGGCGACCAGCACTTCTTGCCAGTCGCGGAAATAGGCGGCGCGGCGGGCCTGAACGTGGGTCGCTTGCTTAGCCAAAGCGGCGTTGGCTTCTAGAAGCACGTCGCCCATCGTCTGCATAGAAACGCAGCTAGCTAGCCAGTTTTCTTTAGCGCGGCTGGTGCCGTAGTCTCTCAGCGGCTCTAGGTTTAGCTCAGGGACGTGCGAATGAGGCCCTGGCAGTTCTAGACCCATGATGGCTAAGCCCTTTTCGAGCGCTGCTTTAAGCCCATTGAAGGATAGATCGTTGGTGCTGACGTAGCAGTCGGCCTTGCCTTTGAAGACGCGGACGCCTGCGCCAGAAACTAGGCTCGGTGAAATGCTGGTAATGGTGTCGTCTTCGGCGAGGCAGCTAATGTAGTTTTTGCGCTCTAGGAAAAATTCTACAAAGTCGGCACCGACGGCGCGGCCTAAGCCCAGTAGCGTGGCAAGGGGGGCGGCCCAGGTTTGATCAAAGCGATCAGGGGTGGCGCTGTAGGTGAGGGAAGGAATTTGCTCTAGGCGCAAAGGCTGTTCAAAAATGGCTGCTGGCATACCGGTTCACAAGTCCTTGTGATATCTCTGCCTTTTAGCTTACCAAATGTGCCACTCGATGGGGTGACTCAGCGAAGGCCGGTTTCCTCTACTTCTTTTACGCAACTTCAATTTTATGCAGCTTCAATCGGTTGGCGATCGCACAGCGGCAATGTCCTTACCAGCACAGCGATTTAAGAAAAGGGAGTTGGTCTAGAGTGGGCATAGCTGACGGCAAAATGAGCAATTAGCAGCAGGTGTCATTGCAGGTGTCATTGACTGTATCGCTACGCTGGTGAGCTTAATTAGCGTGAGAACAGTCAAGCTACAGGCAACGGCAGAACTTATGCCCAGTTAGCCAAGTTAGCCAAGTTAGTAGGTAGTAATGCTTGATACCCTTTTTGAACTACCCTAGAGCTTACGATTCAAGCAGTTACAGGCAGTCTCAGAGTAGACACGTAAAGAGTAAAAACGTAAAGAGTAGACACGTAAATCAATATTGAGGTGGGCAACGGTGCAGATTATTTCTCTTAATGTAGGGCTTCCGCAAGAAGTGAGTTGGAAAGGGAGAACAGTTTCAACCGGCATTTTCAAATCGCCCGTTGAAGAACGAATTGAGATGCGAATACTCAATCTAAATGGCGATGCCCAAGCGGATTTGACCGTACATGGTGGCGTTGAAAAAGCGGTGTATGCCTACCCATCGGAGCATTATCCCTACTGGCAGCAGCAGCTACCTGAGGCTGATTTGCCTTGGGGCGCATTTGGAGAGAATTTGACCACGACCGGGTTGTTAGAGCCAGAGGTGAACATTGGCGATCGCTTCCGTATCGGCACCACCGAAGTCATGGTTACTCAGCCGCGCTTTCCTTGCTTTAAGCTCAATCTCAAATTCAATCGCGACGATATGCTCAAGCGCTTTTTAGGCAGCGGCTTAAGCGGCATTTACTTTTCGGTCATCAAAGAAGGAGATATCGGGGTAGGCGATACCTTTACGCTCACTCACCGAGATGAACACAATGTAACGGTTTCTGATGTCGTGAAAATTTATCGGCACGAAGCAGATCTCGCGGCAGTGCGTAAAGCGATCGCAGTTCCGGCCTTGGCTGCTGACTTACGGCAGCGCTTTCAACAGCAGTTGCCAGATTAAGAGTTGCCAGATTAAAACGGCCAAGATTAAACACGAACAATCTTCAACGACTCGGCGGCCTTGACTGATGATAGGTTTAATCCTAAGCCGCCTTTAGCTTTTAGCGCTGGCTAAGGCGGCTCGGAGGTTGCCGCTTTGGCTAGCGAGAACTGCGATCGCATCCTCTTTTTTGAGTCCTGCTAGGTGCATTACTAGCGCCACTTTTACCTGTAAATCGCTGCGATCTAACAATTCACCGGCCAAATCACGATCCAAACCGGTTAGATCGCAGAGAATGCGGATGGCGCGATCGCGCAGCTTCGCATTGGTCACGGCCACATCTACCATGCGATTGCCGTACACTTTCCCAAGCTTTACCATCACGCCTGTCGAGAGAATGTTTAAAGCTAGCTTCGTCACGGTGCCTGCCTTCAGCCGCGTCGAACCGGCCAGCACCTCCGGCCCCACAATCAGCCGAATATCCACATCCACCTCTACCGGCACCTGATCCGCAGGCACACAGGCTATAAACACCGTCCCGGCCCCGCGCTGCTTGGCAGCTTTCAGCGCCCCATGCACGTAGGGGGTCGTGCCCCCGGCGGTAATTCCGACCACGATATCGCGCCGCGTCACCTTATGATCGATGATTGCTTCAGTCCCGCCTTCAGCCTCGTCTTCTAATGCTTCAGAGCTACGCAGCAATGCCGCTGCCCCACCGGCTAAAATGCCCTGCACCAGCTCCGGCGGCGTACAAAAAGTGGGTGGACATTCTGCCGCATCCAACACGCCCAACCGTCCGCTCGTCCCGGCCCCCACATAAAACAGCCGACCGCCTTCACGCAGAGAAGCCGCTGTCAAATTAATCGCTTGCGCCAGAGCCGTGCGGGCATGGGCTATAGCATCGACGGTGCGCTGATCTTCTTGATTAAACACATCTACCATTTCTAGCGTAGATAGCTCATCCAAATTTTGGCTGATAGGATTGTTCTGCTCAGTCAACAGATAACCGCGATCTTTCATATCAGGTACCGATAAAAAACACAGAAAAAGAGAATCTCTAAAGCAATCTTTCGAGCTGCCGCCGAATTCGATCCATCTCGTCATCAGCGGCTGATCGCGTAGGTTGAGCCGGTTCGTCACTCGAATCTGCGTCAGGGTTCCAGAGCGTTTTTTCCACCATGTTTTCAACCGGCGTCACTAGCTCACCTTCAGGCACAAACACCGGCTCATAGCCTGCATCTTCACAGATTTCTTCAATTTCTTCTCGATCCATTTTTTCGATGGTGGGCGGCGGGCTATCTTGCGCTTCTAGCAAAATGCCGAAGCGAATGGCGTCATCTTCGGATTCAAACATCAGCACCTGATGGCGATCGCCGATCCGAATCGAATGAATCCCCTCATTTTCAGTGCCGACATTGAACAAAACGACATAGACAAACATGGTGGTTAACAGCCTGTAGGTAGGTCAGTTTAACTAAACTTGACGATGTAACAGCATTGCCGAATGCCCCCGTCCCCAATTCTGGGGCTCTGAAGCAAGATGCACCAAATCGTTTCTGGCTGAGCGCTCGGTGTTTTTTATCCAGCGACCTCCCCCAGAATTGGGGGTCGGGGGGCGAATGCAGTGAGTTTGCTGT
>QBMP01000228.1:0-6824 GCA_003242115.1 Phormidesmis priestleyi
GCCTTTGCACTACCGGGCATTTCACTGAATGATCCGTCTTTTACCGCAATTCCGATTAATGCTGGCAATCCTTACGGAGCAATGGTGCTAGCGAATGTGCTCTCTAGCCCAGAAGGGCAGCTACAAAAGTTTAAGCCGCAGGTGTGGGGCGATCCGCCGCTGCTAGATGTGAGCAAATTACCGGCGGATCTGCAAAAAGAATTTGCCACTGTAGAAGCAGAGTACGGCATTCCGCTGAAGGAATTAGCGGCCTCTACTGTCCCGGTTGTCAATGCCGAGTATACCACCCGCCTAGAAGCGCTTTGGAAAGAAGCGATCGCCATCTAACCGCTCTCTTCCTCTCCCTTTTATCTCCGCAATTCATCCGCTCCTTGAAACCGAAAAACCGAAAAACCGAACTCATGACCTTTAAAGAGCGCCAGAGCCGCGATCGCGGCGTGATCGAAAACAACCGGCTGATGGAACTGCATCTGTACCCCGGCAATCGCTGCAACCGAGACTGCGACTTTTGCACCGTTTTCGGCAGTCCCAAAGGCGAGTATTTAGAATACACCGCCGATCATCTAGATGCGGCTCTGCGCTCAGTCATGCTGCACGAGCAGGGCGCACTGAAGTTCTACGGCGGTGAACCGACGCTGGATCATAAAAATGTGATTTGGGCGATCGCTTACCTACGCTCTAGCGCCTTCACCGGGGCCATCGTCATTTACTCCAACGGCATTCGCGCCGATCAGCTCATTCAAATTTTAGAATCTGACCCGCTGCACAACACCACCGCCTCGCTGAATTACTCCATCACTACCGGCGACGGCGCGCCGCAAATGCCGATTCCGTCTTTACAGCGGCTAGAGGCTTATGAGGAAATCAATCCTGGCGCGATCGCCATCGGCCACCCTGATATTGTCGATTCCGGTCGTGGCGTCGATCCTTTTACCGGCGAAGAAACCCGCCCCAAGGTCAATTCTCAGTGCCCGCACTGCTACCCTGTGCTCAAAAGCGATGGCCAGTTTCACGCCTGCCCCTTCGCCATCGAAAACAACGCACCCCACTTTCAGCTCGGCACTATCGATAGCGATCCGGCAGCGATTGCCCAAAACTTCAGCAACTTTTTCACCTGGCTCGACACCGTTCATCAGCCCTACGCCGAAGCCCACAACCTACCCGCCTGCACCGTCTGCTGGAAACACTTAGCCGAATTACCTACCCCCCAAGCCGCTCAAGCAGACGCTCAAATTCTAGCGTCAGGTGTTGTCTGAGGGGGCACTCAGCGTTTACATTAGCTCTTGACCTTCCAGAGAGATCACCTCCTTGCGCAAAATTATTCAAACCGATCAGGCACCGGCTCCGGTCGGCCCCTACAACCAGGGCGTTGTCGCTTCTGGGGCAATGCTGTTCGTCGCTGGTCAAATTCCGCTAGATGCCGCCACCGGCCAGCTCGTCGGCACAACCATCGCTGAGCAAACCGAAAAAGTTATTCAAAACCTCACCGCCGTCGTCAAAGCAGCCGGTTCGGATCTGTCTCAGGTGGTCAAAACATCTGTTTTTTTAAAAGACATGAATGATTTTGTCGCCATGAACGAGGTCTACGCTCAGCACTTTGGCGACGAGCAAGCACCCGCGCGGGCCTGTGTGGAAGTAGCCCGCCTGCCCAAAGATGTGCTGGTTGAAATCGAGTGCATTGCAATGGTGCCGTGAGGGCCAGTCATAGAGGCTAATCACAATTAATCGCGGCTTAACTGATTCATTGACCGAAATTTTAAAGCAAAAGAAAGTAAGGGGACGTATGGCAGATTCTTCACTGGCGATCGCAATTCTAGCCGCAGGCAAAGGCACCCGCATGAGATCGGCGCTGCCCAAAGTTCTGCATCGGCTCAGCGGCCTCACCCTGGTTGAAAACGTCCTCGCTAGCACCGCTTTGGTGCAGCCCACGCGAAAGCTCGCCATCGTCGGCTACGAAGCCGATCAGGTCAAAGCCGCCCTCTCTAACGTCCTCGATATCGAATTTGTAGCCCAAACCGAACAGCTCGGCACTGGTCACGCGGTACAGCAGGTTATCCCAGCCCTCGAAGGCTTTACCGGCGACTTGCTTGTACTCAATGGCGACGTACCGTTACTCATGCCCGAAACCGTTGAGAAAATGCTCAAAACTCACCGTGAAAACGGCAACGCCGCCACTATTCTCACAGCCCAAATGGACGATCCCACCGGCTATGGCCGCGTCTTTTGCGATCAGCACGCAATCGTCAAAGAGATTATCGAGCACCGCGACTGCAACGCCGCTCAGCGAGAAAACAACAGAACCAATGCAGGCATTTACTGCTTCAATTGGGCAGCGCTGATGACCATTCTGCCGCATCTAAAAGCAGATAATGATCAAAATGAATACTATCTCACCGATGTGATTAAAGATCTCTCACCCGTGATGGCGATGGATGTTTCACCGACTGAGGTCGCGGGCATTAATAACCGCAAGCAGCTTTGTGAAGCAGAAGCAGTTATGCAGCAGCGAATCAAAGCTGAGCTAATGCTTTCGGGCGTGACGCTGATCAACGCCGACAGCATCACGATTGATTCGACGGTGACGATAGAGGCCGATGTGACCATTGAGCCGCAGACCAACCTACGCGGACGGTCTGTGATTAAAGCAGGCTGTCGAATTGGCCCTAGCTCTTTAGTCGAAGACAGTACTATCGGGGCAAATACCACGCTCGTACATTCTGTTGTCACCGATAGCGAAGTTGCCGCCAATGGTCGCATTGGCCCCTTTGCTCACATTCGCGGCCATGCCTTAGTCGGTGAAAACTGTCGGATTGGCAACTTTGTTGAAGTGAAAAAGTCGGTGATTGGCAACAACACAAATGCAGCGCATCTTTCTTATCTCGGAGATGCTGAGCTAGGGGAGCGGGTGAACGTAGGAGCCGGAACGATTACGGTAAACTATGACGGTAAAAATAAGCATAAGACCGTGATCGGCGATCGCACCAAAACCGGCGCTAACAGCTCTCTAGTCGCCCCCATTACCATCGGCTCTGATGTGACGATAGGTGCGGGCTCAGTGCTGACGAGAGATGTCGAAGCGGATTGTTTGGTATTTGCGCGATCGCCCCAAAAAAGCATCCCCGGCTGGAAGCCCAAATATCTTAGAGACGAACAAAAATCGTAACAGCTCAGCTATAGCCCTAACCCTCGCCCAGACATCAGTAAGAATCGCGATCCTAACTGATACTGAAAACTCTTTGATCGGATGGCAGATGGAAAATCAAGCCCAATAAATTATGAGCTTTATGAGTTTTCGGATTAAGAAAAATTTATATATCAGCCGCTTTCTATAGTTCATCTAAAGGTTATTTCTGAATCTGAATGGCCTTCCTAAGATGGAAAGACGGAGATACCGCAGAGAATCTTAGGAAACACTATGCCAGATACTTACCAAATAGAAGCCGACGCCGCCCTCGGGCGTGACAGCATGACGCTTTCTCAGCATGTGCTCCAGCAGCTCGACAGCTTTGGCCCCGAAGCGCAAGATCTCAGCGCGATTATGAATCGGATTGCGTTTGCCGCCAAGCTCGTCTCTCGGCGGCTGACTAGAGCAGGCTTAGTCGAAGACGCAATGGGCTTTACAGGCCGTCAAAATGTGCAGGGCGAATCCGTCAAAAAAATGGACGTATACGCCAACGACGTTTTTATCACCGTCTTTCAGCAGAGCGGCCTCGTCTGTCGGCTCGTTTCTGAAGAAATGGACGACATTTACCACCTCAATGAAAGCTGCTCTACTAGCCGCTATACCCTGCTGTACGATCCCATCGACGGATCTTCTAATGTCGATATTAATCTCAATGTCGGCTCTATTTTTGCGCTGCGCCGTCAGCAGGGAAACGATATCGATCAAACCGGCGCTGACTTGCTCACCCCCGGTCACGATCAGCTCGCTGCGGGCTACGTTCTCTACGGGCCTAGCACCGTATTCGTCTACTCTATGGGCAAAGGCGTTCACGCTTTTACGCTTGATCCCAGTCTGGGAGAATTTATTCTCGCTAGCGAAAATATTCAAATTCCTGAGCATGGCTCTAACTACAGCGTCAACGAAGGCAACTTTTGGCAGTGGGCCGACCCTTTCCGTGACTACATTCGCTACATGCACCGTCATGAAGGCTATTCGGGCCGCTACAGTGGCGCACTCGTAGGCGATTTCCACCGGATCTTGATGCAGGGCGGCGTGTTTTTGTATCCCGGTACGCTCAAAAAGCCCGAAGGCAAGCTGCGGCTGCTGTATGAAAGCGCACCCTTGGCCTTTTTGGCAGAGCAAGCGGGCGGGCGGGCTATCGTCGGAGATCGTCAGCCGGTGCTGGATGTGCAGCCCAATGGCATCCACATGAGAACACCGCTGATCATTGGCAGCGCCGAAGATGTGGCGCTTGTGGAGTCGTTTTTGCAGGAGCGATCGCTCGAACAAGCCCCCCTCAGCACCCCCGCTCGATAAATCAATCCACCAAGCCAATAATGAGCAGCTTTAATGAGCAGCTTCTTTTAACAAGTCCAGTGACATCTAGCCGCAAAAGGATACGCCAATAACAGACGCAGACCGCAGAAATTAGGTAGCATTGTCAGTGTTTTAATTCTAGGCTTACGTCCAGTCTGCTTAACCTTAATCTACAGCCCCATAACAGCCCTATATAAGCTTGCCCAGCCTAAGCTCTCGCTGTTTTTAGCTGGGTCTTAATCTGAATCTAACAATTAAACCCAGCCTCTGCGTCTAAACTACAAAAAAATCACTGCAAAAAATTACAGCTTTTGCCCTATAAACTTTTAAGCCTGCCTTAAATATGGTTTCACTTCTAGAAAATCCTCTCCGTATTGGTCTTCAGCACGACCGCATCCCGGCCCCCCAAATTTTGGTCATCTTCGGAGCCTCGGGCGATCTCACTCAGCGCAAGCTCGTGCCTGCCCTTTACCAAATGCGCCTAGAGCGTCGGCTGCCGCCCGAACTCACCATCGTCGGTGTCGCCCGCCGAGAATGGAGTCATGACTACTTCCGCCAGCATATGAAAGCAGGCGTAGAGGAATTTGGCGGTGGCTTAGGACCCGATGCATCCGTTTGGGATCAGTTTGCCCAAGGCTTATTTTACTGCCCTGGCAACATCGATCAGAGAGAAGACTACCAGCGGCTCAAGCAGTTCCTTGTCGAACTCGACGAAAAACGAGGCACTCAGGGCAACCGAGTGTTCTATCTTTCAGTCGCTCCCCGGTTTTTTGCTGAAGCTGCTGAGCAGCTCGGCGCAGCGGGGATGTTGCCCAATCCTGCGAAGCAGCGGCTAGTGATTGAAAAACCCTTTGGCCGCGATTTGGCCTCAGCTCAATCGCTCAACTACAAAGTGCGCAACGTCTGCGCCGAAGATCAAATCTACCGAATCGACCACTACTTGGGTAAAGAAACCGTTCAAAACCTCCTGGTTTTCCGCTTTGCCAACGCCATTTTTGAGCCTCTCTGGAACCGTCAGTTTGTCGATCATGTGCAAATTACGGTAGCTGAAACCGTCGGCCTTGAAGGCAGAGCAGGCTACTACGAAACCGCTGGCGCAATTCGCGACATGGTGCAAAATCACCTGATGCAGCTCTTTAGCCTAACTGCGATGGAAACGCCCAATTCGTTAGATGCGGGCAGCATTCGCAGTGAAAAAGTAAAGGTATTGCAGGCGACCCGACTAGCTGACGATAGCGACTTGTCCAAATCAGCCGTAAGAGGGCAATACTCAGCCGGTTGGATGAAAGGCAAACAGGTACCGGGCTATCGCAGCGAAGAAGAAGGCATTGAGAATTCAACTAACAACACTTTTGCGGCAATTTCTCTCAGGGTCGATAACTGGCGCTGGCAGGGCGTTCCCTTCTACTTGCGCACCGGCAAACGCCTACCCAAAAAAGTCTCCGAAATCTCGATTCACTTCAAATCTGTTCCTCACCTGATGTTTCAATCAGCTACCAAGCAGCTCAGCAACAACATCTTAGCCCTGCGAATTCAGCCCAACGAAGGCATCGCCATGCGCTTTGAAGTCAAAACACCCGGCGCTTCGCTGCGCACCCGTTCGGTAGAAATGGACTTTCGCTACGACGCCGCCTTTGGTCAGCCGAGCACCGATGCCTACAGCCGCCTGCTCATAGATGCCATGCTCGGCGATCAAACCCTCTTCACCAGAGGTGATGAAGTAGAGCAGTCCTGGCGAGTGCTCACACCGCTATTAGAAGTATGGGATGCGCCCGCTCCGCCTGAAATAATGCCACTCTATGAAGCCGGAACCTGGGGGCCCGTTGAAGCTGAACGCTTACTCAATCGCACCAATCGCCGCTGGCGAAGACTATAAGGGCATTTTGTTCAATGTGCATGTTTATTCAACTTTTGTCCGATGTTTTGTTCAATAACTGTTCGATAGCGACAATTGCTGTTTGATGACTAGATTAATATTCTCTTCGCTCTAAAATCACCTGTTCTCTAGTACAAGTTCTGCAAACAAAATGGATAAATACAGACCGCCCACCGCAACCTCTATTTTGGCGCTGCAAAAGCCCAAAGACATTTCGCTAAACGAAATTGAAGCTGAGCTACAGAATATTTGGCAGCCTCAAGAAGGCGATCGCAGTGCCCCTACTGCAAGTCGTGCCACCACCTTTAACATTGTCATTTATGAGCCCGAAGAGGTTCAGCAGCTGCTAGGAACGCTCGGCTTTTATGGCAATGATATTGACGGACTGCATCGTTCAGAGACGCGAGAAGCAATCTTAGCGGCGCAAAAAGAATACAATTTGAGACTGACTGGGCGCGTCGATCCGCC
>QBMP01000228.1:6917-7364 GCA_003242115.1 Phormidesmis priestleyi
CGGTTACGTCAGGAGGTCAGCAGCTTAACAGCCGAAAAACGCCAGCTCAAAAATCCTGATATTCGAGGGTTCAATTTTGACGGGCCGTTGGCAGCCCAGAATCCTGGTCGGGTGATTACGCTGTGCCCTACCTTTGGGGAAGATACGGGAGTAACGGCGCAGGTGTCGGCCTATTGCCCGGTGCAAAAAAACAGCAGTAGCCAGCTAGTGTGCTGTGAATACATCACGCTGCGAGGCACGAAAGAAGCGCTAGAGCGCGTCGGTGATTTGGTGAATTCGCTGGTAGTGGCAGATTTGCCTAAGTTTGTTTGGTGGAAGGGAACGCCAAACCCTGAGCAGGTTCTGTTTCAAAAGCTGACATCGGGCAGTAGCTGCTTGATCTTGGACTCTAGCTATTACAGCGACGCCGGATCTGAGATTGTCAAAATTCAGAAGCTGGTGGATGAG
>QBMP01000229.1:0-355 GCA_003242115.1 Phormidesmis priestleyi
CCCAACAGCGGCCAACCAACCTAGTACAAGCGTACATGACACCAACAAAGAAGCCAAAACAAAAACCTATTCAGCCACTGTGCGGGGTATCGCCCAAACACTTTCGCTGCTATCTTGATGTAGAAATTACTGACCTCACTATAGAGCACGCATGGGTAAACCCTATCAGCGAGTACTGCTAAAACTTAGCGGTGAAGCCCTCATGGGCGACTTGGCCTACGGCATTGATCCAGGCATTGTCGATGCCATTGCTCAAGAAATCTCTGGCGTCGTCGCCCAAGGTATTCAGCTGGCCATCGTCGTCGGTGGCGGCAATATTTTTCGCGGCGTCAAAGGCGCATCGGCGGGCATGGAC
>QBMP01000229.1:365-3636 GCA_003242115.1 Phormidesmis priestleyi
CCTCAGAGCCGCCGAGATCAGCGCCGAAGTCCTGTTCAAAGCCACCAAAGTCGATGGCGTCTACGACAGCGATCCGACCACCAACCCCAATGCCAAACGCTACAACTCTTTGACTTATAGCCACGTGCTGGCAAAAGATCTTAAGGTGATGGATGGCACAGCGATTGCTTTGTGCAAAGATAACAACATCCCGATTATGGTGTTTAACCTCTCCGTCAGAGGTAATATCAACCGCGCCATGATGGGTGAATCAATTGGAACCATTGTGGGAGAGTCTTGTGAAATTAGCTGATTTAAGTGAAGCCGAAGATGCGATGCAAAAAGCTGTTGAATCTACTCAACGCGCTTTTAATACCATTCGCACAGGTCGAGCGAGCACCTCTTTGCTCGATAGAGTCATGGTGGAATATTACGGCAGCCCGACTAGCCTCAAGTCGCTGGCCAATATTTCGACGCCTGACGCCAGTACTCTGATGATTCAGCCTTTCGATCCGAGTTCGGTATCGTTAATTGAGAAGGCAATTTCTCTATCTGATGTCGGCCTCACGCCGAATAACGACGGCTCTTTGATCCGGCTGAATATTCCGCCTTTGACGACTGAACGTCGCCAAGAATTTGTCAAAATAGCGTCTAAGTACGCTGAAGAGGGCCGTGTTTCTATTCGCAACGTCAGGCGCGATGGGATTGATTTGGCCCGTCAATTTGAAAAAGATGGCGATATTTCAGAAGATGAGTCTCGCGATATGCAGGACGAAGTGCAAAAGCTGACCGATAAGTACATCAAGCTGGTTGACAAGGCGTTTGCAGACAAAGAAAAAGCCATTCAGACGGTTTGATGATGTTTGATTGCATCTTTGATTGCATCGTGGTAGGTGGTGGCCCTGCGGGCAGTGCTGCTGCCTATCATTTAGCTAAAGCAGGCCGAGAAGTTTTACTGCTAGAGCGAGCCTTGCTACCTCGCTACAAACCCTGTAGCGGAGCGGTTTCGCCAATTGTAGCCCAATGGTTTGATTTTGACTTTGCGCCTGCAATTGATCGCTATGTAAAGGCAGTGCGCTATACCTGGAAGCTAGAAGATGCGGTTGATGCGGAGCTAGAGACAGAACCCATTTGGAGCGTCAGGCGCGATGTGTTTGATCAGTTTTTAATTGATCAGGCCAAGGCTAAAGGCGCACAGGTAAAAGATGGAACGGTAGTTATTGGCGTTGATTTTCAAGGTGACACTTGGCAGGTAAAAACGGCTGGCCATACCTTCATGAGCCGCTATCTGATTGCCGCCGATGGAGCCAAAGGGCCGACGGCCGATTGGCTAGGGTTCAAGCCTCACAAGGTTCGCGAGGCAGGCGTTTTAGAAATTAAGACGGATTCAGCCGTAGAAAATGGGGCTTTTTGCTTCGAGTTTGGGCTGGTGAAAAACGGGTGTCTGTGGAGCTTTGCTAAGCAGCAGGGTTATTCGATTGGGGCGACGAGCTTTGTTGGCGCTTCGCTGCAAAATGCTCGGCCAGTTTTAGATCGCTATGGCCAAACGTTTAGTGACTGCCCCGGGGAGTTCTACACTCATCCTTTAAAGCTGTGGGACGGAAATTATGATTTGCATCGGGAGAAGTCACTCGTTGTCGGCGAGGCCGCTGCCATTGTCGATCCGCTGACCGCAGAAGGCATTCGTCCGGCGATGTACAGCGGCATGATCGCGGCCCAGTCAATTGATCAGGCCCTAGCAGGAGACGCTGACGCTTTGGCCCGCTACACCCAGACTATTCATGAGAGTTGGGGCGCTGATATGCAGTGGGCTCAGCGAATTGCCAACGTGTTTTTTCGGGTGCCTAAAATTGGCTACCGCGTGGGGATCAAAAGGCCGAGTGCAACCAAACGGCTGGGTCAGATTTTGGCCGGTGAAGTCAGCTACGCAGATATTGCCAATCGGGTGATTAAGCGCCTTGGCACTAGCTTTATTCCAGGCATGAAATAAGCCAAATTCATCCAGCTTACAAACTACAGATCTTGGGGAGAGTCAGGGGCAATTTCTAAGCCTTGTGTGCGCTGAACTATGAACTGATCGGTAACGAGATCTTTAAGCCCGTCTAAGGTGATGCCCATGTCTTCTCCTGCTTGAGATAGTGCTGCTTGAAAGCCGCTGATATCGGTGCCGTAGCCACATAGCCGAGCCGCAGTTTCTGGCCCGCTAGTCGCGTTGGCCTTGGCGCAGTCAATCAGGGTAATGCCAGTGAGGGGTTCAGTTGCAGCCATAAAAACTCTTTTGATTTAAATACTGTATGTGCATAAGTTAACGCCCACCGATCGAAAGATCATGACCCTTGGGAGGTAAAAGTGCCTGTACGGCTTGCAAATCTCTTCAATTTTTATTGATACCTAGCTGGGTCGCCTTAGAATCGCAGTTCAACCTGGGCACCGGCTTATTCGATGCCACCACCCGATCTGGCGATCGCGATCAAAGCACCTTTATTTACTCCAACTTAGATCATCGGTTTTAAGTCTCTGAGAAATTTAGGGCTTTGAGGAAAAAAGGCTTGAGAGGCGTAACGCATAGTCGTCGCGAAAAAGATAGGGATTGATCTAAAAAGATAGGGATTGATTTAAGATATGTACAAACATCTTTCATTCTCAACAACATCTCAGACCATGAAACTCAGCCCCCCTGATGTCGAACTGTTTATGCATCTGATTCTGCAAGTCCAATGGTATGCGCAGCAGCAAGGGCAAGTTCTCCCAAAGATCAACAGTTTAGCTGACTACACAGATACATCCTCACGTGAGAAAGTCGCAGTCAGAGACTATCTCTTTGATCACAGTGAGCTAATCGACTCGTTTATTCAAGCGAATCCCGCCAAGCTGAGTTCGGACGAGCTAGCGATTGTCAGTAGCTGGAAAACCTTTGTGCGAGGGAAATTTATCATTGAGAGACTGCTCAAAAAGCACGCCATCTTTATTGATACATCAGAGTGTGTGTATGGCGTTGTCGGACTCCAACAAGAACTCTCCGATATGATTGATAAACGTAGCCTACCAGTGTACGTTCATGCTCTTCTATTACCTTTCAAAGGGCAGATTGTTTATGATGGTCTGCTAGGATTTGCAAATCTTTCTTTTGGCGGCGGTATGCGCTCTGGATTTAAAGAAACTTACTTAATTGCAAAAGATAATGATGCCATTATCGAGAGCCTGGATGAAAGCTTGGATGAAGACGCGATCGCCTCCACGCCAAAACCGTCTAAAAGTAAAGCTAAACCCAGCAAAGACTGGACACCCCTTT
>QBMP01000229.1:3701-7351 GCA_003242115.1 Phormidesmis priestleyi
AAACCCTACGCGGCGGCAGCGGTCAGCCTGCGCTTTACAGCCCTGCCTTTAGCCTAGTGCGCGCCAGTATTGAACTAGCGCAGATGGCCACAGCCGAGCCGCCCGATATTGACAAGCTGCTGAAAAAGAGAGATCGGCTAGATGCCTTACTCAATCAGCTAGAAAACGCGGCGCTAAGACACCATTAATTGCCGCCACTAGGCTCAGTACACAGGCATTGTCAATTGCTATAGCTTGACACTCAAGCTTTCAACTTGGACGTGGTTTATCTAGCGATAGAGCGCCGCCAGTTAAAGAATTTTCTGAGCATATTTTGTAAGAAAGTGTTTTTTGCGTACTTTTGCTTGGTGAGCTGAAGCGCTGCTTTGGAGCTGATTTCGCTGAGCGTCGGATAGATGTGAATGCACTGAAGCGCACTGACTTTCAGGTTTTGGCTCATCGCTAGCACCGCTTCATGAATCAGCTCACCCGCATGAGGCCCGACAATGTGTGCGCCGAGAATTTCGCCATTGCCCTTAGTGATAAATTTGGCAAAGCCATAGCCTGCGGCTTCGGCAAGAGCTCTATCTACACCGTCAAAGTTTTGCCTCAGCACATAGACATCTTCGCCGTAGCGATCGCGCGCCTTCTGCTCAGTTAAGCCCACCCGCGCCAGCTCAGGATCGGTAAACGTCGCCCAAGGAATCACCCGATAATCGACCTTTTTGATCGGAAAAATCAGCGCATTTTGCATCACCACACCCGCTTCGTAGCCCGCCACATGCGTAAACTGATAGCCACCAATCACATCACCCGCCGCATAGATGCGCTTGTTGCTCGTGCGCAGCTTGTCATCGACCTTGATGCCATTTTTGTCATAGGCCACGCCCGCTGCCTCTAAGTTCAAAGACTCCACGTTCGGCGACCGGCCCGTTGCAATCAAAATTTCATCGACAACAATGGTTTCACTGCCGGTGAAAACGTGCTTTTTGCCGTCGATTACCTCTACTTTCTCGGCGCGAGTGTGACTGAGAATGCGCACCCCTTCCGCCTGCATCCGCGCCTGTACGACCGCCGCTGCTTCGGGATCTTCTTTTGGCATAATCACATCGCGGCTAGAGAGCAGCGTCACCTCAGAGCCCAATCGCGAAAAAGACTGCCCTAGCTCACAGCCAATGGGGCCAGCGCCAATCACCGCTAGGGCATCGGGGCGATCTTTAAGGGTAAACACCTGCTCATTGGTCAAAAAGCCCGCTTCTTTTAGCCCTGGCACTGGCGGCACCATTGGCCGAGAGCCGGTAGCGACCAAAAAGGCTCTAGCCTTAATTTTACGGCCATTGACTTCAAAGGTTTTGGTGTCAACAAAGCGCCCTGTGCCAAAAATCACATCGACGCCTAGCTTTTCAAAGCGCTCGGCAGAATCATGAATTTGAATCGTATCCACGACCGATTGCACATGGCCGAGAGCCTCCTGTATCTTGATCTCAGGCGGACTCGTATAAATCCCAAAATCGGCAGCGGTTTTAACATTCTGCGCAATTTTCGCCGCGTAAATTAATGACTTGCTCGGCACACAGCCATAGTGCAAACAGTCGCCACCCAGCAAATTCTTTTCAATCAGGGCCACTTTGGCATTGATCTGAGCCCCTGCACTCGCGGCCACTAGCCCCGCTGAGCCTCCGCCAATTACCACCAAGTCATATTCTACAGACATCGCCATTCCTCTCCATATCGCTAGCCATTTGCTTAGCAATTTACTTAGCAATTTACCTGAGAGTATGGCTTACATCTGAGTCTTTGCTGAGAGCTGGCCTAAAAAGCATAGATTTTTTTCGCTAATTCCTTAAGGCAGCGGCTTTGCAAAAACGTCACTTAAAGCCGCCGTTGAGTACAGCCGCTGAGACTTATCTATACTGAAGCTACAAAGCACCTGAGTGCTTTCTGGAAAGTCAGCCGAGCAATCATCAAGAAAACCTGTGATGTTCTGCGACTAAGCTCGCCAGCTCAGCCATGCCTACATTCGCCGCCCCGGTTAAGCTAAAAGCCCTGGTTTCAGTGATCGTCACTGGCACAATTTTGCCTTTGAGCGCATCAATATCGCCAGGGAAAAAGGTCAGTCGGTTGCCCCGGGTACGCCCCATCACCTGGCTGGGATCTCTTGGGTTAATAGCTTCGACTAAAACGGTTTCGGTGCGGTGTAAATAGCGCTGCGATCGCACCTCAGCTTGCCGGTTCACCAAATGATTAATCCGCTGCAACCGATCCTGTTTCACCGCTTCCGCTAGCTGATTTGCCCATTCCGCCGCAGGCGTCCCTGGCCGAGGCGAATAAGCCGCCGTATTCACCATGTCAAACACAATCTCTTCCATCAGCGAAAGCGTATCTTCAAACTGCGCCTCCGTCTCCCCCGGAAAAGCCACAATCACATCCGCGCTAATCGACGCATCCGGCACGTACCTGCGCACCGTGTCAATAATCCGCAGATACTTTTCGCGAGTGTAACCCCGGCCCATCGCCTTGAGCACCTCATTATTGCCAGACTGAAAGGGAATGTGAAAGTGTTCGCACACCTTAGGCAAATCGGCGCAAGCTTTCACCAGCCGCTCTGTAAAGTAGCGCGGGTGGCTAGTGGCAAATCGAATGCGCTCAACTCCTGGCACATCGTGAACGAAATAAAGCAGGTCAGTCAGCGTATTTTCCCGTCGGCCTTCGGGCGTAATCCCTGGCAAATCGCGGCCATAGGCATCAATGTTTTGGCCCAGCAGCGTCACTTCTGTATAGCCCTGCTGCCCAATCGCCACCATTTCGGCGCGAATAGCCTCTTTGGTTCGAGACTGCTCTACCCCCCGCACACCGGGCACCACGCAGTAAGTACAGCGCTCATTACAGCCATAAATAACATTCACCCAAGCCGTTACCTCACTATCGCGGCGCGGCTTAGTAATGTCTTCCATAATGTGCACCGGCTCAGTTGCCACCACCTGATTGCCCTGCGCGACTTGCGCCAGCAAGCTCTCAAGCTGATTGGCATACTGCGGCCCCATCACCAAATCTAGCTCAGGCACTCGCCGCAGCAAACTTTCGCCTTCCTGCTGAGCCACGCAGCCCGCTACCACCAGCGTCAAGTTTGGGTTCTTACGCTTACGCTTCGCCTGCTTGCCCAAATACGAATACACCTTTTGCTCAGCGCTATCGCGAATAGTGCAGGTGTTGTAGAGCACCACATCTGCCTGTAAAGGATCTTCCTCCCAGCGCATGCCCATATTTTCTAAAATGCCTGCCATTCGCTCTGAGTCTGCCTTATTCATTTGGCAGCCGAAAGTAGTGACGTGATAGCGGCGAGATTCACTCATGGCAAAGGCAGTGTCTGTGAGGACAATTTTTTCAACACTCTATTGTGACACTGAATCTGTGACACTGAAGCGGAAATTTTAGCAGTGCTTGATTTTAAGACGGGTAAACCCAAAAAAAATGGCGGTGGCCTACCCGTTAACGATATTAGAGGCAGATCTGCTTCACTTCCCAATTGTTGTAATGATGGCATCGCTAGCGCTAGTGATTGTTCTAGCTTCTCGCAAAGGATACCTTGGTAAAACAGCAGGCGGCGCTTTAATTGCGCTCTAGCCAGTCTTTGTATACTACTAAGTAGTCATGCAAAATTAATTACAAAC
>QBMP01000022.1:0-3987 GCA_003242115.1 Phormidesmis priestleyi
GAGGGCGGTCGCCTGACGTTTGATGGCCTCGCTTGCCTGAATACTGGCTGAACTACTCCTTTCAGTCATGATGGCGCTTCTTCCTCACGCAGCAGGTACCGGCGCATCACCGCGCGTTTTTCAGGGGCAAATCCATAGCGGGTTTCGTACTCCACAATTGCTCTAATTTCGGATGCCCAGATCTGCTCAGGCAGCACTTCAAATCCCAATCGCTGGTAAAAGGGAATGTTCCAGGGCACTTTGCGAAACGTGGTGAGCAGCACCTGGTCAAAGTTTCTTTGCTGTGCGCCTTGGCAGCAGGCATTCACCAGCGCTGAACCGATGCCTAAGCGGCCATAGTCGGGATGCACATCTAGCTCCACAATGAAGCAGCTTGCCAGTAGATGCTTCACCACCACAAATCCGACGACCGGACTAAGCGCTAAATTTCTGGCCGAATCTGTGGTTGAGCCTTTGGTTGAGCCTTTGGCCGAATCTGCGGTTAAGTCTATGGCCGAATCAGTTAGATCCGCCACCCACAGGCGACGATCTGCCTGAGCTTTTAATAAAAACCCTATGTTCGTCAGCCCTTCCAGCAGATCGACTGAGATTTCTAGCCAGTCTAAATAAGGTAAAAACTGCTGCGCGGCGGCTCGCTCTATATCAGCCAAAAAGGGGATATCCGCTGTGTTTGCTAAGCGAATTTCGTAAGCAACTGAATCGACGAACCTATTTGCTAAATCAGAGTTTGTCAAACCAAAATCATCTCGCTACTGCCACAGTGACCGATCACTTATGCATCATAATATCGCTATCGAATATTGCTGCTGGTAAGGGCGGGCATTGTTACGGGATTTGATGCGAGATTTGAGGCGATCGCACCTCCTTCAACCTTACTCCGCCAAGGATTGGGCATTTTTAACAGTTCAGTCATCTGCTCTGCTGGCAGCGGACGGCTGTAGTAATAGCCCTGAATTTCGTGGCAATCATAGGTTTTAATCTGCTCAAGCTGCGCTTCGGTTTCAATGCCTTCGGCAATCAGATCTAAGCGTAAGCCTTTAGCCAAAGCCACAATTGCTCTAATTACCTCCGCTGCATCGGCGCTATGCACCATATCTCTGACAAAAGATTGATCAATTTTGAGAATATCAAACGGAAATTTTCTTAAATAGCTAAGCGAAGAATAGCCAGTGCCAAAATCGTCTAGCGCTAAGGCAATGCCTTGATCATGAAGGGCTTCAAGGACTGACAGAGTATGTTCGATATCACCAATCAACAAGCTTTCCGTCACTTCTAATTCTAAAAAGTCGGCGGCTAAACCAGTTTCAGCTAACGTCATCTGCACAAAATTGGCTAGCGCTGCATCCTCAATCTGACGCGCTGAAAGATTAACGGCTACGGTGATATTGGGCAGACCCGCTTGCTGCCATGCTTTGTTCTGCGCGCAGGCTTTGCGCAATATCCATTCGCCAATCGGCGTAATTAGCCCAGTTTCTTCGGCAATTGGAATAAAGGTCACTGGTGATACCATGCCAAGATCAGGATGCTGCCAGCGCACCAAGCATTCAACGCCGACAATTTGGCCGCTGCGCCAGTCTACGCGGGGCTGATAGTGCAGTAAGAGCTGATCTTTTTCTATTGCTAATCTAAGGTCGTTGGCGAGTTTCAGCCGTTTTTGCAAGGCTTCGGTCAGCTCAGCAGAATAGAACTGATAGCGACCACGGCCGCCTTGTTTAGCTTGCTGTAGGGCCGTGTAGGCATTGGCAATCAGGCTATCGGCAGATTCTCCATCGGTCGGATAAGCTGCAATGCCGATGTTGGCAGTGATGCAAATATCGGGGTTGATTTCTGCGTAGGGCTGAGCGATTAGATTTAAAAGGGTTTGCGCCGTTGTCTGAAGGGTGACGGCATCTGGCGTTAGCAAAGTCGGATTGTGCTGAATTGGGTGCTGCTGAATTGGGTTCTGCTGAATTGGGGGATGCTGAATGAAGGCAAATTCATCGTTGCCAAGGCGGGCCAAGCAGGAGCTTTTGCCAGTGTAGCTAAGCAGGCGGTGGGCAATAGCGCGCAGGAGGCGATCGCCCACATCTGTCCCCTCTACTGCATTTAAATCTTTAAAGCCATCAATATCGATGATAAAGAATTCAATCTGTTGTTTTGATGACTGTTTTTGCTGCTCTAAAATCTCTTTTTGAAGCTGAGACTTCAATAACTTGCGATTGGGTAACCCCGTTAGATTGTCGTAATCTTCCACATGCTGAATAAACTCATCTAGCTGCCGCAAAGTTTGACTGGTGCTGGCCATTAGCACGCCCGCATCGTCTGTGTATTGCGTGGGTAACGTTGGGAGCAGCTTTTGATGTCGGTAGCTCTGTAGCGCTCTGGCTGTGAGGCCAATCGGAGAGAGCAAGCTATGCAGTGCTAGCAGCGTTGCCCCTGTGCCCATGAGCGTGGCCAGTAGGGCAACCACTACAATCTGTAGCTTGGCGTCGGCCTCAACAGCCGTAGAGTTAACGAAATAAAATAACAGTGTCAGCAGCGGAATATGCGTTCCGGCAAAGGCAACCACCATCAGCTTGCTTTTGTAGCTTTTGAGGTAGCTAAACCGGGAAAGAAAGATATAAAAGTTCACGATTTGATTTTTCTAGCGGTTTTAAGTATCGTGCCCTCGGGAAGATAAACTTGCTCTATGCGGGTGTTTTTATATTCGGTATTTTATTAATGAGATACTGATGGTTTATTTAACCGAGAGCAGGGATGTCCGTAACTATATCACCCAAGCTTAATCAAGCCATCCGTAATGTTCCTTGAGGAGCTGAATCAGAAATGGTCTAATTGTCTAAAATAAGGATTCTAAATGCGATAAGTGTATTTTGTTAGTTTGGGCTGGCGTAATGGATGATTCTAAAAAGCAGTTGGCAGAAAAATTCACAGAGGAACCGGCAGATAATGCACCGACTCAACCGGATCATCTGCAAATCACGCAGAATACACAGGACTCACACAATACACAAATACAGCCTTCTTCTCGTGGGGCTTGGCAAAGCGCTACGAGACTATGGGAAAATACGCGACGTCAGCTAACTCGTGCCACTGGTCAAATTACCGATAAAATTACTGGCCAAACGGCAAGGTGGCTACCCACAGATGCCATTCAGCTACGCCGAGCTTATACCAGCGCCCAGGAAAATTTTCAGAGAAATTTTCAAGGCAGTTTGCAGGGCGCTTTTCAGAAAGATTTTTTACAGCTATTCAACGTCAGCGACGAGAAAATTGCTGAGATTTTGGAGCAAATTCGATCTGAGTTGCCGACCACTGAAGCGCTGTTAATCGGCAAGCCGCAAGCGGGCAAAAGCTCTATTGTGCGCGGCTTGACGGGCGTATCAGCCGAGATTGTAGGCCAGGGCTTTCGGCCCCATACGCAGCATACGCAGCGCTATGCGTATCCTTCTGAGGATTTACCGCTGCTGATTTTTACCGATACGGTGGGCTTAGGAGACATTGGCCAAAAGACCTCGGCGCTAGTGACAGAGCTGACGAATGATTTGAATGATAGTTTTAAAGGTGATTTGAGCGGTGACTTAGAGCCAAAAGACCGCCGCGCCCGAATTTTGATTGTGACTGTTAAAATCACTGACTTTGCCGTTGACCAACTGCTGAATATCGTTCGTCAGCTAAAGGCCGCTTATCCTAATATTCCTTGTTTGCTAGCGGTCACCTGCCTACATGAAATCTATCCACCTGAGTGGGAAAATCATCCTAGCTATCCGCCGGAAGCAGAGACCTTAGATCGAGCCTTTACAGCGCTAAAACAGTCTTTTGAAGGCTGTTTTGATCGGGCGGTGCTGCTGGACTTTACCCTAGAAGAAGACGGCTTTGATCCGGTTTTTTATGGTCAAGAAGCGCTGCGAGATGTCTTGGCGGATCTGTTGCCCGAAGCAGAAGCCAAAGCGATTTATCAGCTCATTGATGATCAGACGGTGGTCAGCACTCAGCTTGGTAACTTAT
>QBMP01000022.1:3997-26225 GCA_003242115.1 Phormidesmis priestleyi
GGGTCGGCGCTATATTTCGGCTTTTGCGGTGATTGCCGCGACGTTGGCAGCGGTGCCGCTACCCTTTGCGACGATGCCGGTGCTGACGGCATTACAGGTTTCGATGGTGGGGGTGTTGGGTCAGCTCTATGGGCAGCGGCTGACGCGATCGCAGGCGGGCGGGGTGATGAGTGCGATCGCAGGTGGATTTTTTGCGCAAGCGATTGGCCGTGAGCTGATTAAATTTATCCCTGGGTTTGGCAGTGTCATCGCCGCCTCTTGGGCCGCGAGCTACACCTGGGCATTAGGTGAAGGAGCCTGCGCTTACTTTGGTGATTTGATGGGCGGCAAAAAGCCCGATCCAGCCCGGATTCAGCAGGTGATGGCCGAAGCCTTTGAAGTGGCCAAAACCAACTTTCTCGCTGCGGATAAAGCAGAAAAGGCGGATAAAGCAGATAACTAAAAGCATCTACACTGTTACTTGCGGATACTTGCGAATCGTTGCCAAGGCCATATCATGACTTACACGCCATCAAAATTATTGACCGTCGAAGATTTTACCAGTCAGTATGGAGATGATTCGCGCTATGAACTCATTGATGGAGAATTGCGAGATTTGGAACCGACAGGCCCGCATGAATCAGTCGCTGGTGAGCTGGCAGGCCACTGGTTTTCGGCTTTTCGGAGCGGGCCACAAGCGGCTGCTCGGTCATGGACTATTCCTAAAAACTGTCTGATTTGTCCGCCTGCCGCGCAGTCTACGGCGCTGCGACCGGACGTAATTGTGTTAGATAAAGCAAAGCTAGAACGAGAGCCTTTTTGGCAAAAGGAGCCGGTGATTGCGTCGGGGCAGTCGATTGTCGCGATCGCTGAAATTGTCAGCACCAATTGGCAAGATGATTATGCCCGTAAAGTAGAAGAATATTTACTGCTCGCTGTAGCAGAATATTGGATTGTTGATTTTCGAGGATTAGGCGGTTTAGAATTTATCGGCAGACCCAAGCAGCCGACTATCACAATTTGTCAATTGCAAGGCGGCTACTATCAAAAACAACAATTCCGGTTGCATGAGCCAATCGCTTCAAGGATTTTCCCGACTTTAACCCTGACCTTAGCTGACTTGATGCCGTAAGCTCCAATGCCAGAGTTCTCCAGACTTCTTGCAAAATCTATGGCGCGATTAGCGGCTTCGGCACTCTGAATATATCATGAGTAATTAGTTCAAATTAACTAGCTCACGCTGACTGAGCCCGACTTGCAATGTCGCCACTCGCTGAAGAGGACTTACCCCAAACCCCTACCGAAAAACCCGATCCGCCACAGCTGCGTCCCTATCAAGTGCAGCTCATCAATGACCTTTACCACGAGCTAAATGCGGGTCATAAGCGGGTGGCGATAATCGCTGGGACGGGAGCGGGGAAAACGATTATCAGCGGACAGATTTGCGCCCATGCCGAAGAGGCCGGAAAGCGGCTGATGTTTTTGGTGCATTTAGATGTGCTGGTAGGGCAAACCTACGAAAAAATGAAGGCGTTTGGCTTGCAGTGCGGCTTTATTAAAGCGGGCTGGGAGGAGAATCGCGATGCGCCCATTCAAATTGCCAGCATTCAGACAATGGCGAAGCGGCGCTGGTGGCAGCAGTGGCCTGCTGATGTGGTTTTTTATGATGAGGGGCACATCACGCTGTTTAGTCAGGTGGGTAAAAAGGTGATGCTGCGTACTCACAAAGACGCTGTGCACTTGGTGATGACGGCGACGCCGCTGCGACTAGGTAAAGAACAGCTTGGCGATCATTTGGATACGCTGGTGTCTTCACCCGTACCGTATGACTTACAGCAGATGGGCTATCTCTCTAAAATGAAGTATTACAGTATGCCGAGAGATGGGATGGCGAATCTAGAAGAGGTCAGTATCTCTAAAGGAGATTATGATGAGAGAGATTTGAAAAATGTTTGCGATCGCACCGAACTGATTGAAAAAATTGTCGAAGAATGGCACCGTATCGCCCAGGGCAAACGCACCATTGCCTTTTGTGTCGATGTAGAACATGCCAACCATGTCGCCGAAGCTTTTCGCAAAGCGGGCGTCAGCGCTGAAACTGTCGATGGCAGCACCGCCATTAAAGATCGCAAAAAGCTCTATCACGACTTAAAAACAGGTGATCTAACGGTACTGACTTCTTGCAATGTGATCAGCATTGGCTTTGATGAACCGAGTGTGGAAGTTGGGCTAATGCTACGGCCCACCCAGTCGAGCGCTATGCACTTTCAGCAGTTGGGCCGGGTGATGCGAATTTCACCGGATACCGGCAAAGACTATGGGATTATTCTCGATCAGGCCGGTAACCTTCAGCGATTGGGCTTTCCAGAAGATGTTGAAGGTTATGAATTGCCGACTCAAAAGCAGTCGAGCGGCGGCGGCGGGGTTGCCCCGACTAAGCCTTGCCCTGCTTGCGGAAGAATTGTCCTGTCTTTTATTGTCAAATGCCCAGACTGCGAGCATCAGTGGGTGAGCGATCGCCCCATCAACACCGAAGACATGGTAGAAATTTACTCCAATCAGCAGGCCAGACAAATTCGCGATGTCACCACCCTGATGGAGCTGTATCACAGCCACAGGCGCAGGGCTTTTAAGCGAGGCTACGCGCCCACCTGGGCTGATAGAGCCTTTTATGAACAGTGCGATCGCCTGCCCAATCCAAGCTGGGCCTTTGGCTCTCTGTACGGAGCGCGGCCAATTTGGGAACAGCAGCTTGTGATTGTTGATTACTTGCGCAAGAGTGCGCGGCGCATTGGCAAAGGAGCCGACTGGGTGATCTACGAATTCGAAAAAGAAGTTGGCCCCCATAGCTGGGCCAAGATTGCTCAGTATGAAAGCAAAAATTAGTTTCTGATTCGAGAAACCTATACTAATGGATGCATACGCTGTGACACTTCAGAGGCCGGAGCAGGCAACCAACAGATGTGTGGCAGTTTTTCGATAAGGTTATAATGCTTCCAGATTTTTATATGCTCAGCTATTCATGGTCTTAAAATTGCAGCGTCATCGTAAATCGGCCCTCCGCCGTTTCGCCTATCAGTCTGTAGCGGTTTGTCTTGGGGGAACGATGATGGCTGGGTTCAGCTCAGCAAAAGCTTTTTCTCAAGAATCCATCTCAGAGCCAGCCGGAGAGCCAGCTATAGAATCAGCCATAGAACCAACCTCAGAACCAACCGAAAACGAGCCCTCTACCAGCGCACAGCCAACCTCTGATAAATTACGGGCTTTGTTTGAGTCGATTGTGGTTCGCCCAACGGTAGCGCCGGTACCGGCTGAGGTAGTTCCCGAAATGATGCCAGCAGCGGCAGCAGAGACTACGGAGCAAACGGTGCGACTGAGATTGAGCTTGAGCGATCGCAAAGTCTACGTCTACCGAGGTGAGAACATAGAAGCTACCTATCCAGTTGCCATTGGTAAATCAGGATGGGAAACGCCAACGGGCGAATTTAAAGTGATCTCACAAATCAATCAGCCCGGATGGACAAACCCTTTTACCGATGAAGTGATGCCACCAGGGCCCGACAATCCTTTAGGCGATCGCTGGATCGGCTTCTGGACAGATGGCAATAACACCATCGGCTTTCACGGCACCCCCAATCGTGAATCGGTAGGCCGAGCGGCCTCTCACGGCTGCGTGCGCATGTACAACGAAGATATTCGCAAGCTTTTTGAGATAGTCGCCTTGGGAACGTCCGTTACTGTTGAGCCATAGCACTTTAGGCGAATAATATTTTAAACTAAGGCAAATTTGTCAGTACGTCCCTACAGACAAATTTGCTCTCCCCACTTCGCTGGCCCCCGATCACTATTAGGCCCTAACTTGCACTGAAATGGCCGCACAAGCCGTTCTGGCATAGCTCCATAGTTAAGGTAATTGCTGTCACCTGCGCCTACGCTAAAAGCAACCAATCCGGTGGTGGCACAGTTTTCAATCAGCTTCGAGGCCATCGCATTCATCAATACCGGCGAGGCCAAAACATTGTTGCCGCCGCTACCTGCCAAAATAAAGGTAAAGCTACTAGGTCGGTTGGCTGGGCCATCGGTATAGCCGTGCGATCGCTGATTGCGGGTTTCAATTCGAGTATTGGGCACGGCTCTGATTTGCTGCTCAGTTTGGGCAATAGCGGCATCACAGCTCAGTCGTGGCGTCGCTGGAAAAGGCGCAACAAGGCTGACTAAATCAGAGCGAATCCACAGACTGTTCGTGAGATTGATAGTAGTTGGCTGCGCTTGATACCATTTGTATCCGGCGGCATCAAAGCGTTCGCTAATAATATTAAAGGGGCTGCCGTTGCGAAGGGTTGCCAGCACGCCAGCGCCGGTTGTTGGGGCGGCTCGCAGATTCGCCGAGCCACCGTCAAGCGTGGTCGATACCCAGCCACGCTCAGGACTGGCCCAGGCGCTTTGGGGAGTGGCGAGGTTGAGGGCGGTAGCGCAACCAGCTCCAAACAATAAACTGGATAGCAAATTTGTTAATAACCGTTTCATAAAAACCTCAATGAATAGTGCGAGAGCTAAGTGGAGTCGGCGGAGAACTGGATTTTAGCAAAGTCTGCACGACGACTTGCTGACTTTGTTTCCAAGGCAATTGATTAAAAATTGGCGCACTCAAAACGCTCAAAAAATTGGCCATTAGAGTAGGTATATCAAGCGTTATTGAAGGCATGTTCTTTTGGGAGCTATTGTGAAAACTATTGTCAAAACCATTCTCATCACCCTTGTCAGGAATTTTATTAGAACCCTTGTCAGAGCGGCTGTTAGAACCAAGAATCATGAGCTATTCTCCCTTTTACAGAAGCAGTAAGAAAAGTGTTACAACTGGTTTCAAATCTTGTCAAAATTGATTCCAAATTGATTCCAAATTGATTCCGAATTAAACAGTGTGGTTGCTTCTAGGTGTTTAGAAGCTATCAGCGAATCTGGCGACAATTCTGCGGATGAGTTCGAGCTTTTTCTTTAGACCGCTTCTAAGCTACGGCACATTCACAGGCGTTTTGCAGCGGTTACCAAACTGGTAACGCTTAGAAATGAGTCTGTTTAGCCCGTCTATCAAAGATTGTCAAGAGGTAAGAAAGCGTAGAAAGGGCTTCTAGCGCTTTTGGCATAGAAAGCGGTAGCCCCTTTTATGCCTAATGGTATGCATCTAACAGGTCTGATTACTCGTACTACTTATAAGAGCGGTGTGGATAAGCGCGATCACGCTTAACACAGCCCACGCGGCTATTAAATACTCTTAAAGGATACGGCCATATGACATCTCAAAACGCACTGCCTACCTCGCGCCGAGGTCTGATGAAATGGGGACTTTGGGGCTTAGGCGGCTTGATGGTCGCGACCCTTCCCAAAGCGGCGATCGCGCAATCCAACATGACCCTTACCTTCAATGCCAACGATGAAGGCATTCTCAACTTTGCCCTCCTGCTCGAAGAACTAGAAGCTGCTTTCTATGCAGCGGCGGTTAGCTCCGGTAAAATTTCAGACAGCAAAGAACTGGAATACGTGAAAGAACTAGGCGCTCAAGAAGCAGCCCATGTTACTTTTTTACGCAGCGTATTAGGCGACATGGTGCTATTTGAAACCGCCGATCTGAGCTTTAATTCAGCGGGGTTGAATGCGATTTTGAAAGATCGCAACACCATCCTTAACACCGCTGTCACCCTCGAAGATGTCGGCGTCCATGCCTACAACGGTGCAGGCCCTAGCCTAACTAACCCTACCTACCTCCTCGCCGCAGGCTCTATCGTCTCGGTCGAAGCCCGTCATGCCGGTGGTGTCAGAGCCCTGCTCGGCAGACCCACCACCGAACCTGACAGCGATCGCTTAATCAGTGACGCTGACCTGGTAGCTAGCCTCAATCCATTTAAAGGCAGAGCTTACGACGAGCTGTATAGTCCCAAACAGGTAGTGGCCATCGTTGGCTCACTCGGCATTCTCAATAACCCTATTAACGGCTCACTCGTCGCCTAAGGAGGACACCCATGAAAACACGTTTTAATTCAGCGCTTCAGACCCTTCAATTTAACACTCAATCTATGGTGAAATCTGCGGTGCGATCGCTTTTACTCTCCCTAAAGAGCACTCTAATTGCTCTTTTAGAAAAAATTAATCAGCAGTCTTTGATCAAGGGCATGGCATTCGTGCTGCCGCTAGCCATGCTGTTTCTATGTGTTGGCCCTACCCCCGCAGCGCAGGCCCAAGAAGCTGTTTTGACCCCTCGCCAAGTCGTTGAATATGCCCTGACGCTCGAAAAACTAGAAGCTGACTTTTATCGTCGAGCGGTTGCCGCCGCCCAAAACGGCGGCCTCGCAGGCGTTCCTCAAGCAGCCAAAGACGTTATCGTCTCCTATGGTCAAGATGAAGCCCAGCACGTCACGGATCTTTCGGCTGTTTTGCCTTCTTTAGGCGGCAATCCAAACGCTATCAGAATTCCAACAAATCCTAACTATGCCGCTATTCTAGGCCGCGATCCGTTTGCTAACCCAGCAGACTTCCTGCTAGTCGGGCAGTACGTCGAAGATTTGGGCGTTGCCGCTTACAAAGGGCAGGTGCAAAACCTGCTGGCAGCAGGTGAAGCGGGTAAAACGGTGCTAGCCGCTGCGCTCGCAATTCACAGCGTCGAAGCTCGTCATGCAGCAGGTGTGAGGTTCTTGCGCAATTCCCTACTCGGCGCTGATGTCAATCCTTGGATTTCGGCTAACGCTAGCAGCAGCGAAGTTATTTACAACGAAAACCGCATGGGTTCGCCTATCCCCTTTAGCACTGCCGCTTTTGATGGCTATGCAACCCGATCGGAAGTACTGGCGCTAGTCGGCCCAGTTTTGACGGAGGCTCCCATGACTAACCGACCGACGCCGATGCCTACACCTCAGCCTTCAACCACTCAGCCCCCAACCAACAACTCACCCCGCGCCCTGTGGTAAGCGTTAGAGTTTTAATTTAAAAGCTCTGAAATTTGTTAATGGCTATCGTTTCCTGAGCTAATAAAAGCTGTTGTTCTTCATAGGGCAACAGCTTTTATCTTAAGGTAGAAAAATAACAATGTTCTGCTCTGGTTAGCCATAGCTGGCTCCGCTTTAGCGGTGCGTCAGGAATTCTTTGACTTCACTTCATTGAGGCCGAACTTCAACAATTCCCGCATCTGTATAAGTCAGCCTCATCTGTATAGGTCAGTATGCGGGCATTGTTGACTGTATTTATTTTTACCAATCTGAGCTTGTGTAAGATACTTTTTAAGCGCAAGCATCTTAAATACAGGACTCAGATACTAATATGAAGGTATTGATTATGGATCAGGGATATGCTACAAACAGCTCATAATGCTTTCGTCAGTTTTGCATACATACCCCACGGACATTGCTATTTATGGAAACCGGGATTAGTCTGGCTACATCTCCTCTCTGACGGATTCATTGCTCTGGCCTATTTTTCAATTCCAATAGCACTGGTCTATTTTGTTCAGCGACGGCAGGATTTACCCTATCCGTGGTTGTTTTTGCTTTTTGGTGCCTTTATTGTTGCCTGTGGTTTCACTCATATCTTTGCCGTTTGGACGCTATGGCATCCTAACTATTGGACGTCAGGTACGGTAAAGGCTCTGACTGCCGTGATTTCACTCATAACTTCGGCAATGATGATTCCTGTTATTCCCGAAGCCTTGGCATTGCCTGGGCGGGGAGAACTCGAAAAAGCGAAAGCAGACCTAGAACAGCGTGTGCTTGAACGTACTCAAGCTTTACAGCTGAGTGAAGAGCGTCTCCAGATGGCACTTGCGGGTTCTGGAGATGGTCTATGGGATTGGAATATTACAACGAAAGAAGTGTATTTCAGCCCTCGATGGCAGCAGATGCTCGGCTACGAGGTAAACGAGCTTCCTGGTCATATCGGCACATGGGAGAGCCTGATTCACCCAGACGATAAACCTAGCCATATGGAGGCGCTAGCGCTTCATATGCAGGATAGTCGAGTTCCCTATGCCTTTGATTATCGGATAAAAACAAAGTTAGGCGGATGGAAATGGATCGGTAACTATGGCCAAGTAGTAACCCGCAATGAGAATGGGGATGCCGTCAGAATGTCGGGAACTCACAAAGATATTAGCGATCGCAAACAGCGTGAACAAGAACTTGCTAAATCCCTGGCCGAAAAAAACGTAATGCTGCAAGAAATTCACCATCGGGTCAAAAACAACTTGCAGATTATTTGCAGCTTGCTCAATTTGCAGACCCAATCTAGCGATCCGCAGATTGTAGAGATCATGAAAGAAAGCCAGAACCGAGTGAAGTCAATGGCCTTAGTGCATGAGAATCTATACAAATCTGAGAATTTATCGAAGATAAATCTTGAAAGCTACGTCCAAGATTTGTCTAGAAATCTATTGAGATCCTATCACTCTAAAACGAGTTCAACCAAAATTAGCGTTGCCGTTTTAAATATCTCTCTCGACATTGATACCGCAGTGCCCTGCGGACTCATTATCAATGAGTTAGTTTCCAATGCTTTAAAGTATGCATTCCCTGAACAACGACAAGGAGAAGTCAAAATCAGTATCTTTAAAGCAGCTAACCAAGACGTGATCCTAAATATCGCCGACGACGGGATTGGATTGTCCCCTGAGATCAATCTTAAACAGATAAATACCATGGGTCTACGCATGGTCACAGCCTTAATTCGGCAGATTTCGGGTACCCTAAGCGTTAATCGAGAAGCTGGGAGTTCATTTACGATTAGTTTCCCCGAGCAGGTTTAGTAGCACAAGTTTGTGTATTACCTGTATCAATACTTAGATCTAAAACAATGGAATCTTCTTTAGCTCCGACCAGTATCTTGATTGTTGAAGATGAAGGACTTATTGCGCTCGACATAGAAACTCATTTGTTGAATTTAGGCTACCAAATTGCGGGCATAGCCGAAACGGGTCGATTAGCTATCCAAAGAGCCCTTGCATCGCCGCCGCCTGATTTAATCTTGATGGATATTCGGCTGAAAGGAGATATGGATGGGATTGAAGCGGCCTCTGAAATCTCTGCACAAGTCGATATTCCTATTGTTTTTCTGACGGCTTTCTCAGATGAAAATACGCTCAATAAGGCTAAATTAGTATCGCCCTTTGCCTATATCCGTAAACCCTTTGATACAGCTGACTTACACATAAGTATTGAAATTGCTCTCCAAAAGCATTGTTCTGAAAAAATCATAAAGCAGCAAAAAAATTGGCTTAATACCGTTTTAGAAAGTATTGGAGATGCTGTCGTAACGACTGATAATGATGGCAAGATTACTTTCGTGAATCGGGTTGCTGAGTCTATTACTCAGTGGATCAAATCTGAGACTCTCGGCAGACCGATTAATGATGTTGTTTCCTTAGTTGACCGCGATAAAAACTCCATTGAAAATCCCATCTTTCAAGCTTTAAGAACGGGGCAGGGGGAGCCTCTGCCAGAGGGCACTTTGCTAATCACAAAAAATCAGCAAGAAGTTCCTGTTGAAGACAGTGCAGTATTGATATTAGATGACACACAGCACGCTCATGGAGCCGTGATTGTTTTTCGAGATGTTAGTGAACGTGTAGCGGCAAAGCAACAGCTATTTAATCATGCCTATTACGACGCACTCACGAATCTTCCTAATCGCTCATTGTTTGTTGATCGACTTCAACATTTAGTTGATTTGAACAGGCGATACCCCAACTGCCAATTTGCCGTACTATTTGTTGACTTAGACCGATTTAAAATTGTTAACGATAGTCTAGGACACCCGATTGGCGATCAGTTACTGATTGCTGCTGCAAAACGGTTACAGAAATGCCTACGACCTACGGATACGGTTTCTCGCTTTGGTGGGGACGAGTTTGCTATTTTACTAGAGCAGTGTCCAGATTTTGAGTTTGTTTACAAGTTAGCTGATCGGATTAATCGTGAACTCAGCGTTCCTTATCATTTGAGTAACTACAATCTCTTCAGCTCTGCCAGTATTGGCATTGTTCAAGGGCAATCTCAGTATGAAACAGCCGAGGATATGGTGCGAGATGCAGATATTGCAATGTATCAGGCCAAAGCGAATGGCAAAGGTCGCTATGCTATTTTTGATGATGCGATGCATACACAAGTTAAAAGGCGACTCACGTTAGAAAATGATTTGCGACAAGCGGTTTCTGACAATGCATTGACGATTCACTATCAGCCGATTGTTTCATTGGCTGATAGCGCGATTGTAGGCTTTGAAGCGCTAGCGCGTTGGGAGCATCCTGAACAAGGGCTGATTTCTCCTGATATATTCATCCCGATTGCTGAAGAAACCGGACTCATTGTTCAGCTTGATCAATGGGTTTTGCGTCAAGCCTGCCAGCAAATCAAAGTCTGGCAAGATCGGTTCTCTGCCAAAGCAAAATTGGGCGTTAGCGTTAATTTATCGAGCTACCATTTTTCACAGATGGATGTGGTTGAGCAGGTTAAGCAAGCGCTTGCAGATGCGGCATTGTCGGCAGCTAGTCTGAGGTTAGAACTTACTGAAAGCACTCTCATTGAGAATACTGAGTCAGTGGCTCAAATACTGTTAGAGTTGAAAAATCTAGGTATCGAAATCTATATTGATGATTTTGGGACAGGCTATTCGTCTTTAAGCTATCTGCATAAATATCCAATTAGCACCCTTAAAATTGACCGTTCCTTTATTCATCATATTGACTCTAATACAGACCAATTTGAGATTGTTCGCACAATTATTATTTTAGCCAAAGCCTTAAATATGACTGCAATAGCAGAAGGCGTAGAAACAGAGGAAGAAATAGAGGCTATTCGCGGCTTAGGGTGCGAGTATGTACAGGGATACTATTTTCACCGCCCCCTAACATGCAATCAAGTTACAACTCTGCTGGAAAATTGTAGCTGAAGGGGTATTCTGACCGTCAAGACCGCAGCCTCAATAATAGTGCCTCAGTGCCTGACATAGAGACTGGTTCTAGGGCGTAAGGTGCATAGGCAGGCAGCAAGGCCCAGCTTTGAGCAAAGAAGATGACTACGAATGAACCTACGCAGAAAAGTAATCCCAGGCTGACGGATGATAATAGCCGTTTACCGACTCTCTTAAATATGGTTCAACATCTCCTATAGTTTTCAAGCCTGTTGTATTTCCAAAATCCCCATCATGCCGCGATCTTCATGATCGAGCACATGGCAGTGATAGACAGTTTTACCCACGTAGTCACGAAAGGCCATCCGAATACGAACGGTTTCTCTAGGACTCACTGGTACCACGTCTTTCCAGGTGGGGTAGGGTGTAGGCCGACCACCCTGACTGATGATTTGGAACTTGTTGGTATGAACATGGAAGGGATGAACCATTGAGCCCGTGTTCGTCACCTCCCAGTCTTCAACGGTGTTCAGCATTACTTGAGTGTCAACGCGAGCAGGGTCAAAGGCTTTGCCGTTAATCATAAACACCATGCCGTTGCCCATCATGCCGCCACCACCCATCATTCCACCGCCGCCCATGCCATGATTCAGCGTAAACTGTCGAGTTGTCTGCGGTTCTGGCAGTGGCTCGACTGCAATTAACTGGCTGGGCAAAGGCATCTCGTCGGTTTCTCCCTCATAGGTGAGTGTCGCGACCGTTTCAGCACTGTCTGAACTTTGGTTTCTGCTCATCATTCCACCCATCATTCCGCCTTGCGCAGGGTTAAAAGGTTGATTAATCAGGCGATAACTATTGGGCGCTTGATTTCCCTGTACCAGTACCTCAACCCGCTCTCCAGGAGCTAGAACCACATCACTCAGTTCGGTAGGAGAAGAAATAGCTCCCCCATCTGTCGCAATCAGATGCATAGGATGATCTTCTAGTGAGAGACGAAAGAATCGAGAAGGAGAAGCGTTGAGTAGTCGCAATCGTAACAGTCCGCCCCTTTGAATAGTCATTCTTGGGTTGATTTGTCCGCTAGCTGTCAGTAAACCGCCAGCGCGACCTGTCATTGCGGTCATATGGCCGGTCTCGGAGATGTTACCGTTACTGTCTAAGGCGAAATCTTTGAGGACTAAGAACTCTTCTTTAGCGGCTTTAATTTCAGGAATTTCATCTAGCTCGCCGCGAACAATAAAAAGGCCAGCGAGACCAGCGAAAAGTTGTTCGGCTACTAGCCCGTGCTTGTGGGGATGATACCAAAAGGTGCCCGCTGGATGTGTATCAGGAATTTGATATTCGTAGGTATGGCTCTCACCAGGAGAAATCTCTAAAAATACATTGTCACCTGAGCCAGTGGGTGGAATATGCAGACCGTGGTAGTGGACGTTGGTGGGCTGATTGAGCTGATTAGTGAAGCGGATTTGTACTCTATCGCCAGCGTTGGCTTCTAGCAGTGGGCCAGGGACTTTGCCGTTGTAGGCAAGTAGGTTAGCAGTGCGACTTCCCAACTGTACAGACTGAGCCTTAGCTTCTAAATCCAAGCTGAGCAAACCGTTTTTGCTTTTATAAGTCTGGAACTGAATCGGTTCAGAAACGGGCGCAGAAGAGAGTGGCTGTGACCTGGAGCACTGAGATAGCAGCATAGCCGTCGTAGTACCTGCGCTCAGCCGCAAAAAGTCTCTCCGTTTTATTGATCTCATGAGTTTTCAACTGGATTTTCTATCAAGGGTAATGCTTTGCTTCCTTGATTTTGCATCATGTTATCTTGCCTCATCATGCCGCCTCTGCTCATCATGCCGCCCATAAACAAAGCTCCGAGCAGAAGGGTAGCGACAACACCTGTCAGGAACCCGATTATAAATTTGCTGTTCATCGATAGATGTCCTCAAAATGTGCGGAATAGCATTGTTCGAGACTTGTTACGCAATAGCCTTCTTTCAAATACTAACCTCTGTACTCCACTATGGAGTCAAGTCATTTGTATAGAATCAAGTCATTTGGTTTGTATAGAATCAAGTCATTTGCGAAATGCGCCTAATTAGAAATATTCTGGCAAAAAATATGAAATAGCGATGAAAAGTCAGCAGTTTTATGGAGAATAAGCGCTGATAGCCTGTTGCTAGCATTCAATTATGAAAACAGGGTGAAATAGTCTTATCTCAAAGGAGTGAAGTAGTTGTTCTCTCTTTTGAGTGTTGTGCGCACAGGTAAATTTCGTTAAGACTGATGTGTATACCTATAAAGAGTCTAAAGTCGAGTCTAAAGCATGTCATCAACAAGGCGAGCACGCTCTCACTAACGTCAGGAAGATCTTCCATGAATCAATCCGACCGCCCCAAGCCCAAGAAAAACAGTCGCTCTTTGTTGGCTGACAACAATCATCAGGCGATCTTGTCTAAGCAGCATGACGGACACAACCACGAGGGTCATAGTAGCGCTAAGGAGAGTGGCAGCGATCGCGGTATGCAGGGTGGCCACAATATGCACAGCGGCCACGGCAAACATGCAGGCCACACTCCGGGAATGTTCAAGCGACGATTTTTTGTCTCTCTCATCCTTACGCTGCCGATTCTCTATTTCTCTACTCAGCTTCAGAGCTGGCTAGGGTACCAAGCGATCGCGTTTCCCGGCTCAAACTGGATTAATCCTGTTCTTGGCATCATTCTCTACTGCTATGGCGGCTGGCCGTTTCTGAAAGGAGCTTGGCGCGAGTTCCATAGCCAAATTGCCATGATGACGCTGATTGCATTGGCAATCACGGTAGCTTTTATTTATAGTCTTGCGGTATCGCTAGGTCTTGACGGTAAACCGTTCTACTGGGAGCTAGCGACCCTGATCGACATTATGCTGCTAGGCCACTGGATTGAAATGGCCTCAGTAAAAGGTGCGAGTCAGGCGCTGGAGGAGCTTTCTACGCTGGTGCCGAATCAGGCGCATCGGATGAGCAATGATCAGGTCGAAGATGTTGCAGTGAGCGAAATTCAGATTGACGATGTAATTCTGATTCGCCCTGGCGAGCAGATTCCAAATGACGGTGAGGTGATTGAAGGGAGCACCAGCGTCAATGAGTCATTTTTAACCGGAGAATCGAAGCCTGTTTCTAAACATGTTGGCGATGAAGTTGTGGCAGGCTCAGTTAATACTGAGGGTTCGGTTAAGGCTAAGGTAACGCGGGTGGGTGGCGATACGGCAATTAGTCAGATAATGCGGCTGGTGGATGAGGCACAGAATTCTCGCAGTCGCTTTCAGGCACTAGCCGATAAAACGGCTTACTGGTTGACTTTGATTGCGATCGCATCTGGTACGCTCACCTTTGTTGTCTGGCTCTCAATTGATACCTTAGTTTTTGCCATCAACCGGGCTGTCACCGTATTAGTTATTACCTGCCCCCATGCGCTAGGTCTGGCCATTCCACTGGTGATTGCCAACTCTACCAAGCTAGCCGCAGGCAACGGCATTTTGGTTCGCAATCGAGACTCGCTAGAACGTGCTAAAGATATCAGGATTATGGCGTTTGACAAAACAGGGACGCTGACTGAGGGTAAGTTTGGGGTGCAAGATGTGATCGCAGAGGGAATGGAAAGCGAGCAGGCATTAGCGATCGCGGCGGCACTAGAAACATCCTCAGAACATCCTCTAGCCCAGGCCATCGTCGAGACCGCCAACCAACGACAGCTCGATCTGCCTCAAATGCAAAACTTCCAAACCATCACAGGTCGGGGAGTAGAAGGTGAGGTAAATGGACAAACCTATCGTTTGGGTCGCCCGGAATGGATAAAGGAACAAAAACTACAGCTACCTGACGAGCTAAAGAATGCGCTGGATCAGGCTGATAAACGCGGAGAAAGTGCCGTTGTGCTAATGACCGCCGCTCGCACTGTTGCCGTTATCTCTATGGCCGACCAAGTGCGAGAGAGTGCCCGCAAAGCAGTTGACCGCTTGAAGGCAATGAACATTCAGACCGTAATGATTACGGACGATGCCGAAGCGGTTGCTCGCAGCGTTGCGGAAGATCTAGGCATTGATCGCTACTATGCTCGGGTTCTGCCAGAAGACAAGGTAAACCGCATTAAAGAACTTAAGCAGGAGAAGCGCCTACCGCTTTTGTTGGAGACGGTGTAAATGATGCTGCCGCGTTGCTAGAAGCCAATATGGGTATGGCCATTGGAGCCGGTACCAATGTGGCGATTGAGTCCGCAGACTTAGTTCTGATAGAAGACGATCCGCTAGACGCCGTGAAGGCGCTAAACCTGGCGAAAAAAACCTACAGTAAGACAATTCAGAACCTGATGTGGGCCACTGGCTACAACGTAATTGCGATTCCGCTTGCAGCGGGCGTACTGTCGCCTTGGGGCATTGTTCTTTCCCCAGCAGTAGGCGCAATCCTGATGAGTCTTTCTACCATTATTGTGGCTATCAACGCCATATTGCTGCGCCGAGCAAAACTAGATTAGCAGCATTTTGACAACTTTTTGTACCGTACTTTGAGTAATTTCGATTTGAGATGAAGACTTTAACTATAAAGTTGAGAGCGTAAATCTTTCTGATCGCCTTGCTACGCAAAGATAAGAAAACCCAATAAGAGAAAAGACTCCGATTTCACTCTAGTTTCATATTCATTTCGTATCGTAGAAGACAGTTGCATAAGAGCAACCCACGCTACTAAGGATTTTGATTGTGAAACGTTTTTTGATTGCTAATCTGTTTTTGCTTCTCTCTGCGGCAGCGATCGCGCCTGCCGCTATGGCCCAAAACCCAAGCCATAGCTCAGCGACCGATCGCAATGGCGATGGTGTTGTCAGCATACAAGAGGTACGCCTTCACTATTTGGACTACAGCACGAAGTAAACGCTTGAGCGATTAAGTTCGCTGCTTGTTTATCCATGCAATACTTATTGAGATCTGATTTAGATAGATTTCAATGAACTCAAAAGTGCTTTTGGATTCTTCAGTTAATCCAAGAGCACTTCGTGGTGTGCATACAAATAGCGCGAATACAGATCAAATACTGTTGCGATCGCTATAGCCAGTTTAATTTCATCCTGATTTCACATTTATATGAAACTATGAGCGGACAGATAAAATTTTGCACTTTACTCAGCAAGTAGAATTGCCCATGCCCCCCCAGCTCAACTGTCGATGCGGCTCCTCTTTTTATAGGCTTTCTGGAACACTCTTAAGTTTGCTGTTGCTAGCCATACCTGCTACTGCGCTGGCTCATGCGGGTCATGGCAATGAATTTCAAGGCAGTTCAGGGGCCACCTCAGCAGACAGTATTCAAGTGGATGCCGAAACCGCAGAGCGGATTGGGCTAAAGGTAGAGCCAGTCACCCTCAGGCGTTTGGCCTTTGGCACTCAAGTGACCGGGCAGATTGAGACTGCACCTAGTCGCAGAGTAGAGGTGACTAATCCTGCGGGCGGCAAAGTTGTACAGCTATTTGCGCAGCCGGGAGATAGCGTACAGCAGGGAGAGGCGCTAGCTGTTATCACCAGCGGTGAACTAGCAGAGCTACGGGTGAGTGCATTGGATCGCCGCGCCGAGGCGACGGGCACTGTGCAAGTAGCGCAGACGAATTTACAGCTTGCACAGCAGACCTATGCCCGCCAGCAGCAGATTGCTCAAACTTCAATAGCGCAAGCACAAACAGAACTGAGAGTAGCGCAAGAACAGTACGACCGCGATCGCGAACTGACCGCAAAAGGGGCGCTCGCCAGACGAGACCTTTTGGAGTCAGAAGCGCATTTAGCAGAGGCGAGAAAAGCTTTGACAGGGGCGCAGAGCCGATTAGATGTGCTGGATGCAGGTGCTGAGAGAGATCGCGCTCAAACCACCCTACAGGTCGCTCAATCTCGCGCTGAGCTAAGCACCACAACCTACGACACCCGCCTTCAGCAGCTTGGGGCAAACGCCAACGAAGACGGCACTATCACCATTACCGCACCAATTTCGGGACGAATCGCCGATAGAGAAGTGTCATTGGGGCAGTCATCTGAGGATGCTGGCTCGGCGCTGATGACGATCATTGACGATCGCACGGTGCTAGCAACTGCTAACGTCTACGAGAAAGATTTACAGCAAATTGCCATCGGTCAGTCCGTAAGGGTGAAGGTAGCGGGCTTGCCAGATCGGACTTTTTCAGGAGAAGTGACGCTAGTAGGGGCGGTCGTAGAAGGTGATACTCGAGTCATTCCGGTCAAGGCCGAAATTGAGAATTCTGACGGGGCGCTGAAGCCAGGGATGTTTGCCGAAATTGAAGTCGTAAATAAGAGTAGCTCAGCACCTGTTTTGGCGGTGCCGCAATCGGCCCTGACCGAAGTTAAAGGACAGCAGGTGGTGTATGTGCAAAATGGCGGAGGCTATCAGCCCGTAGAGGTGACCCTAGGAAAGACGGCAGGAGACTGGGTGGAAGTGAAGAGCGGTGTCTTTGAAGGCGATCGCATTGTGACGCAGCGGGTAGCACAGCTCTACGCTCAGTCGCTGCGCGGTGGGGGCGAAACCGAAGCAGCGGTAGACGAAGTAGAGATCGCTGATAGTTCCAGTTTACCGTGGTGGGTAATGCTACCCGTTGGCGGTGTGATCGCAGCCGGTGCTTTTTGGATAGGTCGCCGGTCGCAAAAAGAATCTGTTCCTTCACTCACAGCCGGACTAGCAGTAGATCCATCTCACCTTGGCTCCTCTTCGTCTGTGCCAGATATTAGACCAAATATTATGCCAAGTATTAGATCTAATCGAACGGTCGCTAACGAGCAACCGCAATCGTCCGATCAGGGCTAAGCGAACTAAATTCAGGCCGATTTCAGAATTCATCTCATTTCCTTTTACAGCCGCCACTTGCTGTCAGCAGGCGATCGCTAAACTATGCTCAACTCAATTTTGAAATGGTCGATTGTTCAGCGCTGGCTGGTGGTGATCGGGGCGGTGCTGGTGACGGTGCTGGGCATTTACAACCTCACCCAAATGCCGCTAGATGTGTTTCCTGATTTTGCCCCGCCGCAGGTCGAAATTCAGACCGAGGCTCCTGGCTTAGCGCCCGAAGAAGTCGAATCGTTGATTACCCTGCCGATTGAAAGTGCGGTAAATGGCACCCCCGGCGTAGAAACGGTGCGGTCGTCTTCGGCGGTGAGTATATCGGTGGTGAAGGTTATTTTTGGCTGGGGCACTGATGTGTATCAGGCCAGACAGCTCGTAGCAGAACGTCTACAGCAAGTACAAGATAAGCTACCAGAGGGCGTCGGCACCCCGCAAATCGCGCCGGTTTCGTCCCCGATTGGCACGATTTTGATGTATGCCCTCACGCCGCAAACGACCTCTTTGATGGAAGTGCGGCGACTGGTTGATCGCGATGTCACCAACCGACTGCTGGCGGTGCCTGGGGTGTCTCAGGTGATTGCCTACGGGGGCGATGTAAGGCAGTATCAGGTATTGGTTGATCCGGCCAAGCTGGTGGCCTTTAACGTTTCGCTGCAAGCGGTGACCGAAGCGGCGGCGGCGGCCAATGTCAATGCGGCTGGCGGCTTCCTGACCACGCCCGATCAGGAGATGATTATTCGCGGCGTAGGACGGCTCACGTCAATTGATGAGCTAGGAGAATCTGTGATTCCGGGTCGCGATGGCCCGCCCGTGTTGCTGCGCGATGTGGCCCAGGTGTCTGTGGGGGCAGCGCTGAAGCGGGGCGATGGCAGTTTTAATGGCGATCGCGCCGTAATCATCGTGGTGAATAAGCAGCCGCTAAACGACACACCCACCGTTACGCAAGCTGTTGAGCAGGCAATGGCCGAGGTCAAAAGCGTTTTGCCTGAAGACGTGACGGTAACAGAAACGTTTCGACAGGAGAACTTCATTGAAGCTTCGATTGAAAATGTGCTGGGTTCCCTGCGAGATGGCATCATCATTGTCTCGATCATTCTGTTGTTGTTTTTGATGAACTGGCGCACCGCCGTCATCACTCTCAGCGCGATTCCCCTGTCGATTTTGGTTGGCATGATGATTTTGAACGCCTTTGGTCAGGGCATTAACACTATGACCTTGGGCGGTCTAGCCGTGGCGATTGGCTCGGTTGTAGATGATTCCATTGTTGACATGGAAAATGCCTATCGAGGACTGCGGCAAAATCAGCTAGCGGGTACGCCAGAGCATCCGTTCAAAGTGGTGTACCGAACCTCTGTAGAAGTGCGAGTCAGCGTCCTTTTTTCGACGGTGATTATTGCGGTGATATTCGCGCCTATTTTTAGCTTAGTCGGCGTGGAAGGTCGAATTTTTGCCCCGATGGGCGTGGCTTATTTGGTGTCTATTTTTGCCTCTACCGCTGTGGCAATGACCCTATCGCCTGCCCTGTGCGCCATTCTGTTGGCCAACCGACCGCTTCCCAGCGATGAGACCTGGGTGAGCGCTTTTGTGCAACGGCTGTATCGCCCTATGCTCGGAGTGGTGATGCGGCGAGCCAAGGTCGTGCTGATGATTGCTGGGGCTTCATTAGTGGCCGCTCTAATCATGTTTTCTAGTCTAGGGCGCGTGTTTTTGCCCGAGTTTCAAGAGCCTTCCCTGGTGAATGCCATGCTACTTTATCCAGGAGTTTCGCTAGAAGCTACGAACCAGTCTGGGCTGGCTATGCAGTCGGCCTTAAAGGACGATCCGCGATTTGAGACAGTGCAGCTACGCGCCGGACGTGCGCCCGGAGATGCCGATGCAGGTGGCGTCAACTTAGGCCACTTAGATATAGAACTCAGCCCCATAGGATTAGCAGATCGAGAGGCGTCGATTGAGAAAATCCGCGAGGAATTTGCGCGGATTCCAGGGATTGCGCCCAGTATTGGCGGGTTTATTTCGCACCGGATGGATGAGGTGCTTTCTGGGGTGAGAAGTGCGATCGCCATCAAAATTTTCGGCCCCGATCTAGACGAACTCCGCTCTATCGGTAGCGAAGTAGAAACCGCCATTCGAGAGATTGATGGCCTCGTCGATCTTCAGCTAGAGCCTCAAGTTCCCATTCGCCAAGTGCAAATTCAGTTTGATCGCGCTGCCGCCGCCCGCTATGGCCTCACCGTCGGCCAAATCTCCGAGATTGTTGAAACCGCGCTCAACGGTCGTGTGGTTTCTCAGGTGCTAGAGCAACAGCAGCTCTTTGATCTGCTAGTTTGGCTGGAAGACGGGGCCAGGAACAACTTAGAGACGATTCAAAATCTGCTGATTGATACGCCAACCGGCCAAAGGATTCCCCTAGCCCAGGTCGCCCAGGTTGAGTATGGGACAGGCCCAAACACGATTAACCGTGAGAATGTTTCGCGCTTGATTGTGGTGTCTGCAAACGTGGCCGGACGAGATTTAGGCTCTGTTGTAGACGACATTCAGGCTAAAGTAAGCGAGACGATTCCGCTGCCCTCTGGCTACTTTATTCAATATGGAGGACAGTTTGAATCAGAGCAGCGAGCCAGTCATAATCTCCTAGTTTTTGGAGGACTAGCCCTGGTACTCATTTCAGTGCTGATGTACTTCGCCGTCAAATCATTAGCTGGCGTGGTGATGATTATGATCAACCTGCCACTTGCTCTGGTCGGCGGCATCTTTTCGATTGCGCTCGGCGGCGGTATTGTCTCGGTGGCCTCACTGGTCGGCTTCATTACCCTGTTTGGGGTAGCCACTCGCAACGGCCTGCTGCTAGTAGATAATTACAATACCAAGCTAGCAAAGGGAATGCCACTTCAGGAAGTGATTGTCGAAGGCTCAATGGAACGACTCGTGGCCATTTTGATGACGGCGCTGACGTCGGCCTTGGGCATGGTTCCCCTGGTGATTGGTAACGGGGCTGGAAAAGAGATTTTGCAACCTTTGGCAGTCGTGGTGCTAGGGGGCTTGGTGACATCCACAGCGCTTACCCTGCTGGTGTTACCGGCACTTTATGCGCTGTTTGGCAAATATCTAGTTGCCAAACCAGCAGCTACTTCTGTTCAAGGCGAGGTCTTATGGGATGTTTCGCCTGAGGAGGCTTCAGCGATTTGAGGTTGCTGAATAGAATAAAGATGAGGAGGTACTTCTACTCTGAATCTGCTGTAAAGTCTATTTCCGCTCGTCATCTAATAAACACGTTTTTACTGAAAAAGAGAGAATTTATGAAACTGAATCGATCTATGGTTGCCGTCCTTGCCAGCGCAAGTCTGTTGGTGTTGACCGGCTGTGGCAGCAGTGGCGATACGACTGCTGAAGTTGACCCTAGCCCAACCAGCGCGGAAAGCCCGGTGGCGGAAACTTCTGAACCAGCAGCAGATACTGAAGCGAAACAGGGCGGTCAGGTTGTTGAAGTTGGCGCATACCATTTGGAACTGGTGCCTGAGTTAGAAGCAGATGGCACCCATGTGGATCTGTACTTACAGCAAGGAGACAGTCATGAACCCATTCCCGATGCTCAGGTCACTGCCCAAGTAGATCTTCCTGATGGGACTCAACAGTCACTAGAGATGGACTACGATGCTGAAGGCGAACACTACGTTGCGCTCTTGCCCAGCAATGCGGCAGGAGAATACAAAGTAGCTATTTTGTCCGATATCAACGGAGAGAAGGTTAACGGGCGCTTCAGTTTTAGCAGGTAGTTATCTACCATACCGATGAGAAGGGAATGGCGTTGTCACTGACCAGTCCCTTCTCACAGCGTAAGCTTAGGCGCTATTGGCCGTACCAGTCTTTTTTCCACTGATTCATCAGATCAATTTCTGCCTGCTGGGTTCTGAGGATGTCGTTAGAAACCTGTTGTATTTCAGGGCGATCGCTATTCTTCAGCGCTTCCTTTGCCATCACTAAAGCGCCGTCGTGGTGAGGAATCATGCCGTTGATAAAGCGCAGGTCAAACTCGTCGTCTGCTTTACCCAAATCGCCATCCATGCGCATACTCGATTGCATCTCGGAAGACATTTCCATCGTGTGTCCCATTTGAGCATCGTACATAATGGGGTCGGCGCTAGCCTGTGGATACCATGTCTGCCGCCAAGTCTGCATTCGAGAAATTTCACTTTCTTGAGCTTTAATAATGTTTTGTGCTAGCTCTTTGACTTCGGGGCGCTGAGAGTTTTGTAGGGCAGAGTTAGCCATAGTAATGGCCCCTTGGTGATGCAAGATCATCCCATCAATAAAGCGCAGGTCAAACTCATCATCTTTAGGGCCAAGATTCATCGTCATCGCATGATCCGGCATCGACATACTGTTACCTACAGGCGTAGACTGCTCTGGCGTTTGAGAAACCGAATTAGAAGGACTAGAAGGACTGCATCCAGCTACCTAAGTTTTGCCCAAATTAACGGCAACATGCTCAGGTTCTAGCAGTTTCGA
>QBMP01000230.1:0-411 GCA_003242115.1 Phormidesmis priestleyi
GTACCCTGACATCAGCCCGACTCAAGTCAATGTCAGCGCTCGCTACGTAGGCGCGGATGCTGAAACCGTCGAACGCGGCGTGACCACTGTGCTGGAGCGGCAAATAAATGGTGTGGAGGGAATGCGCTACATCACCTCTAACAGCAGCAACGATGGGGCCAGTAATATTGTCGTCACGTTCGATTCGACTCGTGACAAAGACTTAGCAGCGGTGGATGTGCAAAATCGGGTGTCGCTAGCTGAGCCACAGCTACCTGAAGCGGTTCGGCAAACCGGGGTGACGGTGGCTAAGCAAACTAGCAATATTTTGCTGGCCATGAGTATTTACACTGACAACGATGAATATGACAATATTTTTCTGAGTAACTACGCCGATCTGTATGTTGCCGATGCCCTCAGACGGGTAGATGG
>QBMP01000230.1:421-7344 GCA_003242115.1 Phormidesmis priestleyi
GCCGAGGGCTGATCGCCGACGATGTGGTCAGCGCGCTGCAAGAGCAAAATATTCAGGTCGGAGCCGGTCAAATTGGCCAGCCGCCTAGCCCCTCCGATCAAGACTTTCAAATTGATCTGCGGGCCGAGAGCCGGTTAAAGAACGTCGATGAATTTGAAGATTTGGTGCTGAAGACCGGAGACAGTGGCCAATTGATTCGACTGCGAGATGTCGGACGTGTGGAGCTAGGCGCAGAGCGCTACGGTTCGTTTTTGCGCTTTCGAGGTAAAGAGGCGATTGGGTTAGGCATTTTTCAACTGCCGGGCAGCAATGCGCTCCAAGTAGCGCAGGGTGTGAAAGAGGCGATGGTGGGGCTGGTGGCCGATTTTCCACCGGGCATGAAATACGGCATTGGCTTTGATACAACTGAATATGTGCAAGAGTCGCTAGTGGGCGTACTGCGAACGCTGATAGAAGCGATTTTGCTGGTAGTGCTGGTAATTTTTGTCTTTTTGCAAGACTGGCGCACAACAATTATTCCAGCCGTAACAATTCCGGTTTCGCTGGTGGCAACATTTGCTTTTGTCAAAGCTTTTGGCTTTTCCATTAACAGCTTGACGCTGTTTGGCCTGACGCTAGCAACGGGGATGGTGGTCGATGATGCCATTGTGGTCGTTGAAGATATCAGCTCAAAAATTCAAGACCGGGGGCTGATGCCTCAGCAGGCAGCGATCGCAGCGATGGAAGAACTCTCCAGCGCAGTGATTGCGACTTCTCTGGTGCTGATGGCTGTGTTTGTGCCAGTGGCCTTTTTCCCCGGTACAACGGGCGCACTGTATCGGCAGTTTGCGCTGACAATTGCTTTTTCAATTGCGATTTCTACCTTTGTCGCGCTGACCTTAACCCCCTCGCTTTCAGGCTTACTGCTGCGGCAAAGAGGTGTGCACAGCGGCTGGCAGGCGAGGGTTTTTACGCCCTTCAATAGAGGGCTAGATTGGCTGCGCGATCGCTACGGCTCGATCCTAGATACGCTAACGCGGTTCAAGCCTGTTGTGCTGGCGGCTTTTGTAGCCTCACTGGTGCTGACAGGTTGGCTCTATAGCATCGTTCCGTCTGCTTTTTTACCCGATGAAGATCAGGGCTACTTTATTACCTTATTTCAGGGGCCAGAAGGGGTCTCGCTCAACTACACCAGCGATGTCATGGCCAAGGCTGAGGCGCTTTTACTAGAACAGCCAGAGGTCAGGGCAACGTTTGCGGTCGGCGGCTTTGGCTTTAGCGGCAATACGGCCAATAGCGGCGTCATTTTTGCAACGCTAAAACCTTGGGCTGAGCGCACTGACGCTGACAGCTCTGCTTTTGCGATTATTGACCGCGTGCGGGGGCCGCTGCTCGGCACGACCGAAGCTCGCGTTCTGCCGGTCAACCCACCGGCTATTCAGGGGCTGAGCAGCTTTGGCGGCTTTGAGTTTCAGCTGCAAGACCGGCGTGGCAATGCCGGTCTCGACAATTTGCTCGCCAGCATGGGCGCGATCATGGGGGCGGCTAGTCAAATTCCTCAGCTTAGCTCAGTGTTTAGTACGTATGCGGCCGGTGCCCCGCAGATTACGATTGCAGTCAACCGCGATCAGGCTAAAGCGCTCAACGTCAACATTAGCGATATTTTCAGCACGTTGCAAACCAATTTGGGCTCGCGCTATGTCAATGACTTTAACTTAGAAGGCCGTACCTACCGGGTCTATGTGCAGGCCGATCAGCAGTATCGATCAACCCCCGATGATATCGATCAGCTCTATGTGCGATCGCAAACGGACGAACTCATTCCTATGGGCAACTTGATCAGCACGACCGATACCGTCGGCGCTCAAACCATCAATCACTACAACCTATTTCGATCCATTGCAATTAACGGTCAGCCCGCGCCAGGGGTGAGTTCTGGGGCGGCGATCAAGGCAATGGAAAACGTCGCTGCTCAGGTGCTCCCGGCGGGTCTAGGCTATGAGTGGTCAGGCACCGCGTTAGAAGAAATTGAAGGCGGTAGTCAGGCTCCAATGATCTTTGGCTTAGGCATCGTTCTGGTGTTTTTGGTACTCGCTGCCCAGTACGAAAGCTTTATCGATCCGGTTATTATCTTGTTTGCGGTGCCGCTAGCCGTTTTTGGGGCGCTGCTAGCGCAAACCATCCGGGGTATGTCTAACGACGTGTACTGTCAAATTGGACTGGTGATGCTGATTGGCCTTGCCAGTAAAAACTCTATTTTGATTGTAGAATTTGCCAATCAACTGCGCGAACAGGGCTATTCAATTACCAAAGCTGCCCTAGAAGCCGCCCAGCAGCGGATGCGGCCCATTTTAATGACCGCTATCTCTACCCTAGTTGGCATTTTCCCGCTGACAATTGCGACCGGGGCCGGAGCCGGTAGCCGTCAGTCGCTGGGTACGGCTGTTTTTGGCGGTATGCTAATCGCGACGTTGCTGAGTTTGTTTGTGGTTCCGATTTTGTACATCATTGTCAAGCAGCTTACAGATAAATCGAGTGCGCGGCCCTACGGTGAGCATGAAGCTTTGATCAAAAGCGAGTGAAAAGTGAGTGATCAGAGGCGAGGCGCTGCCGGGTGAGGTTTCTCATCCGGCCAATCTTTTCTAGCTAACGATCCGCTTAATTGGCCTGAAACTTTAGCGATAGCAGCTCGGTAACGGCGCTGGGATTATTCGCGATGCCCATCAAACTGGTAAATGGGACGGGCTGATCTGGCGACATCGAGATCGCAAATTTTTCGGGGCTATTGATAAATTTTTCAATCTCTTGGCGCTGCTCTTCGCTGAGGGCTTTGATCATGTCTGGATCTTGTTTGAGGCTAGCGATCGCCTCTTTCTTAAACTCAGCTACGCTCACCTTTTTTGCCGCTGCTGCCTGCTCAAACATTTTTTCTAAAAAAGAATCATCCCGGTAGGTAATTGAGGCGTTTTGAAACGTCATCGACAGCAAAGACATCGGCATCGCGGCCACAGCCTCCTGGCTCAAATCGACATTGGCCAACTGAAAATCCACCGCCAAATCGCCCACCCGATCTGCGCCGAGCTTAAATTCTTTTACCTGTATCAAGCCATCTTCGGCCTTGTACTGATAGTCAGTCGAAAAATTCATCGCGATCTCTTTGTCGTACCCAAGTTCTTTAAATACAGCCGCGTTTGCGCCCATATCGGCTACTGCCAAATGCATCCCATTGACGGCCATTTTTAGGTGAGTCGGCACTGTATCCTTCTCGTCATACTGATACAGCACGATTTCATCTACTTTATATTGATCCTCTGAGCCAACGGGCGAGATCACCACATTTTTTACCTTCGTGCCCTGACCCAAGAGAGACGCCTGCACTTTTTGATAGTCTACATCGACAAATTCAGCAGCGTCGGCTACAAGCTGATCGACTTTTTTAGCAGCCATTTGCGAGGCCACAGCCTGTCCGGTAAAGAAGATCGCGATCGCACCACCAACGACACCCAAACCCACCCATAGCAGTCCCTTTTTATTCATGGTATTTAAAGTCCTTAACCCTAATTTGTTTAAAGTATTTTTCAGCCAAACCATCGCTAGTCATTCGAGCTAAGTCACCAGCTTCTGAATTTTGCCGTGATTTTTCAGCTATTTTGGCTATTTAAAGCTGATCTGAACGCTAGTACGAAGGGCTTCTATCATACCCACAGATGATAACTACAGCCCCTAGCCATCATTTCCGCTCTATTCATCTCACCATTCGCGCTATAGGATGTTAGGCAGCTTATTTTCTCCGGGTGATTCTTATGGCCATCTATCCGTTTTGCAACCTGTTTTGCCGTCCAGCTTATAGAGCCATCCGCACCGCTACTTTAGCAAATACCTCATGGATACTGACCAGTAGTGCAATCCTCTCCAGCGCACTACTCACCACGGGCTGTAGCCAGCTTTACCAAGTCAGAGCCGGAGAAATTCCCGCAGATAGCAGCGCCCCGGCTGTCAGCAATGCTCAAGCCGCCGCACCCGCCGCACCGACAGCTTCCAATGGCGTCAGCACCAACTACGACATCTACCATTCCAAAACCTTAGAGGTTCCCGCAGGCACGTCGGTTCCTGCCATTAGCGTCCGCGTTGAGCCTGACCCCGTACAAGGTTGGAACCTCTATGTCGGCACTGCCAACTTCACATTCACCCCGGAGAACGTCAACGGTGAGAGTAGCCCCACCGAAGGCCACGGCCAGCTCTACATCAACGAAAAGCCGATGCAGCGCATCTACGGCACTTGGACACACTTACTCGACCTGCCCGCCGGGAAAAACACCCTTCGCGTCACGCTCAATGCCAATGGCTTTGAAACGCTCACCACTCAAGGCAAACCGGTTGAAGAAACCACGACCATTGAGGTCTATAAGCCCGCGCCGCCCGCACCGCCAGCGCCGCTTAATTAGTGGCTAAGCGTCATAATAGAAGAAGCGCTCAAAAGACACTGCGTGAGAGATGCTATCGCGATCGCCATGACGTTTACCAAACTGCCTCGCCCACCGCTAAAAACCACCTGGCCCGACAAGTCTACCTTGCCGACCATGTACGACTTGCCCAGCGAAGACCCAGAGGAACCCGGCTTGCCAGACGAATTTCATGACTATCAGCCAGCGCTTTTGAGCGAAACTTTTAAGCTGCGCGACTATACGAGTGAAGAAACCTTTTCGGCCGCAGATCTCAACCTCTATTACGACCCTGAGCACAATTGGTACAAGCGTCCCGATTGGTTTGGTGTTCTCGGCAAACCGGCTGGCTGTGACAGCCATGAACTCAGACTCAGCTACGTGGTTTGGCAAGAAGAAATCAGCCCTTTTATCGCGGTAGAGCTAATTTCTCCCGGTACGGAAAACGAAGACTTTGGGCGCACAGCTGACGAACGCGGCAGACCGCCCACCAAATGGACTGTCTACGAAAAGATTCTACAAATTCCTTACTACGTAATTTACGACCGATACGATGATCTACTCAGCGGCTTTCGCCTCGTCAACGGTCAATATCAGCCAATAAAAATCGGCGCTGATCGTAAAATTTGGCTGCCGGAAGCCAATGCAGGACTGGGGATATGGCAGGGTAAATATAAGCGGTTTACGCGGGAATGGCTGCGCTGGTACGACCGCGACGGTTGGATACCCACGATTCAAGAGGACAGTGAGCAGCAGTTAGCGCTGTTGCAGCAGCAGGCATCGCTATTGCGGCAGCAAGCATTATCAGAGCGTCGGGCCAAAGAAAAGGCTCAGCAGGAAGCGACCAAAGAAAAGGCGAGAAATGCTCGGCTGCAAGCGAAGCTAAAAGCGCTAGGAATTGATTCAGATGCGGATCTAGGTACAGATCTAGATCTAGATGCGAACAGTATTGAATGAGAGGGCTTATGCAGACAGCTGACACCTATGATGACAATCTTTTAGACCGCCTGTGTATTTGGCTGGTTTCCCGCAAAATGGCCAACGCGATTGGTGCGCAGACAGCAATCAGTGGCTATAGCGGCTTTGTTGATCTCTCTAAGCAAATTATGCAGGGCCGCAATGCGCAGCAGCAGCAGGCGGCTGTAGCGCAAGTGTTGCAGTCTTTGGTACCTGCACCTGTGCTGTGGATCATTCGCACCGCTTTTTCACCGACAAGGCTAGTATGTGTGCTAAATGCGTGGTTTGCTGCGCAGATGTTTGAGTGGTTGGTAGGGCCCTGTGAGGTCACGCAAGCAGATGTGAAAGGGCAAGATGGCATTGTGCGCCAGCAGCCCAGCGCCGTCCATATCCAAAAATGCCGGTACCTCGCCGATAGCCAGTGCGTTGGCATGTGCGTCAACATGTGTAAGCTGCCCACCCAAGCCTTTTTTACCGAAAAGTTTGGCATTCCGCTCACCATGACCCCCGACTTTGGCGATCTGAGCTGCACAATGGTCTTCGGCCAAATGCCGCCTTTACCCGAAGCAGACGATGCCTTGACTGAGCCTTGCCTGATCGAATGCGACGCGGGCACAGTCTCCGATTCTGCCTGTCCAAAACTGATGACGCCTATCCAATAGGCCAAGCCAGAGCACTTATTTATAGCAAAAACATCTCAATGACATCACCGAATCACATACCCTGGAAAATCAATCTGCTTTACGATGGCGACTGCCCGCTGTGCCTGCGCGAGGTCAGCTTTTTGCAGAAGAAAGATGCTGGACGCGGCTTGGTTAAGTTCACTGATATAGCCGATCTCAGCTATGATCCTGCGCAGAATGGCGGCGTTGATTTTGAAACGGCGATGGGCCGGATTCACGCCGTGCGCGCGGACGGCACAGTGGTCAAAAATGTGGCTGTTTTTCAAGCCGTCTACAGCGCCTTAGGCATTGGCTGGATGTATGCCCCCACACGCTGGCCAGTGATTGGCCCCTTGGTAAATAAAATCTACGATCTGTGGGCCGACAAGCGCTTGGCAATGACCGGACGGCCTAATCTGACGGAGATTGTTGCCGAGCGTCAGCAAAAGATTGAACGAAAGACTAGGCCAACCCCTGAGCGCGAAATGGTTTGTGAAGACCAAGGGCGATGCCAATCTTCTTGAGGCTGCGACCAGTACCGCCTTCTTCATAGATGACTTGCTTTCTGCCGATTGGTGATTTTTTGCCTGGAGATGGTTGATTGGACTTGAACCAGATAGAGTGCGATCGCTGGGCATGAGTGTTCAAGTTGAAGCTATAGGAAAGAAGAGGTTTCAGGACGCTATTAGGATCTGTTGGAGTTGGATTTGCCCGCTCTAAGCCCCACCGATAGTTTTAGAAGCGAGTTTGCCCAAATAAGGCGCACCATCTGTCCATCCAGATTCGACTCTTTCGATGCCTCTATAAAAGAGCTAGATCGTCTACAACAATAGTCCGGACAGAAAAGCGAGAGTAGTAGCCAGAAAAGCTATTCAGGCTTTAA
>QBMP01000231.1:0-4025 GCA_003242115.1 Phormidesmis priestleyi
GAGATTCCGTCAGATGTTTGCGAAAGATGGTTTGGTATACTGGAGGCAACATATATTTTGGGAAGGGACGAAATTCCCTTCCTATTCTTTTGCCCTTTTATTCTCTCAACTCCTCGCTATATATGATATTGAAGTTCCTTGTCACCCGGTAAGGTCACCACCTCACTGTCCACTTGCTCAGCTAGCTGGGCATATTGCCCGCCCAAACGATACAGCACATCTGTCGCAATTTTAGCGAATGGCAAAATCGCCGCATGTGCCTGCTCACTGCCCGCAATATCTGGCAATAACAGCGCGGTAAAACTGGTAATTTCAAAGCCCAGCGATCGCGCAATTTCTTGAGAAACAACGTCCAGTACATCAAACGATTCGTCAATTAGGTTTTGCCGGTTCAGCAGCGATCGCGCCCCTGTTTCAAAGTCATACTTTGGCCCCTCCGTATCAGCCCCATTCAGCTGCTTAATCAAGCAGCTGTTGTACACCTCCGCCACATGAACCGGGCTAGCCTTATCTCTGAAAAAAGCTCGCTGAATAATATGCACCACCGGCAGCTCAACTGGCACCACCGACATCAATCGCGCCAGCCGCTGCGCAGGTGCTGACGTTGTTGCCTCAAAAAGCTCCAACCTATCTACGGGCGTTTCTGGCTCAATAACCGCCCATTTCTCATCCTGTAGCTGCGCCGCATTCTCCACCCAAACCATGTCAAATAGCCGCGCCGGTAGACGCTGCTGCCCTGCGGCCATTACCACCTGCGCCCACTGCGTAATCGCCTCTTCGGTCAGCGTAATCACAGGCAACGTCAGCATCGATGAAGCCTCTTCCCGGTAACGAAGCGGCACATTAAACCTGCGTAGCTTAGTATTTGCAACCCCCCGCGAAAAAGCACTTACCTGTACCCTAAAGCCTGCTTTGAGTGCGGTTTGCTGCCAAAGTCGTTCGGGCAGCAGCTGCACCAACGTCACCGGCCCGTGCTGCCCCCAAAGTTTCAGCCATTTGTGAATCGACCCCGAGCGCCAAAGCTCGGAGCGACAGTCGCTGACATACATCACCAAGCCGCGCTTTGAGGCGTCTATTAGCTCTTTAGGGCTTCGCAGCGGCGATGCTTGAGAGTGCGCTTTTGTCTCTGCTGCCGTGTTAGACCGTTTCATCGGCCCATTCGCAGACAAAGATCGCAGTTGAGGATCGCCCGTTTTTGACGCGCTTATCTGCCATGTGCGGATATGACGAAACGCGCCCTGCCGTTCTAACACCCGCTGAAACTCTGACAAAAAGGCTTCCCAGACAAAGCTAAGCGGCCCATCTTCCACAACCAGCTCCAGATCAAACCAGCGCTCACGGGCAGGCTTAAGCACAGAAAACCAAATCTCTTCTGCGGCAATTCGATCTACCGTCGCAGTCTCATCGAACACTTGCTCTACACGAGAGGGTGCCTTTCTCATCAGCGGACGCAGGGCGCGGCCTATGCCTCGCGCATTTTGCAGGGCAGGCGCAGTCTGAATGCTCAGAGACAAGCCCGTATCAGGCAAGTCTTCTCCCATTTCGCTCGCTTGGGGCTGCGCATTCTGTGGATAAGCCGGAATCGTCGGCGGTGGCGATACGGCAGGCAGCGGCGTGACGGTGGTATCGAGCGGGCTGTTATCTGTTGTTTCGTCTTTTGTATCCGCTTCCTTTGGCGTTGGCGCGGGTGTCGAGATATTGCCCCCCATCTGGACTGCTAGCCACAGCGCATCTGCGATATCTTCATCCGAAAGCACAGATTGATCTAACTCATCACGCTCAGTATCTGTGCGCAATAGCTCAAATTGCTCCAATGCGGCTAGCCAATGCTCAATCATGACTGCTTCGACTTAGGCGCAGCAGTTTTCCCTGCGGTTCTATCTGCCGGTAGCGGACGGTCTAAAGATGCCAGCACATAATCTTTAATAAATTCGTCTAAATCATCTCCGACCGGGCCTTTTTCTCGTGCCACCATAAACAGCGCGTTGAGCAGCTGATCGGTTGCTAACTGCTCTTTTTTATCATCGCGCTTTTCCAGGAAGGCGCTAATCCAGTAGTTAATCTGCGCTTCACTAATATCAATGTGCTTTTTATTGTTTTTATCAATTCTCTCAAAGTGTTTTTTCACAATGTTGACCAGCTGATCGCGATCTGGCTCGTACATATTTAGCCGCAGGCAGCGGCGTAAAAACGGAGGCGGAAAGTCACGTTCACCATTACTCGTCAAAATCACCAGAGGAAACTCATTGCAAACAACGCGCCCGCCCGGAACCGTAGCCTTGCGATCTCGTTTCGCGATCGCATCATCCATATCGCTATAGGCTGTTCGCACTCTCACCTCACTAGGCTCAGCATTTTGAGTGTCATCAGGATCATCTTTTTCTAATCGCAATAGCTCAGGAATCTCAAATCGTCCTTCTTCAAAAATCGTCAGCAAATCGTTAGGTAAATCAATATCGCTTTTATCAATTTCATCAATCAGCAGTACGCGAGGGCGGCTTGATTTTACCAGCGCCGTGCCCAGCGGCCCCAAGGTAATAAAGTCAGCGACCTGCTGCGCTTCACTCTTGGCACTTTTACGGGCAGAGGCTGCACCCGTCGAGCTTTCATTCTCAGCCAATTTTCCTTGGATTTCTAGCTGCTTTACGTCTTGCAATCGCCCGATAGCATCATAGTTATAGAGTCCATTTTTGAGCGTTGTGCGAGTGGTAATTGGCCAGTAGAGCACTTCCCCGAGTTCCAGCTCTTCAGCGATCGCGTAGGCCAGGGACGATTTTCCTGTTCCGGGCCTGCCGGTAATCAGCAGCGGCCTGCGCAAGTAAAGCGCCGCGTTAACCATCTTCACTTCATTCGGCCTCGTTTGAAACGTACGGCCTCTACGCTTACGGCGACTAACGCCAGGACTCACCGAGCTGCCATACGGTCGCCAGCTAGGCGGTGACGGTAGGCGCTTTTCTACATCGCCGTGGGACTCAGCGTTATTCCCTTGGAAAATAAACCATTTGTCGTCAGTACTGCTCATGATGCTTTTCCCCCGAGGTATTTCCCCAAAATATTTGTTTAGCTACGCTATGCACTAAGCGGATAAATCAGCAGTGGATTATCTCTGAGTAAAGACAGATGATGGCCAATATGACACTCAGGTGTATTCCCCGGATTACGGCTTTGATATCGCTCCGCTTTAAGGGTTTCAGCCAGTTCATTCAAGCTTTTCTTCTGAAGAATTGTATCTAACGCTTGGGCGTTATTGATCTTAACTTCATCGCAGCGTCCCCAAAGCATTAGGGGCAACCCTACGATCCAAAGCTCCTCAGCGATGAGATCCAACGTCTCTGCACTGGGTGCGTTAATCAGGTGTAGGCCAATGGCATCGCTAGAGGCTTCAATAGTTTTTATCGCCGACATCACTGCCGACATATCACGACCATCGCATTCTATAAATACGTCTCTCGCAGTTTGCCCAGCGGCGTTTTCATGCCTTTTCCAATACCGTTGCCATCCTCCTATCGAAGCCGTAGGGTAGTCAATTCGATCTGAGCAGCATAAAACAACAGAATACGTGTGCCCCAGGCAACCGCTTGATGTCAGAGGCCACTGGTCTACAGCAGTATCTAACAGTTCTTTGGGCAAAAAGACATAAAACTCAGGATCTTTCTCACATTCCATCAAAATACCTCTGGTACGCTTTATCCATTGCCCTAAGAGTGACTGAATTTTCCCCCCTATTGCTTCAATAACAAATGGCTCTGCCTCAGGTGTTTCTGCTTTGATTAGCGGCTTAAATCCTTTGCGACGCTTTCCTTTAGTTTTGTATGTATCAATATCTTCAATCAGCCACGCTTCTAACCGATAATGGGGTTGATTCTGTCCTGACTGCGTGGATCTTTCCTCTGCTAGAGAAAGCTTAACGAAGATGGCAGGCTGAAAACTTTGAGTACGCTCTGATGCCGCTGTTTGAATAGTTTGATACAAGTTGGCCCAGTTTCTCTGTGGGTAATAGGTTTTACCCCACTGACCCAACTTAC
>QBMP01000231.1:4035-7323 GCA_003242115.1 Phormidesmis priestleyi
AACTTACTGAGCAACGGCTCGCTTGCAATCTGCCAAAGATGAGCGACAAAGCTTTCTAAGCCGCTGTAGTGTCCATCTTGGCTAGCTCCCAATCTTTCTAGCTCAGCGACCAAATCTATCTGAGTTTGCTGATCCGAAAGCGGCGTAGCTGCCGGAATATCCATATGCCAGTGCGTTCTCAAAGCTTGATAAGCCTGCTGAATAACCGATTCTTCTGCATCCTGTAAAACAGTTGCCAGTGCGCTCAGGCGATCTATGGGTTGCGATTGCTCAAGTTCTTGCTCTATCGATTCAATCTCCTCATTTAGGCTGCTCACTTTCTGAAAGCCATTGTCCTTTCGGGTTTCTAGCTTTTCTTCCTCTTCAAAATCAACCCCTTCGTCAATTTTTTGGTTGATAGACGCTATCCGCTGGCGTTCTTTTGCAAGCCGACGCCTTAGATCTTCGAGCTTCATTTCTTTTCCGGGGTCTCGCTTACTCACGTCCCTGCTCTAGCCTGTTAATTTCTGCTTCAAGTTTAGTAATTTCCTGGTAGATACCGTCCTTGCGGGCTTCTAGCTTTGGTTCTTCTTCAAAGTCAACGCCTTGCACAATCTTTTGATCGATGACTTGAAGGCGCTCTTGCAGCTTTTTTAGCTTGCGCTGACGGTCTTCTAACTTTAGTTGCACTCCTAAGGGGCTGCGCAGTCTGGGGTTGGGATTGATTTTGAGCACAGGAATAAGATGCTCCTGATTTTGGTCTTCCGCAGGCTCATTATCTGTACCGATTACTGTGATCTTCCGACGACTTCTCTCTGAGGCCGTTACCTTTTCCATTACCGCGTTTTTGCCGACTGTAAAGGCTCGTTCATAGGATTCGCCAGCCCCGATGGCGTCGTAAAAGCCTTCTGAGAAGGCGATCGCTGCATCATCGTACACTGCTTGATTCATGCCGATGACATAGTTCAGGTGCTGTGACAGCTGCTCGGCAAGGGATTCTGTATAGCAAGCATTGAGCAGAACGCATTCGATGCGATCCGCAAAGATCTGTAGAAAATCTGTCAATACATCATTAGAAACGACCCTAGCTATGCCAGTATCATCCTCTAAAACTAAGCCTTCCGTCGTGCCATGCCCACAGAAATGGATGATGTGGGGGCTGACATCCATAACGTAGCGGCGCAGATCTTTCTGAGTCTTTGCGATTCGCCACTCTACAGAGAAGCCATGTCTATGCTGCGATCGCTGCAACGCTTCTTGCAGATCTCGAATTTCAGGCAGAAGATTCAGGTTCGATGTTCCTTTTGGATTAGATACTAAAACCAGAACTGTCTTCTGCATGGAAATCCATTGACTGGGGAACTTAGCTCAGTATATTTCGGGTTTGCTGGAAAAGTCAAAATCCTTATCGAATATAGGTTCTAACCGATTAATCCACTGGCATATGCACAGCTGCATTGACCGGCTAGAATCGCCTAATGAGTGGTCTGAAGCAAATCCACAGCGGTATAGCCAAACTGCCATTGCACTCCGTTAGGAAAAAGATGGGAAAGCTAAGACCCAACAAGTATGATTGATGCGGCTCTTACGTTATTAACCCCCTAATTGAAAAGTGGGAATCCAAGCTAGGCGTCAGCGTTTCTCAATACTTCCTTCAGCGGATGAAAACCAAGTGGGGCAGCTGCAACCACCGCACCAAAAACATCCGCCTCAACACCGAGCTAGTCAAAAAGCCTAAAGACTTGCTTGAATATGTCATCGTGCATGAGCTTGTGCATTTGCTAGAGCCGAATCATAGCGATCGCTTTATGGCTATTCTCGACATGCATTATCCAACCTGGCGCGAAGCACGCATAGAGCTAAATGAGTTTCCACTGTCCGCATAAAATCAGTCTATACAAGTAGATATTCTCGGCAAGGTGACCCCGTTGATAAGTCGCGGCTACTTGCTGTATGTGGCGATGACGCGGGCGATTGAGGTGCTGGTGCTGACGGGCGATCTCAAGTCTGTATTTGTGGATAGGCTGAATGAACCCCTGACTAGAGTCGCCTAAAAGCTATTAGCGCTCACGTTACGAAGGTGAAGGTGAAGGTGCAGTGCTGGCAAGACCCCGATGTGGCGGCTGGGTCGCTGAGATTGAACCTGATAGTTTCCCTGACTTGCGGTTTCAAGCGCTGAATCTGAGTCTAGGTTTGTGCAGAACGGGTGTCCACGATGCGGGAAGTGTGATTGCCAAGACTGGAGCCTCTGGCATCGGTGCCCCTCACCTTGACTGGCGGCAGCGTGACCGGGCGACTGGCAAGCACCAGCATCCGCAAAAAGCCTACCTGCTATGGGCGCTCACTGGCCGCGAACCAAACGCCAATTTCACCCGGATCGATATATTGAGGAACGCGATCATCGCTCAGGAGTCAGCCGGGGACGCTGCGGTTGTGAATCCAAATTCGGGTGCTTTGGGCCTTGGGCAGGTGCTTCCAGATAACCTCGCAGGCGACGGTAAGGGATGGGATTTTGAGGCACTAGGCCGTGACCTGTCGCCCTCTGAGTTTTTAGCTGACCCAGATGCACAGACTAAAATCATCAATCATCAGCTCTCCAAAATTCACGATGAGCAGCTAGCAGCGGGTAAGTCTGAAGATGATGCCATCAGGCGCACGGCTGCAACTTGGTACAGCGGACAAGCCGACCTTGCCGACGATACGATGCCACAGACTTACGGGAGCGGCAGCTACCCCAGCATCAAAGACTATTCCGATGAAGTGCTCAATCGGGTGCATCAGATGCGACTCAAGCAATTAGACAGGCAAGTATTGTGAGCAGGAAAGTGCTTTTTGAACTGTATGAACTTGCCATAGCCGCCGAAGCGGGCGATCGCCCAATCAGAAGAGGAAACAGCAGAATGATTCACCCACTGATAAACCGACTGCCACCGCCCGTGCGCTATCTCGCTGCTCGCCTATTCCATTTTGTTGCCATAACCACCCAGCGCACTCCGCCCGCTCATTTCCTGGCCGCCGCTGTTGCGATTCCGTTAACTGTCGCGACTTCCGGGTGGCTGCTGTCTTTCGTGGCTTGGCTGCTGCCCTACCTGCTGGCGCTACTTTCAGGCTTCTATGTGGCTTTAGCTGCGATCTCATTTATCAGACAAAACTGAAGTCGCTATAGGGCGATCTCTCTGGGAGAAAGAAGTTAATGAACTACTACAACGAGATCGATCCATTCGCTGTCCAATGGCTCAAAGAACTAATTCGAGCCGGACTTATCCCGGCAGGTGATGTAGACGAAAGGAGCATTGAAGATGTCTTACC
>QBMP01000232.1:0-6197 GCA_003242115.1 Phormidesmis priestleyi
CCATGCCCCCTGCCGATCAGCTTGCGCTCGTTCAAGCTCACCCCGAACTGGCCACCCGCGCAAAAATGGCCGCAGCCTCCGTTCAAGAGCAAAGCAGCACCGGCCTCAATCAGCTGGAGGCGGCTGAGTACGAGCGGTTTCAGGCGCTCAACCAAGCTTATCTGGAGAAATTTGGCTTTCCCTTTGTGATGGCCGTAAAAGGGCAGGACAAAGCCAGCATTTTAGCGGCTTTTGAGGGGCGAGTAGGCAATGAAAAGGGAGAGGAGATGGCGCGATCGCTCCAAGAAATCAGCAAAATCGCTGGCTTTCGCTTGCAAGCCCTGATTCCCGCAGAATGAATCAATAGCTGAGCGCAGGCAAAGCCTATAAAGTATCCGGCTTAACACCTCAGCCTCGCATTTTCTTTTAGGCTTTATTTCGGGCTTTACTTCAGTCTCTACTTTGGGCTTTATCGGTGCTTTCACCTAGCGGTATAGTTACAGGGCGATTACTACAGCCATTGCTACAGCCATTACTACGTAGGAAGATACATGACTCAACCACCCGCTACCCTCATCTACACTTTCACCGACGAAGCGCCTGCTTTAGCGACCTATTCATTGCTTCCTATTATCGAGGCGTTTACCGCTCCCGCCAACATCACCATAGAGCTTAGCGACATCTCACTTGCCGGACGCATTATCGCCAATTTTCCAGAAAATCTCACCGCCGAGCAACAAAAGCCGGATGCGCTCACCCAACTAGGCAAACTCGCCCAAACGCCCCCCGCCAACATTATCAAACTGCCCAACATCAGCGCCTCTATTCCTCAGCTAACCGCCGCTATCAAAGAATTACAGGCGCAGGGGTACAAAATTCCAGACTACCCTGCTAATCCTCAAAATGAAGCCGAAGCCACGATTAAACAACGCTATGCCAAAACCCTCGGCAGCGCCGTCAATCCGGTGCTGCGCGAAGGCAATTCAGACCGGCGCGTAGCGGCTGCGGTCAAGCAATATGCCCAAAAGCATCCCCACAGTGTGGGCGCATGGTCAGCAGCCTCGAAATCTCATGTGGCACATATGAGCGCAGGCGACTTTTACGGCAGTGAGCAGTCTGTTGTCATTGCGAAAACCGGGAATGTGAAAATCGAACTGGTAGAACAAAGCGGCGCTGTCACCGTATTAAAAGAGAAAACGGCGGTGCTAGCAGGGGAAGTAATTGATGCAGCGGTGATGAGCGTCAGCGCCCTGAGAGCTTTTTACACACAAGAGATTGAGGCGGCTAAATCCGAAGATAGCTTGCTCTCGCTTCACGTCAAAGCGACGATGATGAAAGTCTCTGATCCGATTTTGTTTGGTCATGCGGTCACCACTTATTACGAAGCCGTCTTTACGAAATATGCGGATACTTTCGCTGATCTGAACGTCAATCCTAACAATGGCCTCGGCGATCTGTATGCCAAAATTCAGGCGCTGCCCGCAGCGCAGCGCAGCGCGATTGAAGCCGCCTTGACAGCAATTTATGAGACTCAGCCACCGCTGGCAATGGTCAATTCCGATAAAGGTATTACCAATCTGCATGTGCCAAGCGACGTGATTATTGATGCTTCAATGGCGGCGGCTATCCGCACCTCAGGGAAAATGTGGGGCGCAGATGGTCAGCCCTACGATATGAAAGCGATGATTCCCGATCGCTGCTACGCCACCATATATCAGGAAATTATTAGCTTTTGCCAAGAGAATGGAGCCTTTGATGTAACTACGATGGGCAGTGTGGCCAATGTGGGGCTAATGGCGCAAAAGGCGGAGGAATACGGTTCTCACGATAAGACGTTTGAGATTTATCTTGAGGATTCTAAGGGAGATTCTGGGGATGAATCTAGCGAATCTCTTAAAGGAACTGTGCGCGTAGTCGATGAGGCGGGGCAGGTGCTAATGGAGCACAGCGTGGAGAATGGAGACATTTGGCGGATGTGCCAAACCAAGGATGTGCCGATTCAAGACTGGGTAAAGCTAGCGGTGACAAGGGCTAAGGCAACAGGAGCACCGGCTGTGTTTTGGTTGGATAGCGATCGCGCCCACGACGCCCAAATTATTGCCAAAGTTAATCAATATCTGCCCCAATATCTCTCGGATACTGATGATCTAGATATCAAAATCCTGTCGCCCGTTGCTGCAATGCGCTTTACCTGTGAGCAGATTAAAGCCGGTAACGATGTTATTTCAGTAACGGGTAACGTGCTGCGAGACTATTTAACCGATCTCTTTCCTATTCTTGAACTGGGTACTAGCGCTAAAATGCTCTCAATTGTGCCGCTTCTCGCAGGTGGTGGCCTGTTTGAAACCGGGGCTGGCGGCTCTGCGCCCAAGCATGTGCAGCAATTTGTGCAAGAAGGGCACTTGCGCTGGGACTCTTTAGGAGAGTTTTTAGCCCTCGCGGTGACGTTAGAAGAAGTTGGCCGTAAAACCAACAACGCCAAAGCCTTAGTGCTAGCCGACGCGCTGAATCGAGCGACTGGACAGCTTTTAGATAATGACAAATCGCCTTCGCGCAAAGTTAATGAATTAGACAATCGCGGCAGTCATTTTTATCTGACGATGTATTGGGCACAGGCGTTGGCCGAGCAGGATAAAGACGCTGAGCTAAAGAAAAATTTTGCGCCGCTTGCAAAACAACTTATCGAGCAGGAATCTGTGATTATGGCTGAACTCACAGCCGCTCAGGGAAGCCCGGTAGATATTGGCGGCTACTATTTTGCCGACCCCAAAAAAGCCAGTGCGGCCATGCGTCCGAGCCCGACTTTTAATGCGCTGACTGATGCTCTACTGATGCTCTACTGATGCTCTACTTGGACTAACTACCTCGATAGGTGCTGTATGACCAGGGTGAGCAAAGTAGCGGCACATGGTAGTGACTTGAGAGATCAGCGATACCAAAGCGGATAGGGACGATGCCCAAAAAAGGCGGATTGGGCAGATCTGATAAATGGGCTGTGAAGTAGCTGCCGACAGCGAAGCGCAGCTCATAAATGCCAACAGCAAAATCTGGCGGGTTCAGCAGGGGCGCATCGGTGCGGCCATCTGAGTTGGTAATAATGGTTTTGAGCAGGCGATCGCTCTCTAAGAGACTCCCTGTAAGATCGCCTGCAATTTGCCATAGCTCAATCGTCATCCCGACGGCAGGAGCGCCCTGGGCTGTATCCAAAACATGGGTCGTGAGCTTGCCGGTCATAAAATACTGCTTAAACGAGGCTAAGCGAAAAGAATACATGAAACAAACAGTGACTTAATTCTGAGATCCTGAAAACCTGAGAACCCGATCAAAACGCTACGCCAGCGGGCCTTGCAAAATCAGATCCGAGATGGCGTTCATAATATTATCTCCCTTTTCAGTCGCCAAGCTCTGATACCATTCTTCGGTGAGATCAGGGTCTTTACCGTGGATCATGTTGGCGCGTTTGCGGGCTTTGAGAATGATATTGGCCGTGCGATCGCACCTTGCCTTTTCATAGCGCTTTAGCGCATCTGCTACCCCCAAATTAGTGGTCAATAGCGTATTTGTCAGCACCCAAGCATCTTCCAACGCCTGACAGCCACCCTGACCCAAATCTGGCGCGGTGCTGTGGCCCGCATCGCCAATGAGCGCCACCCGGCCTTTTACAAAAGCAGGCAGCGGATCGATATCGTGAATTTTGACCCGATTGGTTTTCTCTGGATCTAGCTGTGCGATTAGCTGTTGTATAGGTTCAGCCCAACCCGCAAAACGCTGTTGCAACTCGGCTCTCATATCTGCTTGCGGCTCCACTTCATAGTCCAACGGCACATCTAAGAAAAAGTAAAAGCGATCGCTCCCTACCGGCATCATTGACGCCCGCTGCCCATTGCCCACATAGATCACCCAGCTTTCCTTATCAGCCAGCTTTTCACTCGCAGGCACCAGCCCATTCCAATTCACATAGCCCGCATATCGCCGCTGCGTTTGGGTGCCCAGCACATACTCACGCACTACCGAATGCGTACCATCGGCTCCAACTACCACATCTCCAGTCGCTTGAGTCCCATCGGCAAAAATAGCCGTCGCCTGATCAGCCGTCTGTTCAATTGCCACACATTCAGATCCTAGCTGCACGTCATCTTCGCCAAAAGCAGTCAGCAGCATTTGTTGCAAATCAGTGCGTGCCACCGGATAAGGATTTTGTCCCACCTTTTCAATCAGCGGAGCCAAGCTAAAATCGGTCAGCACTTCTCCAGATTTACTGATATAGGTCATCCGCTTCATCGGCCCGCCAATACTAGCCATTGCTTTACCGAGGCCCAATCGGTTCAGCACCTTTACCCCATTCGACCACATCGAAATTCCGGCTCCGGCTGGCCGCAGCTCACGCACTCGGTCATACACTTCAACGGTATATCCGGCTTGGCGCATTGCAATAGCTGTCGTCAGCCCGCCCATTCCTGCCCCGACAACAATCGCCTTCAAATTATCCATAAGTATTTCGCTTAACGCCTATCTTTTAAAAAGCTTGAGCCAACTGCTTTAGCTTAATGGAATGCTCAGAAAAAGGCTCAAAAAATATTCAGAAAAGTTCAAAGCAAAGCCCTACCAAAGGTCTTTACAGCAGCGCTCAAGCTTAAATATTTTCTGAAATATTTTCTGAAATATTTAAGCATCTCAGTAAAGATTCTCTACTCGGTGTATTAGCAACGATATTCTCTTTTTTCGCTTTCACCAGTTGTTTGATTTTATACTCAACTTTAGCTGCTAGCGAGTGCGTGCCAACCTCAACGTGATACACCAACGTCAGCGGCCCTTTAGCGCGAAGATATTTTGCGCCTCTTTTACCCGATTGATGCTCTGTAAAGCGTTGTAAAACATCTGTTGCAATGCCGGTATATAGAGTGCTATGTTGAGTCCTTATCAGGTATACTGACCAGTTTTTCATTCAGCTCTTTCCATTTTTATAGCCCCCGCCGATTTGCATATTTTATCGGAAACCGGCTGATAGTTTAGGGAAAGAACCCATCAAACGCTCAAGGTATCTTCAGGTGAAGTATAGAAATGGACTATAAAACTGCACTTCAATGTGCCACGTTGTCTCAAGAAGTTTATCAATCCTTTTCGAGCATCAAGTTTAGCGAGTGGGGCCAGCTTCGACCAAAGCTAATCGAAAAAAAATCGACAGACACCCAGCTTGCGATTCTGGAAGATCCGGCTCAGCAATTAGCCATCATTGTGGTGCGCGGAAGTGACAGCGAGCAAGATTGGAATACCAATATTCGATTTGGCCAAGATAGCTACGATTGGTCGCCTCAAGAGAAAGAAGAATACCGTGAACAAATGCAGGAAGTGACTCAAACCGTCGCTGAAGAGAAGGATCTAATTTATCCTGACACCTACGCGGCTAAATCTGATAATCCGGCAAGAATGCATCGGGGTTTTGTAGAAGCCTATCTCTCTGTGCGAGATGACGTCCATCGCTACATCACAGAGAGTTTGCAAAAAGGCGGCGCAACCCACTATCGGATTACGGGACATAGTTTAGGTGGCGCTGTAGCTACCCTATGTGCGGTCGATTTGCAGTACAACTTTGGTGAACAAATCACGCTAGAAGCCTATACGTTCGGCTCTCCTAGAGTTGGTAACCAAGCCTTTGTAGATTCTTACAATCGCCGAATGCCCGATACGTGGCGAGTTGTGAATGGGTGGGATGCGGTGGTGGGCGTACCTGCCCCGTGGCAAGGCTATTGGCATGTTGACAAGGATATCAAACTCGCTCGGCGATTTACTTGGCGCATTGTCACCGGCAGCTTTAAAGACCATATCATTGCCAACTACATCGACGCCCTGAAAGCAATGATCAACGAGACGCCGTGATCGTTATTTGTTGCGGTAGTTCAGGGTGATAATGAATTCGGGATGACAATAATGCGGTAGCAACACTATTTAGCAGTGTTGAGAAGAACATATTGTGAGTGATGATCCAGAGATTGAGCTTACAGAAAGTCAAGCGGTGAAACCAGACGCCTCTCAAACTTTAAGTTGGTAGCTTCCCTATCGCTAAATTCGCCAACTCTACTGATTCACCACCTGCCAATCAGTAGAGTTGGCACCCTCTGCGAATAGTCCCGCCCTGCTCAAAATTGGCGATCCAGGCAATTCTACGGACTAAATTCCGTTTGATGCCTAATCCCACTATAAAGCTGCGACTATAAGGC
>QBMP01000232.1:6207-6856 GCA_003242115.1 Phormidesmis priestleyi
TCTGCAATTTGAGACTCAATTTCGTCTTTGACGATTTGGCGGTACTCCAGAAAGTGCTCAATTTGAGCGCAGACGGTGAGATAGCTAGAGACACCGCCTCGGTTATGCTTAATCATTTGAAAGAGATATAGCCAAAAAGTAGAGCGGGTTTCGCGCTCAATGCCCTGCTTCCAGCAGACGATGAACAGCGCTTTGAGCAGATGCCAGTTGAAGGGTTCTTTGGCGGATTTGGGCTTAGGTCCACGGCTTTTGTCATTGTGGCAAGGAGCTTCGCCTAAAATGCGGTAGTGCCGGTAGCAGCGATCTAAATATTTTTGAGGATCGTACAGATTCCAAAAGGCATCGACGTATTCTTGGGCGACGTCTTCTACCGGACGAGTCGGCACGAAGTTCATTAGCGTGGTCTGGTGAATGTTAGCGGTTTCTTTACCGGCTAGCAGGCGGTTTTCTTTTTCGAGACGGTGCCATAGCGCGGTGTCGGGTAGGGCTTGTAACATGCTGAATAGCGCGGTGGGTACAGAGCACTTTTCGACAAATTGAACAATGCGATCGCCTGCCCCTTTTTTCTCACCATCAAAGCCGATGATAAAGCCCGCCATCACTCGAATGCCGGTTTTAGTAATCTTGTAAATAGATTCGCTCAGCGGAT
>QBMP01000232.1:6979-7300 GCA_003242115.1 Phormidesmis priestleyi
TTGCGTAACTTTGAGGCTGTCTTCATCCGGCGTTTCAACGCCCAGGAACACCGCGCCAAAGTTGCACTCGGTCATCATGTCCATCATTTCCTGGTCATTGGCCAAATCCACCGATGCTTCTGTTGAGAAGGTGAACGGATAGCCTTTTTCCTTCATCCAAGGAGCGAGTGCCTTGAGCATGAGCTTGACGTTACGCTTGTTGCCGATGAAGTTGTCATCGACCATAAAAATGCTGCGCCGCCAGCCGAGTTCATAAAGAGCTTCGAGTTCGGCGATCATCTGCTCAGGTGACTTGGTGCGTGGCTTGCGGCCATAGAGCAC
>QBMP01000233.1 GCA_003242115.1 Phormidesmis priestleyi
CACCGACGCTAGCGCCAATTGCCTCTGAAAAAACGGCTTCTAAGGCAGGCACAATCGGCCTGACATCGACATCAGGCGTAAGAAAGCCAAGCTTGACAAAATCATTCGCCAGGTCGCTGTAGTCTTTGTTAATGAGATGAACAACGGAATCGACCAGCGTTTCTTTGGTTTCTTGATCGAGCTGATCGGTCATGCCAAAGTCAATATAGGCCATGCGACCATCTGCCATCGCAAATAGGTTGCCAGGATGAGGATCGGCGTGAAAAAAGCCAAATTCTAAGAGCTGACGGAGGCCCGAAGAGACCCCAATTTCGACCAGATCGTTAGTCGCTAGGCCCGCTTGCTTGACTCGCTCCGTATCGGTGAGCTTGCAGCCGTCAATCCATTCCATCGTCAGCACATGGGTGCTGCTACAGTGCCAGTAAATGCTAGGGACTTTAATCAGCGGCTCATCTTGAAAGTTGGCAGCAAATCTTTCGGCATTGCGGCCCTCATTCAGATAGTCCACTTCTTCAAAAAGCTTGCTGCCAAATTCATCGACAATCAGCGTCAGGTCATGGCCCAAATTCAGCGGTAGCCAGGGCGCAATCCAGCCTGCTGCCCACCGCATAATGTAGAGATCGCGGCAAATAATTGGCATCAGGTTGGGGCGCTGCACCTTCACAGCAACGTCTTCACCGCTGAATAGTCGCGCTTTGTACACCTGGCCTAAGCTAGCGGCAGCAACGGGTTCAGCCGAAAACTGGCTGTAAATTTCTTCAGGAGTGCGCTCCAAATCGCGGTAAATCGTTTGGCGAGCAATTTCATTTGGAAAAGGCGGTAGCTGATCTTGCAGCTTAATCAGCTCTTCTAAAAAGCTGGGCTTGATTAGATCGGGACGGGTGGAAAGCGCCTGACCGACTTTGATAAAGGTGGGGCCTAGCTGGGTGAGAATTTGTCTGAGGCGAATGGCGCGTTTAGCTTGGTTGCGGACGGTATGGCCAAATGCGTGGTCAGTGAGTAGATTGAGGGCAAATGCGCCGAGCATCCAGGAGACTGAAAGGGTGCGCCAAATCACGACTAGCGGCCGCCAGCGGTAGTATCGGGCGATCGCTCGCCAGTCGTACCGGCGCATGTTGTGAGGATTGTTAGGCTCAGCGCTGATGCCTGTAGCTCGATAGGGTGAGTTTTCGGCTGAGTTTGGGGGCGTGGTGAAACCTGTCATAGTGGCGAAGGCACTGAAGTCACAGTGTAAAGCGTTTTAAGGCTAGAGCGTCTGAAGCTAAACCCTTTGAGGCTAAAGCATTGAAACAAAATAGTAATTAGAACGCTGTCTTCACCGCGATGCTTACCACGCAGTATCAGCATTCGTAGATTTGTTAATTGTAGTATACAAAAATACAAAAATATTTAGGCTCATGAATAGGGATGACATTCTGTAGATTAAGCAAAAAATGGGAAGAGATTGAGCAAAAAAGGTAGATCAGGTAAGCAGATGAGGATAAGCAGATGGTAGAGCCGAGCTTGATCGGAATGCTGATGGCGGTGGGCTTGATGGTAATCGCTATAGCCCTCTCTAGCTGGCAGGGGCTAGGGCTTTCTAAAATGCTGGCGATCGCTACCGTCCGCACGATTGTCCAATTGCTGGGAGTGGGCATATTTTTAGCCTTTGTCTTCGCGACTCGTCAGCCGGTAGCCATTTTAGCCGTCCTGATTGGCATGGTGAGCATAGCCGCAACCGTCGCCCGCAGCCGCATCGATCAGCAGCTTCCTCGGCTACTGCTGTGGGTGTGGCTAGCAACTTTTGTCAGCGCTCTAATCACGGTGACCTACGTATGCCTACTGGTCATTCGTCTAGATCCTTGGTACGACCCCCGCTATCTCATTCCGCTCTCTGCCATAGTGTTAAGCAGTGTCATGACCGCCGTTTCGATTACGGGCGAAAGGTTGGTCACTGCCCTCCGAAACAATCGCCTTGACATTGAAACTCATCTGAGTTTAGGCGCAACACCAAAGCAGGCCGTGCAGACCTATCGCCAAGCCGCGATTAAAGCCGGACTGATACCGACAATCAACGGCATGATGGTGGTGGGCCTAGTGACGCTGCCGGGGACAATGACAGGCCAAATTTTAGCGGGCACTGATCCGCTGACCGCCGCTATCTATCAAATTTTGATTATGTTCATGCTGACGCTAGCGACGCTGATAGCCGTGCTAGTAGTTACTCACGGCATTGTGCAGCAGTTTTTTACCGATGCCATGCAGCTCATTGAACATCCAACGAGCTAGGGTATGCTCCGACCTAATTTCCCTAGTAGGTTTAACCCAACAACTCTGGCTAAGTGAATCTTTTGGAAGGAATCTTACCTAACGAATCCATTCAGATCAGGCCGGTAACGGGCCAAAAATTTGCCCTGAGCGTCGTAAAGCTCTACCGGAACTTGGGCCTGGGTGCTCAGCAGCGTAATTGCTTGCAAAAGCTGGTTCGACTGGCTGACAAACTGCGCAGCCGGAATTGTGCTGGGGCGCTGGTCAGGCGGCGTAATGGATTGATCGATTACGCTGTCGTAGCCCTGAACCAAGGTCAGCTTAACTTTGCCGTCGCGCAGAGAATAGGTGCATTTGGGTAAAGCGGCGGCGCTACAAGCTGAGTAGAGTTGCGGTTCGTAAGGCTGAAAGCGCAGAGCCGCTTGCAGATTATTTTCGGCGCGAGTGAGATAGCTGGTGTAGAGCTGGGTTAAAGGCTGGGCTTCTTTGTAGGTAGAGGTACCCGATGCAACCGTAGCAAGCTGAGCGAGCGCGTTTTTCCAGCCTTCAGAAGAGAGTGTCCACTGGTCTTCGCTTTCGGCCTGCTGGGCGGCGGCGGCGAGCTGCTGAGCTTTAGAGAGGTCGCGACTGGCGCTGCGTTCTTGCTGGGTGCGATCGCGCATTTCTTCTAACCGCTTGAGATAGTCCGGCAGCAGCTTTTGAGCTTCACCGTGAGCCTGGGTGCCCTGAGGAATTTGGCTAAGACTATCGACGGCTAGCTCCCAAGAAGCCAGTACCGTTTCCCAATCGGTCAAAGACTGAGCCGCGTCCGCCTGCTGATTGCCTAAGCTCGCCGCCTGCTGTGCTTGGCGTAAGCTGACCTCCGCTTTGGCCTCAACGTCAATGCGCACCAAAATGGTCGCTCGACTTGCCCGGTATTCCACCAGCTTACGATCTGCAAATTCGCGCACGGGGCTATTGGGGCTAACGGCTTCTAGCGTGGTCGCGGCTGTCAGCCAATCTGCGGCAATGCTTTGCCAGGTATCGAGTGGGTGCGGTGGATTTTGAGACTTGACGGCAGCTTGGTAGGCAATGGTCTGAGCCTGAGTAATTTGATCGAGGGCGGTAAGCTGCGATCGATAGTCGGGTAAGAGCGCTTGAGCCTTCGCATAATAGGGCGACCATGCCGGAATCGGCTCTAAAAGCTGAACAGCGCGTTTGAGCTGTTGCTTTGACTCGGTGACTTCTATCAGAGAAGCGTTCAAATCTAAGCTGCCAAGGGCTGCATCGCCTTGGGTTTGAGCCGTTTGGATGCGATCGCATCCCCCCACCGTACAAGGCCGCGTTAGCAGCAAACCCAACGCCCCAACCAATACAAACCCTAGCGCCCCAGCAAAAACCCAACGGCTGCCCTGAGACTGCTGCTGCCACTGGTCACGCTGCCTTTGCACTTCACCTTCATCAATGGAGGCAATATCTTCAAACGATTCGTCTTCGTCTTCCTCAGTCTCACCTTCTAGGTAATAAGCTGGGTCATCGTCATAGTCCTCCGGGTCTTCGTAGTCTTCCGGATCTTTGTAATCTTCCGGGTCTTCATAGCTTTCCTGATCTTCATACGATTCATAGGTGCCATCCTCCGTCTCTAGATCTTCAGTTTCTAGATCTTCAGGCTCTAACCCCTCAGGTTCAACCTCACTTGGCTCAAACAGATTAACCTGCTCGTCAATGTCTAGATCGGAATCGAGATCAGAAGATAAATCTGCGATCGCCTCAGGTGCTATGGGTAGTACTGTCCGGCTCTCCCAAGCATCTGTATCCGCGACCAAATCAGATTCTGATTCAGCTTTTGAGAATGCTTTTGACTCAGCCTTCGATTCAGCAGCTAAGCCAATCGGCATCAAATCGCCATAGCTCAGATCAGCAGATGTCGGCGCATGATCATCATCTAAATCATTTTCTAGATCATTCTCAGGAGCATATTCCTCTACCAGATCGTAATCTGTAAGCGCTGCTGCCAAATCATGCTCTAGCGTATCCGACTCTAGCTCATCTGCTTGAGCAAAAGGATCTTCAATGCCATCAACAGCCTCAATCGGATGAGCCTCGCTGGCATCCTCCGCAAAAATGTCTACATAGGTGGTGTCTTCTGTCATCTGCGAATCGTTAGCCGCTTCTGCGGTTAGATCAAAAAATCCCAAAGCAGCATCAGCTCCTACCTCCTGCGATAAACCTACTGTAGGCAGATCAAATTCTGACAATTCTCCGAATTTTGAAGAATTTTCAGACGTAGGATCTGGCAAATCCCAACTAGATTCTGCCTCAGCTGATGACGCTAATGACTCCGAAGCCACTGACTCTAAAGAAAATTGGTCAGAAGCTGTAGAAGCAGACAGCAAAGCATCCTCTTCTAAGTCTTCCAAATCACGGTCTAAATCGTGCACTAGCTCATCTGCTAGCGCATCTTCTAACTCACCCGCTAAATCAAGCTCAAGCTCAAGCTCGAAATCTGAGACTGAATTTGGCTCACCAAAAAGAGCTGCCTCAGGAGCTTCTGATTCGGCCTCTGATTCGGCTGATACCATTTCAAACGGCAGCGTAAACTCTATGTCAGCAGGATTTTGAAAAACCGGCACGTGGTGAACAGGTTCTTTGTCGCTGGTCTCTTTAAAAGAGGTCTCTTCAGGAGAAACTTCAGAAGCAGAGACCTCAGGTAACTTTGCAAACGATGACTCAGCTAGCTGTCCAAAGAGATCGTCAAACCCATCGTCCACTTTCCAGACAAACGAGCGCATGGTGAAAGGCTTATTTTCGCTTTGATGCTTCAGAAACATCTGGACGGCCACTTCAGCGCCCGCATTAACCAAATCAGCCGCTTCCTCGGGCAAGCCTGTGGTATCAAAATGCTGCCTTAAATATTGCTCCAACCAGTCCAACGTTTTAGCAGCCATTGGCTCTGCTTGAGCGCTGTCTAGCGGGTATTCCACTAGCACCATCACCTTGTTGCGCCCTAGTGTGCAGCGAACTGCTGTTTTGGGTGGAGTGCCGCTTTGCTCAGCCAAAATCTGAGTCACTTCTGCGGATAACGTTTCAAAGGTAAGTGCAGACATAAAATAAAGGTAGAGCATTCGCTCAGAACGCTAGTATTTCCGGTGCCGTAGACAGATAAGTAATGGACAGGAAGGCAATTAGCAGTAAACGTTGACAAGAAATACCCTACCCTCTAAGGAGCCTTTAAGGAGCGCAGGTGATCATCTGGGTTAAAAGTTAGCCAAACGTTAGCTAAAAGCATTTAGTTAAAACAGTATAGAAACGTGAACGGAGCCAAAGATTGCTTAATGAATATTTTGATTGTGGAGGATGAGGCCGAGATTGCCGATTTGATTCAGCTCTATCTCTCGAAAGAGGGGTTCAACTGCCATATTTGTCGGGATGGTAACACCGCACTGGAACGCTTTAAAGAGATTCAGCCAGATTTGATGATTTTAGACCTCATGCTACCAGGGCTAGACGGGCTAGAGGTTTGCGCGCGAATTCGCCAGCAGCGATTAATTAAAGACCCTTACATCATGATGCTGACTGCAAAAGGCGAGGAAATTGACCGCATTATTGGTCTTTCGACTGGCGCTGATGACTATATGGTGAAGCCTTTTAGCCCCCGCGAGTTGGTCGCTAGAGTTCGCGCTGTCTTAAGACGCAGCCTCAGACAAGGTGGGCAGAACCCGTCTAATCAGTATCAAACGGCGCATTTCACGCTAGATGTTGATCGGCGGTTGGCCTATCGACAAGTCGCTAGCAACAAATCTGAGGCTGAGGGTGCCCACAATACTGACACGTTGGAGCTAACCCCTTTAGAATTTGACCTGCTGACGACATTTATGAGCTATCCAGGCCGGGTGTGGAACCGGACTCAGCTGATTGAAAAGCTTTGGGGCAATGACTTTTTTGGCGATGAGCGGGTGGTGGATGCCCATATTGCTCGGCTGCGCAAAAAAATAGAGCCCGATCCGGCTGCGCCATCGTTTATCAAAACAGTGGTTGGCGTCGGCTATCGCTTTGAAGATGTGCCTGCTGCTGACAGGGTTTCATAGGCGTGTCTGCCAGGGTTTCTTCAAAGGTTTTTGCAAGGGTTTCGGCAAGGGTTTCTGTGAGCATTTCTAATGGTCAAATCTACTCAAGACACGGTTAAGCCAAGCGCTAATTTGCAGTCTGCTCCAGGCCCGATGAAGCGCAGCGCTAATTTACAGACTCGTCTTTTTGTATCGCAGCTGATTGTATTAGCGGTAACGGTCATTGCTTTAACGACTGTCAACCGACTGTCTACACCGCGTTATTTTGTGGTCACGCTAGAGCGTATGGAGCGCCAAGGGGTTCGGATTCAGCAGGTAAAAGGGCAGATTATTAAGGGCTTTGAGGGGGCTTGGCTACGGGGCATGGTGTGGTCGGTAGCGCTGGGTGGGGTAACGGCAGCTGGGGTGAGCTACTGGCTTTCCCGGCGGATTACGCGGCCTTTGCTGCGGATGGAAACGGTGACGCGGCAGTTTTCAGCGGGCGATTTTTCTTCGCGGGTGCCGCCGCTCGAAATTCCAGAGTTTGATCGGTTGGGCCACAGCTTTAATCGGATGGCAGATGACTTAGCAGGTGTGGAGCAAAGGCGGCGTGAGCTGGTGGGCGACTTGACGCACGAATTGCGGACGCCGCTGACGATTGTGCGAGGGTATTTGGAGGGGCTAGCGGATGGCACGTTGGTGTCATCGGCGCAGACCTATGACAAGCTGGCCCAAGAGACTCGGCGATTGCAGCGGCTGGTAGATGACTTGCAGGAGCTTTCTAAGCTGGAGGCGGGCTATTTGCCGGTTGAGGTGAGGGAGATGACATTAGCACTTGTGATTACGCGGGTGAGCGATCGCTTTGCCGATCAGCTATTGCATTCAGACAGTCTGGCCATTGAGGTCAAAATCGCTGAAGACTTGCCGCCGGTATGGGGCGATCCGGTTCGCATTGAGCAAATATTAGTGAATCTGCTCAGCAACGCCTTGCGC
>QBMP01000234.1 GCA_003242115.1 Phormidesmis priestleyi
GAGCACAATGGGCGAAAGAAAATGTGCCGCAGGTTCTCAGGCATCGAACTGCTTATCTCAATGGGCAGTTATCTAGGGCAGGTGTGCAAAACTGAGATGCACTCGGGTGCCGGTTTTGTCAAAGGCGATCGCCCTGATTTTCCCCATCATTTCTAGCTGAGCGCCATCTTTGAATAAAATTCCCTGTCGCGCCCCCTGCGCAATTCCAGAGAGTAACGTTGGCATAATCGTAGCCATTAAAGCGCAGGGTGAGGCCACCACTAAGAATACCAACGCCCGGTAAATTGTTGTTTCCCAGCCCCAGCTCAACAACAGAGGTGGGAGGATAATTAACAGTAGCGCCGTGATGACAATGACTCTGGCATAGCCCCGCTCGAAGCGTTCTAGAAACTGCTGAGAGGGCGGCTGTGTTGTTTTCGCCGTTTCTACTAGCCGAATAACCCGCTGAACCAAGTTACTTTCGGGTGGCTTATGCAGTTCTAAAACGAGGGCACCGCTGCCGTTAATCGTGCCTGCAAAGACCTCATCACCTAGTGTCTTTTCTGCCGGGATAGACTCTCCTGTAATCGAAGCCTGGTTAACGGTGCTGTATCCTTCTTTCAAGATGCCATCGGCGGGAATGAGTTCGCCCGGTTTGACGAGAATGCGATCGCCCACCTTGAGCTGTTGCACCGCAACGCTTTCCTCTTGTCCCGACTGTAAGCGTCCAGCCGTATCTGAAGTCAGCTGCATCAGGCCGCGAATATTGCGCTCTGTCCGATGCATCGCAATGCCTTCTAATGCGCCGCTAATCGCAAAAATCAAGATCAGCACCGCGCCGTCAACCAGCAGATAGTACTCTTGCTGCCACAGTCCCAAAGTCGCTGCACCCAGTGCCGCAACGATCATCAATAGGTCAACATCTAGCTCGCGATCGCACCAGAGCGTCGTTAATCCTTCGCGAGTACTTTCGTACCCCCCAATAACGTAGGCAGCCAGCAAAATCCAAATGCCTCCTCCCAGCCAGTTGCCATTCAAGGCGAGCCAGCCTGAGAAAGTTAGCACTGCGCAAAATAGCGCCGCGATCGCACCTGCCAATCCTCAGCGAAAGCCCTAGCTAGCCTGCAATGGCTAAACGCTGAAACTCAGACAGTACAGTCCTTAACCGAAAGTCTTTGGCAACAGTTAGATGCGGCAACGTTCAGTCACCCCGATAATTTTCAAGAAGCGCTCGAACGGTTACTTCCCGATCTCTCACAGCGTCCTGAGATCGAAGTAGACGTGCTCTCTCATTTGGTTCTAGCCTGTGGCGATGTTAGCCTAGCCGCCTTTGTCCGCTTTAGCGCCGATGCCATCAAAGCAGCCCGAGAGAATCTGCTGAAGGGCTGTACGGTTGTGAGTGACGTGAGTGCGCTCACAACCGCACTCGATCAAACTCGCCTGACGCATCTGGACTGTCAACAGGCAACCTTACTGGACAACCCTCATATAGATACGGTCGCTGACGCCGAACGAACGCTCTGGCAGAATGATAGCTGGCACCAAAAACTCAGCGACCTCGCCGACGGTAATATTTGGGTAATTGGCTATTCTCCATCCGTATTGATGAAACTCTGTGAAATTATCGAAAATAGAGGCCGTCAGCCTGCCTTAGTCATTGGTCTCCCTATTGGTTTTAGTCATGCCCCCGCAGCAAAACGGCGGCTGATGCAGCTAAAAATCCCCTATTTAACAACAGAAGGTGCATTAGGTGGTGGGCTCTTAAGTAGGTAGGCTTATACTCTCGACGGCTGAGGCTCTGGCCTTTCGAAAGTCCAGAGCCTCAGCCGTAGCAGGGCTAGCTAGTTCATTTCTTAGCCGTCGGCAGTATAATTATTTATAAAATAGATTTCGGCTAAATCCCTTTACTCTCAAGGAAAATTGGCTTTTGGGGTGATCGGTTTAATTGCACTGGCCTACTTAGCAGCAGTAACACTCAATCGAATAGCCGCTTCCCTAATCGAGAAACCTGACTGTCACTGCTACCTTCAGAGGCGCTAGGAGTGCTCAGCAAAAGTAGCCGTTTCACCTGATTTCGTGAATGAAAAGACAGTGTAGGGTTCACTATAATCACCCGACTCCATGCCCGGAGAACCAACGGGCATTCCAGGTACAGCAATCCCAGCAATGTTTGGCTGCTCAGCCAGCAGTTTCTTTATATCTTCGGCGGGTATGTGCCCTTCAATGACGTAATTGCCAACAACGGTGGTATGGCAAGAGGTGAGGCTTTGCGGAACGCCATACTGCTGCTTGATAGCCGACATATCTTCAGTAATTTCGTCTTTCACTGTGAAGCCTGCTGCCTTTGCATGTTCTATCCACTGTCCACAGCAGCTACAGGTAGCACTCCGATAGACGGTGAGTTCGCTGGCCAGCACTGCCTGAGATTCAGCGACATTTTCAGTCGCTGAAGAACTCATTTCATTCGCAGCGGTGCAGCCCGTTAGGGTGAATCCAGCAACAGCTAAACTAACGCTGAAGATTTTGAGCTTAGAGAATCGGCGGTTCATGGATACCTCTTGAAGAGTATGGTGAGTTTGAAAGATGCTTTTAGCGTACCAGCATGACAGATAATTATGAAATAGGGATGAAATTGATTGATTCTACAGTCTGCTATAGGGTTTGGGCTAAGGGATGCATTCTTTTTAGGAGGATTTCTTCACGATCTCCTTGACTCTGAAGTCAAGTATAAGGTTTACGGTAAATCAATATCGAATCTAAAGGACTTGGACATCTATGCGCGTTCTGTTAGCTGAAGACGAACCCGATTTGGGAAAAGCGGTTAAGCGGGTTTTAACGCAAGAAGCCTACGTGGTGGATTGGGTGCAGTCGGGGGATGAAGCCCTTAGTTTTTTAGAGCAGAATGCTTCGATTTATGCCATGTGCGTGTTTGACTGGATGCTACCTGGCATAACGGGCGTTGAACTTTGTCAATGGCTGCGAGCTTCCTCTGGAAGGGCTTCGCCAAAGCGCCAAAGCTCTCTCCCTGTTCTTTTGCTCACCGCCCGAGATAAAGTAGAAGACCGCATCGCTGGCTTAGACTCTGGCGCGGATGATTACCTAGTGAAGCCCTTTAGTATGGCTGAGCTTTTGGCTCGGCTGAGGGCCTTGAGTCGAAGAAACCCAGCGTTTAAACCAGCGCAGGTTCAATCAGGCCCATTGCTGCTGGACTGCGATCGCCGCATTGCTATTCTTCATCCAGGCAAAATTTCAGAACACCCTATCGAACTCACCCAAAAAGAGTTCTTACTGCTGCGCTACCTGATGGAGCACCCAAACCAAATTCTCACCCGCGAGCAGGTGCTGAACCAGCTATGGGAGTTTGGCGGCGAACCGAGTAGTAATGTAGTAGCCGCTCAAATGCGGTTGCTCCGGCGTAAGCTAGGAGAATATGACACTTCGATAGAAACTGTTTATGGCATGGGATATCGTTTCAACCCTTTGGAATAAACCATCAGAGCATCCCTCTCGTCTACCGAGCGGTCGCGCTCAAAATCAGCTCTTTCGGCGCTCTCGGCTGCGGTTTGCGGTTTGGTATGTTGGCGTGATGGGGACGATTTTGACGCTGTTGGGGGTGGGGGTATATAGAGCGATCGCCCACGCCCACGAAGTGACGATTGACCGCGAAATTAAGTCGGTAGCGGATGCGATACATGACGCCATAGAGGTTAGCGTTTCTAGCCCAGAGCAGTTAAACCGCATACCGCCGCAGCTCCTTCCCGACTTATGTATTTCAGACGAGGCTTGCGCAGGGCAGATTAGCAACCTGCCTCATCACCGACAAAGAACCTACCCCAAAAACTATCAGTACGACTATTACATCCGCATCGTAGATCCTGCTGGTAATCTTTTAGCAACTGGCGGCATTCGCCCTGAAGGATTGGCGTTAACAAAACCCTCTCCTCCTTTGCAATCACTGCGAGATAGTGAGGGACAGGAGTATCATCAGGTCGCACTTGCGTTGGGAAACGACGGCCAGCAGGTTTGGGCTTATCTGCTAGTCGGCAGATCTTTCGAAGACTTTGATCGCTATTTATCTACGGTACGCTGGAGTCTTTTGATCGGACTACTCCTATCACTGCTGGTAGTTACAGTGGCGAGCTGGTGGCTATCGGGCTTAGCCATGCGACCGATTTATCAGTCTTACCATCAGATTCAGCAGTTTACCGGCGATGCTGCCCACGAACTGCGCACGCCGCTTGCCGCGATTCGAGCAACGGTAGAGTCGGTACTCAGGCTTCCAAGGATATCGGAGGAAGAGGCTCAAGAGACCCTAACGGTTGTTAACCGCCAAAGCCAAAGGCTCACGACTTTAGTGAGCGATTTGCTGTTACTTTCCCGGTTGGATAGCGAACAGCGACCGATGGTAAAAAGTCTTTGCTGTTTGCAAGATGTGCTGAGTGATATTGTCGAAGAAATGGCTGCTTTTGCGATCGCCGAACAAATTACGCTGACTGTCGATTTCAAAACTCAAAAGCCGTTGAAAGTACTAGGTGATGAAGAGCAGCTTTATCGGCTTGTCCTGAACCTAGTGAACAATGCCATCACCTACACGCCAGCGGGCGGTCAGGTGACGCTGACGCTTCAGCAAAATCAGCAGCAGGCGCTTATTTCAGTCAGCGATAGCGGAATAGGCATTGCGCCTGAGCAGCAGTCTAAGGTTTTTGACCGCTTCTACCGGGTGGATAAGGCAAGAGCAGGACAGTCGGGTAATTCTGGGTTGGGGCTGGCGATCGCCCAAGGCATAATCAAAGCTCACCACGGCACCCTTACCGTAGGTAGTCGTTTAGGTATTGGCAGTACGTTTACCCTTTCACTGCCGACGTTATCGTGAAAACTCAACAAATTTTTGTCTATTTAAGTTTATCTATGAGATCTCCTCGTCGGAAAGTTGCAGAAAGTTGTTGCAAAGAAATATCTTGTTCTCCATAAAGATCTTGGAGTGCTTTTTTAATATCTTGTACTGAATCACTGTAGTAAGTTCCTCCTTTTTGTTCGACGAGCTGACGGGCTGCTTGAAAATTTTGATGACTAATGTCTCTCTTTTGAATATTCATGTCGCTGAGCAGCCTTCGTCCCATCTGCATCGCAATAAAGCATGAAGCATAGCGAACAAAATCAGGGTCGTTGGGTTCTGGACGTTTGCGACGATTTTCGGAAATTCTATATAGCTGAACGGCAAGGACTACTTGAGAACCGTTAAGCTGGTCAGTAAAAATTGAGTCATATAATTTGCCAAAATGTTCGCGAGTAAAAAACTTAGCCTGATGAGGTTTTTCTTGCCAAACTGATAACACTGCTTCAGCGGCTACTCCTGACGTAATATCCGCAGATCTGGTGCCGGTATCGGAGCGTTTACGCCGATAGTTGAATCCTAACTGCTCGATGTCTATCTCTAATCTTTGCTGACGCTCATCATTGGCCCGTAAATCTTTGAGATCCACAGGGTTTTGACTATTAGCAGCGTATGTGATTTTCTGAACTAATTCATCGTTGCCTTTTGGCAATTGATAAAGCCGAAGTAAAACATGCGCTGAAGAATTTTGATGTAGCAAATCCGAATCTTGCAAAGTTTTGGCAATGGTCAGACAAGTTTGGCCACCGTTAATAATTTGTAGGTTTTCGATGCGAACCTGATAATCACCGTTCTGTAGTGCATTGTAGGAAAAAGTGTCACAAGTTAGCGTTACACCATTGTTGTAAAAATAAAAATTATTCCTTTCATCACTCGTTAGCGTATGACGAATTCCCTCGTTGACGCGATTGCCTTGTAAGCCTAGATAGCGACGAATATTACGTTCTAGCAACCGTTCACCATGCCGATCAATGAGCGCTGCAATTTCAGTGACTGAAACTTTCCCTACGAGCACTCTGCTAAAGTCCATATCCTCAACGATAGCCTTGCCACTTAGCTGCAAAGTATCTTTAACGGATCTAGCTGCCTGCAAGATGCTAACTAAGTGTTCGTGGTTGACATGCTCCCACGTAACCTGCTCACCAAACCCAGTGCGTTCAATGGCTTCTTGAGCCGCTGCGTTCCACTTTAGTCCATTGTTGCAGGCGATCGCCCGAACCTGTGGAATGTAGCCGTCTCGAATTAAGCTGCGGGCTTCTTCTACTTTGGCAAGTAAGCGCGGATTGATATGCTCCAATATTGCTGTGGGATCGAATAGATAGTTAATCGCATTTACGAGACTTTTGATTCCCTCTTCAGGAAATTTGGCGTTACCTTCTAAATTATTCTTGTATTTAGCCTGAAACAAACTGACAGTGAATTCGCCATCATATTCTTCAGAAATATGCATAGCATCAACGCCAAAATCTCCGCCCCCTCGGTCAGGCAATCAAAGGTACTAATGGTCTCTAAGTCTAAGAGGGTTTTGACGCACAAATATACAAATGCTAACGATTTAAGCCTCCCTGCGTCACGAATGCCTAGCTCTTCAGCAGCCGGTTGCCGAATAGAGTCGGTAACTGATTCCAAACGCTGATCAATGATAGAGGCATTTATATTCATAATTTTCAGCTTGTTAAGGTATCCTTAGCTGCTCTTTTCACTTAGCCTAGCACTCAGAATCATCAGCGTTTTCCTAACCTGTTGAGAAATTTCATTCCCATTTCATAATCGAACCGCCTATCCCACCCGACAAGCCTCAGCCACTTGTAAAGGATTTGGGGGTAACAATGGGTATACCTCGAAAAGGATGAAGTACGAGTCAGTCAGTGTCACCACTAATAATACTTGTAGCACCGTCACTCATGGCCAATTCGAGAAATTTGTTATCTTTTGGATCGCGGCAGTCAGTTACTACCGTTGTGACTTCGACGATGGCTATTGTTCGTCACGAAGTAGGGTCTCCAGAATTTGAGGCGTTAGCCCCCGATCTTCTGCTTTTTCTCCAATATCATCCATTATTTGCTGCAACGAAACGTCAGATTGAGTGAATAGTTCTTGCGCCCGCAAGCGCAAAAGGATCTGTATCTTTTTCTGCTCTTCTGTTGAGGCTTGGTTGTAGGCGATCGCCGTAGCCTCGTCAACAGAGATATGGATTATGGCGTTTTTCATTTTCGCACTCCCAAACATTAGCAGTCAACAGGTAAATCTCTAAGTTTTCTCTTCAGAAGCCAATTCTTTATATCTTGAAGGCCAATTGACTTTTCACTATAAAATTCTAATGCGAGTAAGTTTTTCGGGCGGCTTTGCTTCAAGCGTCCTCGCTTTTTGGGCGCATTTTCATC
>QBMP01000235.1 GCA_003242115.1 Phormidesmis priestleyi
GTTTTAAACAAAAGGGCCTTTGCCTGCACTGTTTGGATGGCCCTAGTTAAAGGGCCGATATTAAAGGAATTCGGCAAAGCCTTTAATAGTACCATTAAATCTATTATGCAAGAGGTCTAGTCATCTCTAATTTTTCGGCATACTAAAATAAAATCCGTAAATTTAGGCAGAATTTAGCTAAATTCTCATCAAGTTTGCAAAATGTGGCCATTCTCTCAATGTATCTACAGATTGGACGATGTTCATCCCTGCCTGGGCAAATTGCTGATACGTTTCTGCTGCACTATCGGTGAAATCGACGACACCGGGCACAACCACCGGAGAAGTGCAGTCGTTCAGCAAATAGACTTTTTGCGCCAGAGCCGGATCAACGGCCTGAATTTCGCTGAGCAAATCGCGGACAGTCCAAGCAACACAGTGGCTCTTGGCCTGTCCGGCAATAATAACCGCATCAAAGCTGAGCAAATGCTGGATCAGCCGATTATTTTTCTGGGCGATCGCCTGATTCGCATCGTCGGTCAAAACTTCAGGGCTCAAGATGGAATAGTTTTCGGTGAGCGGATTGTCTCCTTTAATCTCAAAGCGAGTTTGGCTACGGCGAACCATATTGTGAAAGAAACAGGCTTCTTCAAAAGCGGATACTAAGGCATGGCCCACACCGCCTAACATCGAGTGATAGGGCCAAATAGTCAACGGATATTTGCCATTCTCACTGAGCTGTTTGGCATAGTGAAGCGCAAAGGCTTCGACGGTTTGTGCTTGAGTAGATTGATCAGATTGACTGGACTGAACAGATAGGCTTTTGGCAACAGCTGGGTTTACCCGCCATTTTCCTTGCTGCACGGCTTCAAACGGAATTAGCGTCATCGGGGCCGGATGCTCTCCAGCTTCGTCAATCCAAAAAATGGGGTGAAAAATCTGCGCGGCGATGTGAGTATCTAACGTTGGGATAATTTCGGTAATGACATCCAGGTTGCGATAAATAAATTCGCACAGCCGCCGGGTGTCATCAACCGCGCCCATGCCTGAGCGTCCGCCGACAAATAGCTCAAAATCAGGCAGACAAAAGGTGTTTTGCACATCAATAGCTAGCAAACAGACGCGGGCTTGGTCGGTGTCTGCCGGAGAAATATGATTGGCTGCTGCGTAGGCTTTCGCTTCGCTGGCACGGGTTTGGTAGGGAACGCGGTAGAGCTGGCCGGTGCTGTTTGGGGTGAAGTAGTCAGGAAGAGGGGTGGTCATGGGAGAGATAGGGAGATAAGGAGAGTTAGAAAGGATAGGGGTAGGTATATTTGGCGCAGAAAGTTAGCGTTGTTTGGCGGAGGGAGTTGTCTAGGGAGGTGAGGGTTTGTTGAGCGATCGCTGCTGGCACACCACCGTAAAAAGCTTCGGCAATACCGCCGGTAATTGCACCCATTGTGTCGGTATCGCCACCGAGCGAAATTGTGTTGCGAATCGCATCTTCAAAATCTGTAGATTCTAAAAAGGCAATGATCGACTCTGGCACCGTTTCCTGGCAAGACTCGTTGAATTCATACGTAGGCCGAATGTCTGCAAGGGAGCGGATCAGATCATAGTCAAAATTCTGTTCAATAAAGGCTTTAATGGCTGACTTAGATTTGCCCTGACGCGCGAGTAGAATGGCGGAGGCGGTGGCTTGTGCGCCCTTAATGCCTTCGGGATGGTTGTGCGTGACTTCGGCGGTTTGCTTGGCTACCGCTAGCACTTGATCCAACTCATCGTAGGCAAAGCCGACGGCACTGACGCGCATGGCCGAACCATTACCCCAACTGTTGTAAGGCTCCAAAGAAGAGGAGAAAGCCCACTGATTGAACCGGGCTCCGTAGCCGCCAACTAGATGGGGATACGCCTGAGCATAGCGCTTAATGCTCTCAGCAAAGCTACCGCTGTGCAAAATCACCTCGGCGACGGCAACCGAGAGAATGCTGTCATCCGTAAAGCTGCTGTGTGGGGTAAACAGCTCAAAATCCTTGTGCTTGATACGATCAAACTCATAGACCGAACCAATGGTGTCTCCAGCGATCGCACCTAACATAAGCCCTTTCCTTGCCCTTTCCTTGATTATTTCTCATCTTAGTGTAATATTGACACTAAGATAATTGTTATAGCAAAATCATTCCCATAGCGTCAATGCCAGCGTCAATAACTTACACCTACGAGTATCCCCGGCCTGCTTTGACCGTCGATTGTGTCGTGTTTGGATTTGAGGTTGGCGTTGGGGTTGGCGTTGGTGTTGGAGCGGCGTTCAAGGTGCTGTTAATTCGCCGCAAGCTGCCGCCTTATGAGGGGCAATGGGCACTGCCGGGTGGATTTGTGCAGATGGAAGAGTCTGTTGAGGCGGCGGCGGTGCGTGAATTGCAGGAAGAAACGGGGGTGAAAGACGTGTTTTTAGAGCAGCTCTATACGTTTGGAGCAGTGGGGAGAGATCCGCGCGATCGCACTGTCTCAGTCGCTTACTACGCCCTGATTAATTTGCAAAGCCATCCTGTACAGGCGGCGACTGATGCCAGTGATGCCCGGTGGTTTAAGCTGTTTGAGTTGCCAAAAATAGGGGCAAAAATAGAAACGGTATTAGGCTTTGATCACGCTGAGATTTTGGATTGTGCATTAGCTCGCTTACAGGCCAAGATTCGTTACGAGCCCATCGGCTTTGAGCTGTTGCCAAAAGCCTTTACACTCTCGCAATTGCAGCGTCTCTATGAACAGATTTTGAATCGTCCTTTAGATAAAAGAAACTTTCGCAAAAAGCTGTTGAAGATGGATCTGCTGATAGACACTGGCCAACAAGAGACAGGCGTTGCCCATCGAGCCGCGCAGCTTTACCAGTTTGATCTGGAGAAATATCGAGCCCTCAAGCAACGAGGCTTTAGTTTTGAACTCTAGGGTAACAATGGAACGATGATGACACGCCGCCAAGCTAAAGTTACGCGGGCATTGGTGCTACGACGCTAACCTAAACTGCAAGCTTCTAAACCCAAAAGCTGCCAATCAATAGGGTTTGCCATGACACCTTCGTCGGCTATAGCCGCGACGGCTGCGCGATCGCTGAACGCACCTATGTTGAGCCTCTTTGAGGCTGACAGACAGCTTGTGGCAACCTTGGATGAAGCTGCGATCGCTGCCGAACAAAGCGCGATCGCGGCTCAACAAACTATGATCGCGACACAACAAGGCGCAGTTGTGGCCGAATAGCGTGCCAACTAGCTAGCGGATAAATTGCACGAAATCAGCGTCAATCCAGACATGCTTTGATCTGGGTAAATATCAAGCAGAGGCTGGTCAGCGGCACTGCCAAAACGGGTTATAACTATTCAGTAACCAATGTCCAGTAGGCCAACGTCTTTAAGGCAAGTTTGATGGTTGATAATGCCGCGCTAACAACACAGCCCGCTACCCGCTTAGCCGATGTCTATCGGACGCTGCAACCTGGCCCTTTGACGACTGCAAAGGAGCTAAAGGCGTTTTACACGGAAGAAATTAATCAGGTGAGGGGCGGCGATAAAATGCAGCGGCTGAAGCTGCGCCTGAACCGGGCCTATGCTGATCGCATTCCGTTTAAAGCCTGTGTGATGGGGCATCGGGGCGTGGGCAAGTCTACCGAAATTTCGCGTTTGCTGTTTCAGGTAGAGCAGCAGTTTCAGCCGATTCGGTTTAGTGCGGTTTCGGTGCTCGATCCTGGCAACTTTAAGCCGCTGGATGTGCTGCTAGTGCTAATGGCCGCTGTGGCGGAGCAGACTGCGCAACCCGTTGCCAAAGGGGGAGCAGGAAAGCGTCCTTCAGAGGCAAGGCTACGGGACATTTGGGATTGGTTTGCTTCTGAAAAAGATACTCGCGAACTGGCGCAAAATGCCGCGATCGCACTCGAAGCAGGCGCAGGTGTAAAAGATGATTCACTCTGGAACAAGGTGCTGGGGCTCTTTGCCACCCTCAAGGGAGAGATTAAGTTTGCTTCTACGCGCAAAACTGAAGTTGTGGAGTATCGCCTAACTCGGTTGGATACGCTGATGAGCGTTGCTAATCGGCTGTTGGATGAGTGCAATCAGCTTCTGCGTGAGCAAACGGGCAAACAGTGGCTGCTAGTTGGTGAAGATTTTGATCGGGCTGGGATTCCGAGCGATCGCATCGAAGAACTTTTCATTACCTACGCCAACATTTTTCAGGAACTGCGATCGCACCTCATCTTCACCCTGCCGATTGGGCTGTATTACTCTGCGAAGGCAACGCGGCTACCTTTTTCAGGAGACTGTAGCTTTGTGATTCCAGATACGCCGATGTTTGACCCGGATCATACGCCGAGGGGCGAGGGCCGAGCGGCGGTGGCAAAGGCTCTGGCAGCGCGGATGGATTTGAAATTATTTGAGCCGGAGCAGTTGCAGCGGTTGATAGTGGCTTCGGGCGGAAATTTACGAGATTTGTTTAGCCTGATTAACTATGCGGCGGATGGGGCTTCGATTCGAGGCGTTGAGCAAATTGCTGGGCCGGATGCCGATGCCGCGATTGTGAATTTGCGCAGCGACTATGAGCGCCGCTTGGGCCAAAGCCCCTATGACCCGGATGAAATTCGCTATGAAGATAAGGCTAGCCTGCTGAAGCAGCTTTACGAGGGCGATAAGCAGGCTCAGGTGCCGACGCCAGGGCTTTATGCGCTGCTGAATGCTCGCTCTGTGCAGGAGTTTAACGGGCAGCGCTGGTTTGGGGTGCATCCGCTGGTGGTGGATATTTTGGTAGCGCAGAAGCAGTTGACCGCAGGAGCAGCCGGTGGAACCTTCTGAGGCTGATGTGGATACTGGCTTTGAGTCGCTGTCGGGCGGTACTGGTTCAGATAGCACTACTCTGGGTGGGATGGCTCCGGGCAGTATTGATGAAGTCTGCCAGCGGGTGTTGCTTTGGGGCCAGCGTGAGGGTGGCGGCTTGGCGCGGGTGGAATATAGCTCGGAGTTTGACCGGCAGCGGGTGGTGCAGCGGTTGCAGCGCGAGTTGGCGCAAGCTGGCGTTGCCTGGACTGAAATTGTGCTGCCGACTCGCCGTGAGGCGACGGACATTGTACGGTTTTTGCGGGAGCGGCTGAGTCAGGTGCCGGGAGGGGTGGTTTCTGTGACCGGCTTTGCGACCGCTTTTGAGTCCAAAACGCCTTTGGCGGATGCGCTGCGGGTAGTGAATTTTAACCGGGAGGAGCTGGTGGCGTTGCCGCTGCGGCAGCTATGGTGGATGACGCCCGTGCTGCTGCAAACGTCGCTTCATGCGATGCCGGATTTGCATGGTTGGTTTAGGCCACAGCTACAGCTAAGTCCGGCGGTGCGCGAAAGGGAACTATCAGATACAACTATTAGGTCAGCGGTGACGCCTCGGTTAGGATCTGAGCAAGTTCGAGGTGTTAATTTTGAGGATGCTCGTCAGCGAAGTCAGAATCTGTTGACTGAGTTTTTTACGGCGAGGCAGGCAGGGGCTGCGGATCAAGATTTGCTGATGACTTATTTGCTGCCAGCTTTGGAGAGTTTGGCGGAGGTGGGAGCGCAACGAGAACTGCGGGATTTGACATCGCAATTTGAGGGTTTTTTGGGTTCGCTGAAGCTGGGTAAGACAACTGAAATGACCACGGCGGTGTCTCGATTGGCAAGATTGTATTCGGATCAGGGCCGTTATACGGAGGCGGAACCGCTGTATGTCCAAGCGCTCGAAATCTGGAAAATAGAACTGGGTGATCGCCATCTCTACACTGCCACCAGTCTAAATAACTTGGCGTTACTGTATTACTCGCAGGCCCGTTATGCAGAAGCGGAACCACTGTATGTCCAAGCGCTCGAAATCTGGGAAACAGAACTGGGCGATCGCCATCCCTGCACCGCCCAAGGTCTAAATAACTTAGCGTTACTGTATTACTCGCAGGGCCGTTATACGGAAGCGGAACCGCTGTATGTCCAAGCGCTCGAAATCTATAAAACAGAACTGGGCGATCGCCATCCCTGCACCGCCCAAGGTCTGAATAACTTAGCGGGCCTGTATTGCTCACAGGGCCGTTATGCGGAAGCGGAACCGCTGTATATTCAAGCACTCGAAATCAGGGAAACAGAACTGGGTGATCGCCATCCCGACACCGCCCAAGGTCTGAATAACTTGGCGTTACTGTACTACTCGCAGGGCCGTTATGCGGAAGCGGAACCGCTGCATGTCCAAGCGCTCGAAATCAAGAAAACAGAACTGGGCGATCGCCATCCTGACACCGCAGGTAGCCTATACAATCTCGCCGGGCTCTATCACAACACTCAACAACATCAGCAAGCACTGATCCACATTCAACAAGCTCTAGACATTTACGTCTCTACCCTCGGCACAAACCACCCCACAACTCAAGCGGCAATGAGCTGGCATGAACTCATTCAACAGGCAATGGACAAATTATCATAGACTAAAGAAACAAGAACACAAGCGCTAACATACTCACAATTTCTCACTCAACCCCGTCCACCTCTTTCAGCGCATTTCTATGTCCTCACCCTCATCCCCTGCGATTACGACTGTCATAAAGATGCTCGAATCTTTACCTGCTGCGCTGCAAGAGAAAGTCGTTGAGCAGGTACGCGAATTCATTGCCGACCTAGAAGACGAAGAAAGATGGCAAGTCTCATTTGAGCAAACATACGAACAGCTCATAGCATCGGCACAAAAGGCAAAGCGAGAGATTGCCGAAGGCAAGTCATCCCCAATGGACTACGAGCAGCTATGAAGTCTGCAACCTTGCCCTCTTTTTGGGCAGAGTACCGAAAGCTTAGCAATCCTGTCAGACAATCTGCGCGAAAAACTTACCAACTTTGGAGGGAAAACCCCTTTCATCCATCGCTTCGCTTCAAGTGCATTGACAGTAGAGTTGGGCTATGGTCAGTTCGGATTACGCGCAGCTACCGCGCCTTAGGAATTATGGAAGACAATACAGTAACTTGGTACTGGATAGGCACTCATCGCGACTACGAACGCTTTTACACGTAGCTCATTAGCCCGACTACAGCGATGGGAGCCGTCAACATCGAAACCGCTGATGGCTCCCATCACAGCGTCCAAGTTAAAACCATTGAACTAACCGCAACCATTACCCCAAATGGCACCCTAACCCTCCAACTTCCTCCAGATATCACACCCGGTGAGCACCGCATTACCCTTCTTATTCAGACAGAACAAGCGATCGCCCACCCTCATACCTGATAAAACTATGTAGAGCAACTATATAG
>QBMP01000236.1:0-5369 GCA_003242115.1 Phormidesmis priestleyi
ATCGCAATTGCCTAACTCGTAAATCACCCAACTCATCGTCAAGTGGCACAGCGTCAGGGGCCGCCTCATGAATTATTGAATCAACTGCTTTATTGACGGTTACTTCATCAGCCACTGCTGCTTCACCGACGGCTGCTCCATTAACGGCAACTTCACTACCCGCTTCATTACCTCTCGATTCATCAGCAGTGACTTGATCAGTGACGACTTTATTAACTACTCCACCAATCTCGGCTTTTGTCGAAAAGGTAGGCTGCTTTAGTGCCCCTTCAGGTAACGGCTTACTCCTGATTTGATTAACCTGACTAGCAAATCGGGATAGCTCCAAAAGATTAATTTGCAGCGAAACAGCATTTTCCTCGATATTTTCCTCGCTAGTACTTAGGTTCGCATGAGTCTCTAAAGCCAACAGCCCGCTATCTCTAGTAGAAGATTGCGCCACAGCAGGCATCGCAAAGACGTTTAATAAGCTGCCAAATACACCAAGGCCAAGGCTTAATCTGAGTGCGCTGAGCTTAGAGGCGGCAGGGCAAACTGGCCGAGGGCTTGTCAGAACTGAGCAAGAAATTAAGTGCGAACTGTCGCTAGATGGGGGTGAGGGCATGAACAGCGACCATAAATAGCGACAAGTACAAATGTTATCTATATCAAGGCATCGTCAGGTCAATCAGGCAAAAGCTAGCGCGAGTCATTTCGCATCCTGATCACGGGCTGAAATTAGATCGAGCTAGACCATAGTAAAAGGAATACACGAAAAATGGGATTGGCACTTACAGAGTTCTACAGGTAGATTTCTACAGGGCCTTACAAATTATCTTCAATGCTCTCATCTCTTTAAAACGTTAGAATGAAAGTGACAGGAAAGGTGGCTGTGCGCTTTGTCACATCCCTCAGCTGCTAACGCCTTTACTACTCACTTTTTTATAATTCATCCTTTGACTGCTCACAGCTTTCGCTTGGAGTCGCATTTAGCCAAATTTAAGTTGCTCTGTCTTTCAAGAGCCGGTTTCAAAAGTGAGACACTGGTAGACACTGGCAGACCGCGATTAATCCAGAATCAAATTTTCTGAATATATCTAGCCAAACGGGTTAGGTTCTGGGCATTTAGATCCTGATAATTCCTAACGATCTAAGTAAATAGCGCTAGCAGGTTTTTCACGCGTAAGGTTTATGGTTGAGAACTACTCTACAAGAATCGGCTCCACTCAAAGGCTGCGCATCGCTGTAATGTCTGTCGGTTTCAGCTTAGCTAGTCTTTTAAGTGGACCTTACGCTGTCAGCGCTCAAGAGCAAACCCTGTCTTGGGCTCGAATCGACTTTTTGCGCAATCAAGTTCAGTTAGTGCCGAGCAATGCCGGGGCTCGACGGGCCCGGATTGCAGACGTGCTTGGTATTGGCGATGCGCTCAGAACAGCGCAGTCATCTCGGGCCGAATTACGCTTTAATGACGGGTCTCTAGCGCGTATTGGTGAACGCGCAACATTTAGATTTACGCCCAATACCCGCAATTTTCAGCTTACTGATGGCACGGTGTTAATTCTGATTCCGCCTGCTAGAGGCCGCAGCACGATTCAAACGCCTAATGCGGTTACCGGCATTCAAGGTTCGGCACTATTTGTGCGATACATTCCAGAAACGAACCGGACGATTGTCGGTGCCCTAACCGATAATCCAAATGGCCCGATGGTGATCTCTAACCAAGATGGCTCTGAGCAGCAGGCGCTGTATGCCAGTCAAATCGGCGTGATTGAGAATGACCGAATTGTTGAAATTTTTGATTTCGATCTAACGTCGTTCTGGCAGACAAGTGGTTTGGCGGCGGGGTTTGACTACCTTCAGCCCGGATCGGATGACTTGAATGGGGTGCGCGAAGAGATTCGAGAGGCAATAGCCAATCAGGGTACCTTTGATGCGGGCGAACAGGTCATTGAAAATCCACCGTCGTTCCGCCGCCCTGATACAACTTCTGGACAGCCTGTACTGCCTTCTACAGGGTCAAAGCCGAATTCTAGTGCTGGCGGCAGCAATAGCTCTAGCAGCAATAGCTCTAGCAGCGGTAGTTCCAGCAGCGGTAGTTCTAGCAGTGGTGCCACAAGCAGGAACAGTAGTCAAACTGGAGGAAGCACTGGTACTACCGGCACTAGCAGCACCAATTCAGGGAGTAGCGGTGGCACTAGCAGCACCCATACTAATAATCCTACTGGTTCCAATAGCAGCAGCGGTAACACCAGCAATATCCAAACCGGCGACAGCGGGGCTAGCGGTAGCACGACGCCCACCGTTCCTAGCACGCCAGTTCCTAGCAGTGTTGGTAGCGGTTTGAGCGATCCTTTGGAAACGGTTACGGGTGTAATTCCGGGTATTTCCGCTGGCAGTGGCATTACTTCTGAAAACGGCCTGATTCCTAATAGTGTTATTAATCCTGACAGCAGCCCTATTGATAGCACCGTCCCGACAATGGGTAGCGAGCCCTCTGTGGATTCAGGTGTGGATTCAGGTGTGCATGAAGGCCCGACAGTCGAGCTAGAACCAGAGCCGCCTACAGAATTAGAGTATGGCGGTTTTGCCGAAGCTTATTTAAACGGAGCGGAGCCTAACCCAGCACTCAACAGCTTGGAGCCAATTCCATCAGGGGGTGGCGAAGTAGGAGCAGGTACTGTATTAGAGGATGATCTCTCTAACCCAGCGCCGATGGAGCCATCAGCACCCGCAGAGCCAGCAGAGCCTGCCAATGCGGGTAACGCGTCTGAGTTGGAAGGTGTCAGTGACCTACCCGGCGATGGCGGGAGCCTGGAATCTACGCCGACGGCTGGCCCGCCGCTAGAAGCCGAATTAGAGCCTAGCGATACGACGCCGATTGTGAGCGGTGGTTCTGCCGCCAATCCAGTAGAACCAGCCAATCCATTAGAAGAAACTACCGGGAGCCCTGCTGTTGAGAGCGGGCCAGTGGAAGATTCTCAAAAAGCGCTGACGGGTGTTTCTAAGCTGTTTGTGAATTTTTTTGAAGGGCTATTTTAGCAGCAGGGTTTAGCGATCGCCCAACATATCTTCAGGGGGCTTTTCATCTGGCTTCTCCGGTTGGGTTGGCAAGTCACTCGCCCAGTTAGTGGGCAAAATTTCCGTTTTATCTAGCGCTTGGTTGGTGACAATAATGCCCGGTTGAGTGCTCTGGTCGGCAGTATTTTTGGCAGTGCTTTCCGAATGAGCGCCATCTTCTGTCTGCTGATCTGCTGGCCGTGCATTCGATAGCCGGGTGTCCGATAGACGGACATCCGATAGCTGGTTATAGTCTAGCTGCGCTAAGTCGTCAAGCACGTCTTGGGCGCTGTGATAGCGCTGGTTGAAATCGTAGCGCACCATCTTATCGATAATTTGGGTGAGCGAAGGCGAGATCTGCTGTAGCGTATGCGACCAGATAATTTCTCCGCTGTCGCTGCGCCTAAGGGCGTGAGGCGGTTTCCCGGTGAGGGCTTCAATTGCGCTGACGCCTAAAGCATAGAGATCGCTGCGAACGGTGGGCATTCCGGCGGACTGCTCACTGGGCATGTAGCCCTGGGTGCCAATGCCAACCGTCGAGGTCATTGGGGCATCAGAGAGGTCATCACCCGCTGCTGTCATCCGGGTTGAAATGGTTTTGACAGCCCCAAAATCAATGAGGACATAACGGCCATCTGCCTTCCTGCGAATGATGTTAGAGGGCTTGATATCGCGGTGGATGACGCCGTTGGCATGGACAAAGCTAATGACGGGCAGCAGATCTTGCAGCAAGTCAACCACGGCTTTTTGCGACAGAGGTCGAGCCCTTGATATCAATTCTCTGAGCAGGTCGCCTTCAACCATTTCCTGCACGAGATAAAAGGCTTGCTGAACTTCAAAGTAGGCCAGTAAGCGCGGAATTTGACTATGTTCGCCCAGTTTTCCCAGTACGACAGCTTCAGATTCAAATAGACGCTGGGCCAGATGGTGAGCTTTGGGGTTATCGCTGATGATTTTGAGCTGCTTGACGACGCAGTTTGGCTGGCCGGGGCGCTGGGTGTCTTCAGCTAGGTAGGTTTCGCCAAATCCGCCTGCGCCGAGAATTTTGATAATGTGGTAGCGATCGCGCAGCAAAGTCCCAATCTTATCCGCCTGATAGGTTGCCAGCAAATCTTGAAAGTCGTCCTGTTCGCTGATGATTTCTTGAACCAACGGCGAGGTTACATAGCGAGCCAGCGTGGTGCGTAAGCGCCTGCGTTTGAGCCGATCAGCGGTAAAGCTAATGCCAAAATCTAAACAGCCAACCGTGGCTAATGCCAGAATCGGTGTCCCCGTAATCAAAATCACCCTAGCCCCGACAAACGTGCCGTAGCTCACTAAAGCCCACAGCCCAATACCGCCTCCCGCGATCATCGCTCTGGTCAAGGGCTTGGCGGTGCGGCTCATCAGCACCACAATCACTAGCCCCCCGATCAGCACCACTAAGGCATTAATCGGTGGTCGTGAAATTAGCTGAGTTGGCCCAAGGCCGGTTTGCAGCGTCGCGACCGTATTCGCCAGCACTTCCACGCCTGCCATCGGCTGCGGATAGAGAAAACTGCGGGAAAATGGGGCATCGTGAAAGTCTTGATGCACGTCAGCAGTGGTGCCAATAATCACGATTTTGCCCTTAAAGTCGCTGCCTGATCTGAGCTGAGTGCGCCAAGGATCGTCATCTAGCACATACCAAAACGGCGTTTGCGCAAAGCTGCCGCTAGGCCCATAGAAAAAGATATTTTCTTGGGGGCGCTGATCATAAGGCATCCGAGCGGCCTTCAAGGTTGCCTCAGCAAAGCTCAAAGGCGCTTCATCCCCTGGCATCGGTTTACCAAACACAGCCGCTTCATCGAGCGTTAGCTCATCGAGAAATGCTTGACCTAGCCGATGAATTTTACCATTCATCTCTCTGCGAAACGTCACCGAGCCGACTTGAACGCCCGCATCGCGAAACTGCTGTAGCGGTAAAGACGGCTGGGTCAAATCACCTTGGCGCAGGCTGATATTGTTGTAGTTAGCGGCTAAGACAATGCGATCGCCATAGCGCTTCAGCACCTTCGCAAACGCCTCATCATCCGCCTCTCCATAAGCGCTTGGGGCCGGAAATAGCACGTCCAACACAACCGCTTTTGCCCCGGCATCCATCAATCGCTCAATGACTTGCCCGTAAGCTTGCCGCTGCCAAGGCCAAGACTCAATCGGCTTAAGCGCTGCGTAGCGCTCAGGATCTTCTAAATAGTATTGCCCCTGAGCCAAAGATTCTGCATCAATCGCCAAAATCACAATATCTTCAGGTGGTTTGAGGGGGCCTCTCAGCTCAAAAAAGAGGCTCTGAACATCTCGCTCCCAAAGATTGA
>QBMP01000236.1:5379-7144 GCA_003242115.1 Phormidesmis priestleyi
ATACAAACACCCGACAGCGCTGAGCGCCAGTGGTGAGAAATCGCCGTTCTCTGCCAAACGCTAAACCGACTTCGCACCGGCAAAACCGCTGTTGCGCCATCAGCCGGTTTATCAGTGCGGTTGGGCCTAGCCAGTTTTTGTCTAACCATGACGATCTCTCAAACTCGCTAGTAACGCTTTGACCATACCGTTTGCTTTACAACTGGTTGCTTCACCTTGTTTGACGACCCGATCGAAGCGCTATTCCCAAAAAGCTTTCTGTAGGATAGAACTTTCCTGCCCTAAAGATCTTTAGATGGCAGTTACGTAGACCATGCTAATCCTCTCAATCAGCAGCGTTTCAAGTACATCTAGCTAAACTGGGTATCAAAACGAACTTGCTGCTAAGGAAACCGCCTATAATGATCCCGTAAATCCAAATGCCCAGATTCAAATATTTAGAAAATAGCTCCTGGAAGCAGATTTTGAAAACGAAAGCCTAAGAAACGCCAGCAGGGTAACGTTAAGCTTTATATAGTTGCTGCTATGACTGCTTTTATAATTGCTAAACATGGTTGCTAACCCCTTATTGACCTGACCTTTTTTGTGGCAAATATCTTTGAATATTTTTTTAGAGTAGGAGCCCTTGTATCTTATTTGAAAAATTCATATCTAGACAATCTTATATATCAAGTATATCAAGCAGTTAAGCCGAACCAAAATCGTATCTACACCTGACCTCTAGCCGACCTTTAGCCAAAAACGGCTGGGACTCTTGACGCATTCATAATGCGCATAAATTCTCATCACAGTGGTTTCGTGAATGGCGTTTAGTGCCCGCTCAACGCCTACTCAAAGAATCATTCATAAGGGCTTTATTCTTAATCTTTAAATTTACGTCTTATGGCAACTTCTCCGCTTAACCGGCTGTCGATTTTTGTAGACGGCAATAATATGTTTTACGCCCAGCAGAAAAATGGCTGGTTTTTCGATCCTAAGCGCATCTTAGAGTATTTCATTCAAGAAACCGAAGGCTTATCGCTGGTTAACGCCTTCTGGTATACCGGGCTGAAAGATTCTCAAGATCAGCGCGGCTTTAGAGATGCGCTGATCAGCTTGGGCTATACGGTTCGTACTAAGGTGCTAAAAGAGTATTACGACGATACCTCGGGTCGCTACTCGCAAAAAGCTAACCTAGACATCGAAATCGTTGTGGACATGTTCAATACCGCCGAGCAATATGACCGAGTGGTGCTGCTCAGCGGCGACGGAGACTTTGAACGGGCGATTGAGCTATTGCGCTCTAAAAATACGCACATTACTGTGGTTTCTACGGAGGGCATGATTGCTCGTGAATTGCGCAACGTTACCGATCGCTATATTGACCTCAATAAAATTCGTCACGCCATTGAAAAGTCAGATAGCTAGCGCAATATGAGTAGCGCTGGGCAAGGGAAATAAGGATGACTGCGGTTGGGAAGATGATCTAAGCGCAGCTTTTTGGAATGAGGGTTTACCGCCTTAAAGCGATGTTCAGATTCGGAAACCTCATCGTCTAAATAGGCGCTGAGCAGCTCAAACTTTTCTTTATAACTTCGATAGCAGCGATCGCACGGACTCACGGCTATTCATACGATTTCATCAAATCTTGTTAAGGCGGTAGATCTCTGACCCTTCACCTTTATCATAATTCCATCTTTTAAGTAATGCATAGTATCTTGATGGGTGAGGCAGGGCAAACGCATACTCAAGCAAGAAGAACGCGAACAAGAAAGTCATTGTCCCA
>QBMP01000237.1:0-2084 GCA_003242115.1 Phormidesmis priestleyi
AAATCTTTGTTGACCTTGAATTTTCAATCCTTTAGAAAAGTCCAAATATCAAGCATCTAGAGTATATATTTTGGGAAGGGACGAAATTCCCTTCCTATTCTTTTGCCCTTTTATTCTCTCAACTCCTCGCTATATATGATATTGAAGTTCCTTGTCACCCGGTAAGGGAAAATTCTGTAACTCAGCCGGAGCAGCTCTTGGCGGAAGAGGGGCAATTAGACCTAGCTGAGCAAGTGCGCGCTGATCTCAACCAGGCTATGCAGCCGCAGATTAAGTCAATGGTTGAAGCTGTGCTGGCGGTAGATGTGTTGGATCTATTAAGCGACGCTACTTTAGAGACTAAGCGAACGGGCATGATTGTTATTCTTTCAGATACGCCCTCTGTGCGTAATCCTGAAGCAATTCCTAAGGTAAAGCTAGAGGGTAAGGGCAACGGTAAAAGTAAAGAGTAGACAGAATGTCAGAATGTCGTGATATGACCCAAGCTACGCTGTCAAGATAGTGGGTCCTTTGACTTTTTGACGCTTATCATCTGCTGATACGGTTGAGAAAAAATATGGTCAATACAAAACTTGAGCTTCGAAACCTTAAGCGTTTTGAAGCTCCTTTAGAAAACGAAATTAGTCAACTCTATTTTAATTATGTTGGACATCATCTTTCGGCAGTATCCTGCACATTCCTACAAAATTTGGAGCTGATTATTTTCATGGAAGGAACGCGATCGCCGCTAGAAAATTTTCTAGAAACTCAAGGCGACGCCATATTAGCCCGAAGAATGCGCGATGCGATCAATCAAATTATTAAAGGCAAGCTTTACCAAACGATTGAACGAGGATTTAGCCTATCGAGCGCTCGGGTTGCTTTTTTAGAGCCTACCTCGTCCGAAAAGCTCAGCCTCATCGTGACATTTAATCCATTTGAGCAATCGGGTGAAGCTCACCAAAACTAGCCCCAGAAAAATTAGCTAGGCAAATGCCGTTTAATTATGGCTTCCAAATCGTCTAGCATATACGGCTTGATCAAGTAATCGGCAAAGCCAGCCGACAGGGCGCTAGCCCTATCGCGATCATGAGCTAATGCCGTTACCGCAATCACTGGTACGGCCTCAAACTGCTTGTGCTGACGCAAGTGCTGTAGCACCTCAAGGCCGCTGATATCGTCTAGCATGAGGTCGAGCAAAATCATGTCCGGGCAAAAGGAAAACGCGATTGCGATCGCCTCACTTCCAGAGCTAGCCGCCGCGACATAATAGCCAAACTGTTCTACCGCATAGTGAGCAAACAGCAAATTGTCCTCATCGTCATCTACAATCAAAACGCTATACTGCCGTATGACTAACAGCGAAGGTTCTGGTTCTGGCTCTGGTTCTGGCTGTAAGGGCGATCGCTCACTGTCTACACCACCATTTTGGGGGTCATTTTGAGGATTTCTCTCAGGGCTATCACCGCCATTAGCCTCACCTATTGCCGCCTCGATAGCACCAAACTGCTGGTGGTAAGTGCTTTTCTGAGTACTTTCTTGAGTATTCTTTTTAAAAAAGCTGTTTACAGCCCTTGACCGCTTGCTGCGAAGCGCGATCAGATCTAAAGCCATACCTAAAATAAACCTACCGCGAATAGGGAGATAGCAATTTTCCGCTCATCAAGAAAGCGGAAAAACCTCGAAGAGGCTCCTTACCAAGCAGCGAGTCGCAGGCTCGATTAAGTTGGCGCCTGTTGAGTAGCAAGGTAAACGGATTCTCAGAAGTATGAAAATTGATTTAGCTGGCCAGTGCAGGTTGCAAGAACTAAGCGCTTATTGCTTAGATGACTCTTATTCTACCGTAATCGAGCATTCTATACATCAATTTTAATATTTACTCATTAACGCTACTTCTTGTACAAAAAAACCTATGTCTTTGCAATGCTGTATTAAAAATACACACCATCTCTGGGTACACAACTCTGCAATCTGTGTGACATTTTATTCATCCGTATTCTTAATTGAAGATACCGTTACAGGCTAAAACGCTTGGATAGTAAAAAACAGTATGAAAACGATTCGCTATCAGCTATTGGCTAATTGCTTAAGTCAGACGATCAAAT
>QBMP01000237.1:2094-7129 GCA_003242115.1 Phormidesmis priestleyi
GATCAAATAGGAGTTAGCTGAATTCAGATTGTTCCCGTCTATATCAAAAGGCATGGGTTGCAATTATTAATTTTCTGGCAACTTCTCTCTAGCGGTCGAGCGAGAACAGACGTGCTTTTTCGTAAGATCCCCCCATTGGATAAGACTCATCGACTCACCTCGACCCATTGGAGTGCTTTTATGACAATAGAATTAAAAGAAGATATTGCTTACATTTTGCTGAAAAAGATGGCTGATCGCCCCTCTGCCGATCAGCCCTCACCTTTGACCCTAAATGCCACTGACTTCGTGGGCCGCGACACCAATCACTCTGAAATTCTTGCCCACCTAGACTACCTCAATCAAAAAGGTTACATCAATGCCGAGTTTGAGGGCGACGCTTACGCCAATTCTGGCCCCAATCCCTTGCCAGAAGCTGTCGAAATCCATGCCGTCGAGCTTACCCCTAGCGGTCAAGAGCTATTCGAGCGCATGAGCCAAAATCCACCTGATCAACTGCAAACGGGGCCAAGTGTAGAAATTGCCACCAAAGACATGACCTTTCTCAAAAAAGTTATGCTCAAGGGCAATATTGACAGCATTTACGACGCTCGTGACTTTACAGAAGTGGTCTTTCGCACCATGCGAGACTTAATGACCTCCGCAGCCACTCAGAGCGTCACGGACGAGCTGCACACTGAAGCCACGAATAGTGACAAAAAAGCTGCCCAAGAAGAAATCGCCGATCTTTGGAAAGACACTAACCCACTCGTGCATTTCCTCAGCAAAATCAGACCCACACTCAAGTTTGATGATGAAACTTTTTTGTTTAGAGTAAAAAACGAAGGCGGTCTGCCTAAAACAACCGGCCCTAACACGGTTGTCAAAGCCGTTTTTAGCGCTACGAAAGATGAGCTATCGCCGGAGCGTATTGCTGAAATTTCGGACTTTATGCCCGGTAAAATTCGTAAACTATGGGAGGAAGCATAACTATCATGAGTGATGATCCAAGAGAACCAAACGAACTCGGTACAAAGCACATTAATCCCGGCGATAAAGAGGAGCCGCCTACCGCTTCGGTTGAAGAGAAAGGAGAAAAAGTTGCTGTAGCCTATGACGATGTTCTAGGAAACCCGATAGAGGTGCCTACTTACTTCACCGTAGAAGATGAAGACGGAGAGAAAAAAGCGCTGCATCACGTCAAGGATGCAGAAGAAATCTCGGATGTTATTCGTCAAGCTAGAGTCAACGAGGATGGAGAGCGTACTTGGCGCTAATTAAAGCGTTAAGAGGCTAATTGCTTGACATTATAATGCCCTGTTAACTAATCTCTTGAAAATTGCAAAGACTGCCATAACAGCGCTGTTATGGCAGTCTTTTGTCTATTAAGTAGGTCGATCTGATTAAATTAGACTTAATCGGAAATAAGTCGCTAGAATAGAGTAGAGCGTTATCGATGGGCAGGTGTTGCGATGAAAATTAACTACGCAGATCTAAAGCATAGATCCCGCATCCTGCAAAGCCTGACGGGCATAAACACGAACGAGTTTGAAGCGCTGCTGCCGAGCTTTGGCGCTGCGTGGGCGAGCTTTGAGGCTGACACTTTTGAGCGCGAAGACCGTCAGCGTGCCAGAGGAGCGGGCCGCAAAGCAGAACTGGCGCTGCTAGCCGATAAGCTTTTATTCATCTTGGTGTACTTCCGCCAGTACCCGACGCAGGAAGTGCAGGGCTATCTCTTTGGCCTAGGGCAACCGCAGGCAAATGAATGGATCCATCGGCTGACGGGGGTGCTCAATCAAGCGTTGGGCGAAGAGCAGCACCTGCCGGAACGACGACCGGCGAAACTCAAAGAGGTGTTAGCGGCTTGTCCGAGTTTGGAGTTTCTGATGGATGGCACAGAGCGGCCAATCAATCGACCCAAGGACAACGATAAACAGAAAAGCCACTACAGTGGCAAAAAGAAAAGTGGCAAAAAGAAAGCGCATACGGTGAAGAACAATATCATCACGGCTCGTGGTGGCAAGGTGATGTATTTGAGCGATACGTATGAGGGAAGAATTCATGACAAGAAGATAGCTGATAGTGAAGGCTACTGCTTTCCGCCGGGTAGCAAGCTGCTGTATGACTTAGGCTATCAGGGCTATGAGCCAGAGGGCGTGATGATTGTGAAACCAAAGAAGAAGCCGCGCAATGGCGAATTAAGCGTCGAAGATAAGGTGATTAATCGCGCGGTATCGAGTATGCGAGTCGAAGTAGAGCATCAGATTGGCGGCGTCAAACGCTGCCAAATTGTCGCACAGAAATTTCGTAACCGGGTGGTGCATTTCGTGGATGATGTGATGGAAACGGCCTGTGGGTTACACAATTTCCGGTTGAGTCATCGGCGGGGAAGTACTAATGAGCCGGTAGCAATCGCCTGAGAGAGTAAAGTTCAGGAAGGGGCAGAAAAGAGCGACCCGTTTCTATGGCCCTCACAATTTCCGATTAAGTCTATTGTAGATAAAGTAGGCTCACTGCATTTGCCCCCCGCCCCTCCGATATCGGAGATCGCTAGTTCAGATAACGCTGATCGCTGACACAGCAATGGTTTAGCACATCTTGCCTCAGAGCCCCGAACTCGGTGACGGGGACTTTTTAGTGAGTATTGCCGTGGTTAGTTTGATTAAGCTGGCCTACTTGTGCTGCACCTTCAAAAAATGTTCAAAAACTGCTCAAAGATTTTAGTCAGCAGTCATAAATCAGAAAATAAGCAAAGGAATAAACATGAATGCATTAATCCGAGAGGTTCAAGGCCGACTCGTTAATTTAGTTGGCCAAGCGGTTTCTGTTTTGCCAGGGCTGGTGTTTGCGCTGCTGATTTTGCTCGGTACGCGCATAGCCGCAAGCTGGGTGCGAAAAGGCGTTCGTAAAGCCGCTACTAAAACTGTAAAAAGCCTGTCTTTGCAGTCTTTGCTGGTGCAAACGAGCTATGTCACGACTTGGGTATTAGGCATCTTGTTTGCCTGCATTGTGGCTTTCCCTGACCTTGGCCTTGGCGACTTGGTGGCCCTGTTAGGGTTAGGCTCTGTAGCCATTGGCTTTGCCTTCCAAGATATCTTCAAAAACTTTTTAGCGGGCATTCTTTTACTGCTGCAAGAACCTTTTTCGATTGGCGATCAAATCATCGTTAGTGATTTTGAAGGCACTGTTGAAGAAATTGCGCTGCGCTCTACCCAGATTCGTACCTACCAAGGTGAGCTGGTTGTGATGCCTAATTCTATTGTCTTTACTAGCCCTATTCAGGTGATGACTGGAAAGCCTCAGCGCCGAACGGATCTAGCGATCGGCGTAGACTACAATACACCGTTGCCAATGGCGATTGAAACGCTGAGTGCAGCCGCCAACTCAGTCGCAGAAGTTAATCCCAACCCTTCAGTAGAAGTGGATGTTACTGGCTTTGGCGATAGCGCCATCGATCTAGTTGTGCGCTATTGGACACATCCTGAGCAAAAAAGCGTTCGCCGGATCAAAACGCAGATGATGCTGGCGCTCAAACAAGCCTGTGACGATGCAAACATTAATATTCCCTATCCGATTCGCACTGTTTACCACTTTGATCAAGAAAAATACAGCGATGCCGAGCCAATTGAAAACTCAATGGCCCAGGCATCTACTGATAATATTAACCATCAGGCTGAATCACTGGGCTAAATCACTGGGCTGAAGCCTTGAATACTGATAGCCCTAGCAAATCTACCCTAGCGGATGATCGACAAACTGCAACAGACGACGCATGGGGACATCGATTTCTGGAGAGCGATGGGTGAGTTTGTAGCCGACATCGTGAATGGCTTTAGAGAGCAAGTAGTTGTTGAGTAATACCTGAAGCTCGTGTTGGGCTTTGGGTAAAAAGTCGGCTGAGTGAGCGGTTTTGAAGTAGGCACAGAGAAACGCTGCGCTGACCCATTGCTCCCAAAAATCCGCCCATTGCTGAACTCGCTCGGCTTGCTCAGGGCGAATCAGTCCGCTTTCGACTTCGTTTTTGAAGCCGTTAATAGCCGCATAATGGATTGATTGGAGCATGTAGGCGATGTCTTGAAGGGGCGATCGCTTAATTCGCCTTTCACTCATCGTCCGGTTAGCCTCACCTTCAAAGTCAATCAAAATAAAGTCTTTGCCGGTATAGAGCACTTGTCCTAAATGGTAATCGCCGTGGAACCTTGTGCGCATCGCATGGATAGGATTGCTCAGGATTTGGTGAAACCGCTCAAGGTAAAGATCTTGATAGCTCAAAACGGTGCGCGCTAAGGGGTGCAACTCTGGGCTGAGATGCCCCGAAGGATTTTCTAAGTCGGCCTGAATGTAGCGAAAAACTTGGCCCACAAGGTTGCGATTATGCTGATAAATAGAGCGCTGATAAAAACTGCTAAAAGGCTCCGGTGCAAAATCTACATCCGTTGGATCGGCCGTTAAAGCAATATGAAACTCAGCCGTTCTTTGGCCTAGGAGCTGAACATTCGCGAGATACGAACCAATCAGATGGGCCGCTAGTCGCTTATCGTCGCTCTCTTCATCAAAATCTGCTTGCAGCTCAAAAAGAGGCTTTAGAATAGGCGGCTCTTCGGTCATCTCCACCGATTGAACAACCACCTGATCAAAGTAGTTGCGAATGCTGTCGAGCGTGTATTCCCAAGTATTTTGGGCTTCAGGAATATAGGTTTGCAGAATGCCAACTGTGGCTGATTCATTGCGGGCTTTGCGATAATCGAGGCGGCCAACAATCGGATTGAAATGCGTAAACTGCTGATGTCTGGTTAAAAACTGTCGAATCTCTAAGTCTGGATTAATCCCAGATTCGACGGTGCGAAAGAGCTTGAGAATCAGATTAGAGCCACCGCCTTGTTCATCACCCGAATAGATCACCGAGTTGTTGTTATATTCTCCAAATAAAGGCGTCGAATGACGCGGCAAATCTGCTTCAGGGTTTATTAAAGCGGTTGCGAGTAGTTTGCCGGAGATACCCTCGTAAGTGCCGCTGTGGAGGGTCGTTTCGAGCAGGGTATTGAGAAAATCTGGA
>QBMP01000237.1:7203-10834 GCA_003242115.1 Phormidesmis priestleyi
CTTGTCTTCTGGCAGCTTGTCTTCTGGCAGCTTGTCTTCTGGCAGCTTGTCTTCTGGCAGCTTGTCTTCTTGCCCGTCTTCTTCAGTTTGCTTTTCACCCGACATTTGCAAACGCGCTAGCACCACCGACGAAGACTCATTTAACAAATGCAACGCATTCTCGCCAAAGGCATAGCTCACAAACAGCAAATAGGTCTTAGGATCGCCCTGCTTATACTCCACCCGCAGACACAGCATATAGGTGTCGCTATCTGGAATCGCCATGCACTCAGTCAGCGCCGTAGATCTGACCGTTTCAAGCTGAATCCCCAACCCTTTTCGGCGCGCCAAATACGCATCTAAGACATCTTCTAAAGGGCCCCGCTGAGCCACCGAAAAAATAGTCTCCCAACGCTCTAGCTGTAAGCTTGGAATCTCTGACGGCAACACTGGTGCAATAGCACTTGGCTTCAGTGCAAACCAGTAAAAGGCATAAGGCCCCAAGCTCAAAAAATAGCTGCCTTCTTCGCCAATCGGCGGAAAGTCAGTGCGGCCAAATATCTCCATTGGCATTTTCCCTCTAAACAAAGAGAGATCCATTTGCACACTCTGCACAAAGCGAGAGAGATTGGCCACGACCAAAATCTCCTCATCGATTCCTTTCTCTTCATCTTTATAGGTGCGAGTAAAGGCCAGCACCTTACGGTTATCTACATTCGTCAGGTGAAAGTCGCCCCAGCCAAACGCCTGATAGCGCTTGCGAGTCGCAATTAACCGCTTCGTCCAGTTCAGCAGTGAGTTAGGCGTGGCCCGCTGCGCTTCGACGTTGATAGTGGTGTAGTGATACTCCGAGTCAACAATCAGCGGCAGGTAAAGCTTGTGCGGATTGGCAGGGCTAAAGCCTGCGTTGCGATCGGGACTCCACTGCATAGGGGTGCGCACACCGTCGCGATCGCCCAAATACACGTTATCGCCCATCCCAATCTCATCGCCGTAATACAGTACCGGCGTTCCCGGCAGCGACAGCAACAGCCCATTGAGCAGCTCAATTTGCCGACGGTCATTTTCCAACAGCGGCACTAACCGCCGCCGAATCCCCAAATTGATCCGCATTTCTGGATCTTGCGCATATACCCGGTACATATAGTCCCGATCTTCATCCGTCACCATCTCCAGCGTCAGCTCATCGTGGTTGCGCAAAAACAGCCCCCACTGACAGTTCTCAGGAAGCTCTGGCGTCTGCTGCAAAATATCAATAATCGGAAAGTTATCCTCCATCCGCAGCGACATAAACAAGCGCGGCATCAGCGGAAAATGAAAGTTCATATGGCACTCATCGCCATCGCCATAGTAAGCCGCCGCATCTTCGGGCCACTGGTTCGCCTCGGCCAGCAGCAGTCGCCCCTGATGGCGCTCATCCACATACTTGCGCATTTTCTTCAAAAAGTCGTGAGTCTCGGTGAGATTCTCGCAGTTGGTGCCCTCCCGCTCATACAGATAAGGCACCGCATCCATTCGCAGCCCATCGACGCCCATCTCTAACCAAAAATCCAGCACTTCTAGTACCGCCTGTTGCACTGCCGGATGATCGTAGTTAAGATCGGGCTGATGAGAGTAAAACCGATGCCAGTAATAAGCCTTCGCGACCGGATCCCACGTCCAGTTGGAGGTTTCAAAATCCTGGAAAATAATCCGCGTGCCCTTATATTTATCAGGGCTGTCGCTCCACACATAAAAGTCGCGCTCCGAGCTGCCTGCCGGGGCCATCCGGGCGCGTTTGAACCAAGGATGCTGATCAGAGGTATGGTTTACAATCAGCTCAATGATCACGCGGATATCGCGCTGATGGGCCGCCGCTAAAAAATCCTTAAAGTCATCTAGCGTGCCATAGATAGGATTGACTGAAAGATAGTCAGAAATATCGTAGCCATCGTCCCTTAGCGGTGACGGAAAAAATGGCAGCACCCACAGCGCCGTTACGCCTAGCTCCTGTAAATAATCTAGCTTTTCGCTCAATCCCTTAAAGTCGCCAATGCCATCGCCGTTGCTGTCTGCAAAAGCCCGTACCGGCACCTCGTAGATAATGGCGTTTTTGAACCAAAGAGGATTGCTATCTAAAGCCATAAAAAAGTTCCAAAAATAAAAGCTAGGACTCATGCAATCTTGTCAGAGTATGGCAAATCTAACTGTTATCCTTCTTGCAAAAGGACTAAATTCTTTAAAGGAAAACACTTTTAACGATAGTTAATGGGCTCAAAGCCTATCTACAGACAGTTGCGCCAACGTGTTACCTTCGCCTAAGAAGAAAGCACACTCGATTTTACTTACTTTGAACCTATGAAATTTGAGCGCGCCAGCGGCATTTTACTCCACCCCACTAGCCTCCCTAGCCGCCACGGCATTGGTGATTTGGGCCGCTCAGCCTACGAATTTATTGACTTTATGGTACGCAGCGGCCAAACGCTGTGGCAAATTTTGCCGCTTGGCCCTACCGGCTATGACCACTCACCCTACACCATGAATTTCAGTGCCTTTGCAGGCAATCCGCTGATGGTGAGCTTAGAAAAGCTAGTGGAGGAGGGGCTGCTGACAGATGCGGAGGTTTCACCCCTAGCAGGTGCTCCGGCGGGTCGAGTGTCCTTTAGCAAGGTGATTCCTCACAAAATGGCGCTGCTGCGGCAGGCGTTTGAGCGGTTTCGCCAGCAGGGACAAAATTCTGACCTAAACAAATTCTCTGCTGAGCAAGGCTGGTGGCTGGAAGATTTTGTGCTGTTTATGGCGCTGCTAGGAGAAAATGGCGGCAAGCCTTGGAGTCAGTGGGAAAAAAGCATTTCGCGCCGTGAGCCAGCCGCGATGCAGGCCAAGGCTGAAGAATTAAAGGACGAAGTTGCCTTTCAGCGGTTTGTGCAGTTTAAGTTTTTTGAGCAGTGGATGGCGCTGCGCCAGTACGCCAATGATAAAAGCATCCAAATTATTGGCGATGTCTCTATCTATGTCTGTCATAACAGCTCAGATGTGTGGGCGCATCCGCAGCTCTTTAAGCTGGATTCAGAAACGATGGAGTCGGCCTATATTGCTGGCGTGCCGCCGGATTACTTTAGTGAAACGGGGCAGCTTTGGGGCAATCCTGTTTATGACTGGGCGGCTTGTGAGGCATCTGGATTTGACTGGTGGGTGTCACGCTTCAAGGCTACGTTGCAATACGTAGACTGGGTAAGAGTCGATCATTTTCGAGGGTTTGAAGCCTATTGGCAGGTGCCTGCAAGTGAGGAAACGGCGATCAATGGAGAGTGGGTCAAGGCTCCGGGGGCGGCGTTTTTTGAGACGTTGGGCCAAAAATTAGGCACGCTACCAGTGCTGGCAGAAGATTTAGGGATTATTACGCCGGAGGTGGAGGCGCTGCGCGATCGCTTCGACTTCCCTGGCATGAAAATCCTCATGTTTGCCTTTGATGGCGATCCGAGCAATACGCACCTGCCCCACAACTACGGCCATAACTGCATTGTCTATTCCGGCACCCATGACAATGACACGGCGATTGGCTGGTGGAATACGCTGCGTCCAGCAGACAAAGAATTTTTTGTGCAGTATCTAGGCTATGCCAGCCCAGATGAGGTCACAGAAGTGAACTGGGTGCTGATTGAAACCGCCC
>QBMP01000238.1:0-2433 GCA_003242115.1 Phormidesmis priestleyi
AGCCACAGACAATGTGAAGCAGGATCTCTACTTCTGCAATAGCACTGCTCTATTGCTCAGCAGTCGCGTGACCAGGGCGGCAGAATAACAGCAGGACAGGATTAGAGGCGATCGCTCTACGCCGACAGCACCATCACGCCCCTGATAAGAACTGCATTACTACTAGCAATCTCCTAGGCCAGATCAACGCCTGTTTGCTCCTCCAGGCATAACCAATAAACCAATAAACCAACTCAGTTATTCATATGTCGTATTTCCCGTAAGCCTCACGCCACTTGATGACGCTACGCGGTTCAGGCTTGCCTACATTCTGCCGTGAGCCGTGGCCTAGCTTATCAGCTCATTTTGGGGCTGGGTGGGTGATCACGCTAGGAAGAAGTTCAGCTAAAGGGGCCATATTCGCTGAGTACGGGACTTATTCCGCTGTCGCTTCAGAGGAAGACAAGACAAGAATGCGTGATTCGATGCCTGCCCACACATTGGGCGCTACTCGCACCGCCTCCTCTTTGCAACGAATCATCAGTTCACAGACATAGAAGTAGTTGCCTAGAGAAACTAAACCTTCGCTGGATAGCATCGCTGCTTCTGCTTCTATACCTAGAGCGAAAAACCAAAGACCACGGAGCTTCTCCATAAATTGACCCACTTCTAGGCGCTCAGCGTTTTCCTCTGGCTTGTTTGTTCTTAGTTCCTCAAGACCCTGCATCAATCCATCAGAATTGAAGTTGCCGAATATGCGGGCACGAGCGAGGACGCGGTCGCGGTCGAGGGCGAGGGCGAGGGCGCGGTCGAGATCGAGGTCGCGGGCGCGGTCGCGGTCGAGGGCGATAGCGGGCTCGGTGCAAAAGCCTTCTTTGCTCAGGCCGCCGAGCTGTACGAGGACGCACCGGAGAAGGTCGCCACTGATGGCTTAGCGTCCTACCTACGGGCGATTGAGGAAGAACTGGGCCAAGATACCCAGCATGAGGTGCGGCCCTGCACCGCTAATCCAGTTGAGCAAAGCCATCGGCGCATCAAGCATCGCTACTACCCGACCCTGGGATTCGGTGAGTTTGAAGCGGCTCAACGGTTTTGCCGAGCGGTCGATGAAATGGGCAACTTTCTAAGGCCGCAGACACGAATGGCAGAATTCATGTCTCTGTGATTGCGCAGAGAGCAATTCGTGAAAAAAGTTGAGGAACTGGAAGTCTTATTCCAGGCAGTTTAAGCATAATCAGAAGGGGGGAAGGTCGCCTTGAGAGCGATGCGCTCTAATTTGGCTACCCAATCCTGACAATTTCCCCTCCTGGCCATCCTTTCAACCTTGTCTCATGCACGCGTTGCGCATCTCGTGGGGCTATTAGGCGACAGTGAAGATAGTTGAAGTCGGTTGTCGAATGCTATTTGGCTACCCAAATTTGATATTTTCTTAGGACGTAAGCTTGGTAGACAGTGCCTCGGCAGTTGTCGCGCCGTTAACAGATTCATCTGGTGTATCTGAGGGGGTTTCGTCTAGCGGTTCCTCTAAGACTTCTTTTAGTACTTGAATAGCACCGCTGATACGCAGCAGGGTGGCCTGTAGGTTAGCTTGCTGCGTTTCTATCTCAGCCATGGCTCTCTGCCCAGATACTAGCTCTGCTTTGAGTTCTTGAAGCCGTTTTTCAAGCTGTTGTCTCACCTCTTTAGTCTCCTAATTTTAGCGAGCGTATGTCTTTTTGTAACTTCGCGATTAGCACTTGTTGCTCTTGTAGCGCAGCGATCGCCAGGACGGCAAAATCACTATAATTTAAACCTTTTACTCCTCGCTTTTCACTCACAGAATTCGGGAAGACCTCTTCTACTTCCTGTGCGATAAAGCCAGTAAATCTTCTAGAGTCGTCCCCGGTGCCGACCCAACGATAGGAACTCGGTTTTAATTTCATCACTTGTGACAGCACGTTAGATAACGGTTTTATCTCCCTTTTAAGCTTTCCATCGCTAGGAGCTCTCCATCCGCCTTGCGGCTCCAGCCAACCTCTAGCCCAACCGGTATGCTCTCGTTTTATATTGTAGTCAAAGAACAGATCTGGGTCGCCCGCATCGCTCCACTCTGGATAAATCTCCCAATATTGAGAACTGTTATTATTGTAAAACCTCAACCTGTTCTGAGCAGTAATGTGTAAGTTATTAGCTACTTGAACATTACCCGTGTTAGATGCAAATATAAGACCGTTTAGTCCATAGACGCCAGAACTGCCATTGAGTTCTCCCAACCTTACTCTGCAACTAGACCTTGTTCCGCCCGCTGTAATTCCCCAATCGTCAGTTTTAACAATATCACCATTGACTCTAATGTCTCCAGCGACGTGTAGTGTGGCTGATGGGCTGTCTGTGCCAATACCAACGCTGCCAGCGCCATCCAATACTAAATCTTGATGATTCCAAGGCTCCCGGATAAAATACATTTTATTGGAG
>QBMP01000238.1:2443-3967 GCA_003242115.1 Phormidesmis priestleyi
AACATGGATAGCCCAATCGTTGTTGTCGGTATCTACAAAGTCGATTTGTGGAGCATTGCTGACAATGGCCAAGTTGCCACCATTGCTCATCTTGTTGCTGCTGTGCTTGCCAGAATTGAAGTTGCCGACGACGGTTAAAGTTTGGTTGGGTGTTATTGTGCCGATCCCAACATTGCCATTACTATGCACAATCATTTTGTCGGCATTGTTGATTCTAAAGTGCAGGTTTTGGTCGGTTGGGGCGTTTAGATAGGTGGCGCCACTGCTGTGCTGAAGCAGTGCATAACCGCCTGCCACGCCTTGGTCTTTGTGCGAAAAGGCAGCATAACTGGTACCATGTGGATTGTCACTAATGAGCGCAACGTTAGTTTTAATATCGCCGTTGACTTCTAACTGACTGGTTGGGTTGGCAATGCCAAGGCCGACGTTGCCAGTGACTTCGAGGCTGCCGTTGACTTGAAGATAGTCCCACAGTCTAACTTTGCGGCCTTTGTCGGTACCTGCCCTACCCAAAATCATCAAAGAATCATAGTTAGATGAATTCTCAATGGCGGCAAAGCCGGGTTCGTTTCCAATTCCAGAATGCCAGTGCTGCTTTTCGGTGAAGTAAATGTCTGAGTTGCCCGCACAAATTGTCCCTTTGACGTCTAGTGTGGCTTGAGGAGAGTCCGTGCCGATGCCCACCTTGCCACTGATGCTGAGGTCACCTGTGAGGATGGCGAGTGCTGGCGAGTCGGTTTTCTGAGAGGCTCTTAAGATCGGGGCTTTATCATTATTGGAGCTAGGTAAACGAAGGCCAGAATACTTTCGGATATCAAGGTTTAGCTGGATGATTTTGCCGTCTGTGATGGTAAGGGCGGCGATCGCAATCTGTTCTGCTAGGTTCAAAGCCTCTAAGTTAACAAAGCCCAATTCAGGCACTTCCTCGGTGCGAGTGGCTGTGCTATCTTGCTGATCGCTTTGGCTATCTTGCTCGGCGTACTGAATGTATAAAACCTGAACGCCCTCCGCCGTGGGCGGCAAGGGAATGTTGGTGCGATCGCTTAGCAGCACGATTTGTCGACCTTGAGCATCAATCGCTGTACCAGCTGATACGGTTACAGTTAAGCCCTTTGCATCGGTCTCGCTAGGTCGAATTTTAGGTGATTTCCAGGCTAGCCCTTCGGCAATGCCTGCCACTTGCAAAAGCCTGCTGTGACGATGTTGGCGATCACGGTGATAGCGTTGTTCATCGCTAAAGTCAGTGTCTTGCAAGAACTGTCCGTCAAAATAGCGGGGGCGCTTGTTAGTACCATCGAGAACCATGGAAAAACTCCTAAAAACTGGGAAAAAGAATTGTGAGTGAGCAACCAGGCTTTATTCAGGGGCAGCAGGCGGGGTATCAGCACTGCCTTCAGAATTGCCCAATAGGGTATTGCCAGCTGGCGGACGACCAATCTGCAAACCTGAACTCAAATTGAGAGAATGAATTTGGGCTGCCGCGCTGCCAGGATAGCGAATAGTCAGCACGCCAACAGCGCGTTC
>QBMP01000238.1:3977-7121 GCA_003242115.1 Phormidesmis priestleyi
AGATGAGCGACTGAAATATGCCATTGTGAGTTTTCAGAAAGCTGCGCGGCTGTGACCTGATGAGACACAGACAGCGGACTGCGATGGGTGAGGGTGCCGATGGACTGGGCATAGACCTCGGTTTGACTAGAGCCTGCTTTTATTTTGAGAGAAAGCCGGTTGCTTGCTGGGTTATTTTCGGCTGGGTCGGCAGCCAGTTCAGCCGTAAGGGTGCCGGGTTCTGTCAGGGTTAGGGGATAAAATTTTCCCCGAATCTGCATGGTAGGCACCAAAATTTTGAGAGCGTAAAAGGTGTGGGCGGGTTTCTCTTGATCGATAATGGCGCGGGCAATACGAACCTGCTGCCAGTAAAGCTGCGGATCGGGGTCAGGCAGGGTGAGCGCGACTTGGAAGTAGTGCGGCGGATCGTCAAACTCAATAATTTGAGCTTTGTTTGAGACGGACTCGAATCCGGCACTGCGCAAATAGATCTGTAGAATTTTGGCTAAAGCGGCTTTGGTACCACGCTGCCGATAAAGCGGCACAATCTCGGCGATAAACTGGCGCTTTGTTTCGACTGGCCAGTTGTCCTTAAGGCTCAGGGCGACCCAGCCCGATAGCCAGGGCAAAAATTCTGTGGGTGTGCGATTGCAATCAAAATAGGTATGCGCCAAAGCAACCACTTGTTCTAAGCCTACCAGCCGCTCGGCGTTCGGCTGAAGTATACCCGGACAAGGATCGGTCTCGCGAGGAATCGAAAACCCACTCAGAACACCTTCAAAGGCTAACAAAAACTGTTCTAAAAAGGGATCGGCTTGCAGCACAGCGGGCAGATAGTCCTGATAAGTGCTGACGGCGGGTGCAATTGCTTGCAAGATTGGGTTAAGCGATTGATTGCCAGTCATTGCCGCGACGCTCCTTCATGTCAAAACTGTTGTTGTCTAGAGTAATGTCTACTAGCTCGTGGGCATCGAGGGTAATGTCAGCATTTTCTCCTTGCTGGCGATGCTCCTCGGGAACCTCTAAAGCAATATTTTCCACAAAATCTACACCAGGCACTTGATCTAGTAGCTGATAAATTTCTGAGCGATAAACGGCCCGACCAAAGGGCCAGCCCTGGCCTGACCAGTAGCTAGCAGCATTCGTTGCAGAATTGAGCGGGTGAAAAAATGCGCGCGTACGACTAATCACCTCTTGGCGGAGGGCGGTGGGATTGCTGCCTGTTTTGAGATAAAGGGTAGCACTGAGTCGAATCGGTACGTAGTTGGGACCGACAACGTGAAGCCGAGTGGTGAGCAGACGACGCGGCTCTAGCCATTCGAGGAGGGCCGACTTGAGGGCGTCGCTGGGTTGAGGCAATGCTGCTACTGAAAACTCTGTTTGTTCCTTTGCAGCGGGGATGACGACTAGGCTGATGTGAGCTGGCGCTAGGGCACGCTGAGCTTCTGCGGTGGCATCCAAATTGCGCTGGGGAATACATCGCACTCGGCTGATGGGGTTAGCTGTTGCTGCCAGATTCCAGTCTGCCATGATTAGCCGTTCAAAATCGGCGGTGTTAACCGCTCGGTAGCGTCGTCTCAGCTCGACCACCGTTTGCTGCATGGCCGTTTTGAGGTCGCCCTGAAGCTGCCAGGTCGGCCCGTTGAGTAGTTCTAAAAAGGTTTGCAGGTTACGATCAGGAATTTGGTTGACGCGGTATAGGATCATTTCGGTGAGCCAAGCCAGCAGCTCGATCAGCACGATGCCGGTGTCAGTGGGATTGTGATCTGTCCAGGCAGGATACTCAATCGGAATTTGCGATCGCGCGGCTTCAACCAACTCAGCGTAAGTGCGGTCATCTAGATTAGGTAAAGGTATGGTCACAACTAAACGCCTCCTAGACTAGAAACCAGTAAAGAACTAGAGATCGGATCAAGCACCAGGTTAATTTGATGGCGGCCTGGAAAAATGAGATAGGGGGATGCCGCCGGCGAGCGATCGCCGGTCAGCGTGATGTGGAGCGATCGCACCCTCACCACCCCCGCTACCGATTCCATCAGTCCATAAAAGTCAGACTCATGAGGCTCTCTGCCAAAATCCCATCCCTGCCCATCTGCACCGCCTGTCAAAGGATGCAAAAACCGGTTTAGCTGATAGATAATGTCAGTTCTGACCGCATCGCCCGTTTCTAATAATTGCGGCACGACATCTGCGCTGACGAGCACTTCTATCCACCTCGGCCCGCTCACCTGAACGCTGAGTGTAGGTATACAGCTAGATCGAATAAACGCTTCCACCCGATCAATTAGCGCCAAGCTAGGCACCGGCTGTGGCGTTTCACTGCGGGACACAATCAACACGGCAACTTGACCAGCGTGCACGTCGCGGTGAGCTTGTCTGGGACTTTCACCGGAGTCTAACCAAAGATCAACCCCAGACTGTGCCCCTAATGCATCAAAGCGAGGCGTCATTGCTAGGGCGCGGGCCACTTCAGGCGAGGCTTCAAAGGCCAAATCTTCAAAGTCTTGGGCGGTAACAGCTCGGCCTCGATGGCGGAGCTGCTTCGGCCCCCGCGCCTGTACCTGAGCCAAAGATTCTTGCTCGGCGCCGCCCGCAGCCGCTTCCCCATTAGTGACCCGATCAATGTAGGGCACGGTGGTTTTGAGCTGAGTGATGGTATCAGCGGCGCGATTGCCTTGCTGTCCGCCGCCAGTACGGTAGTGCATCAGGCGAATGTTGTTGAGGCCGGGCGGCGGAACGCTGCCGTTTTGGCCGTCGCCAAAGCAGACTTCGCCAGTGAGGTGGTTGAGGGTGTAGTGGCGATCGCGTCCGCTTGACCCATAAAAGTCCGGCACAGCTTGCCAGCGAATCCAAACCTCTTCTAGCTGTCCAACCTCGTCGTGAACCAGAGTAATCGCATCTTCGCCACTGACGTTTCTAATGTCAGCTTGCTCTAGCGCCGATGGTAGTTGCGCTACCCGCACGGCCAAATCTTGCCCTGGCAACACCGGGAACTGGGTGGTTTGAAAGCGCTGATGCGGATTGCCCGTACTTGACCCTAACGTTTCTTGTGTGAGCGTCTGGGCTTGCGATGCCCAAATGGTGTTGGTTCGTAGCTGGCTCAGTCGAGGCAGCACTCTAAACTGGCCGGTGTACCAGCGTGATCGCAACCAGTAGAGCGGGGGG
>QBMP01000239.1:0-3191 GCA_003242115.1 Phormidesmis priestleyi
TGATGAGTCTTTCTACCATTATTGTGGCTATCAACGCCATATTGCTGCGCCGAGCGAAGCTAGATTAGTAACAATATTTCAACGATTTTTTAACCGTACTTTGAGATGGAGACCGGAGGTGGATTGGATTTATGGACTTTGCGCTAAGCGTTTACGCCAAGCTGCTGCATCAGCGCTAATAGATTGCAGTCGTATCACCATTTTACGAAGCGCACCTGTGCCTGAGATCACAATATTGCTGACCCTTCTGAAATTAGGTAAGCGATCGCCTATCAACCACGGACAGAATGAATGGTTCATGTCGATGCTATTGATGGTATAAACTAACGCCTTCTGGTCTACTAGGATTGAGTCATTAGCAATCACTATCACGGCCAGAACCACAGCAAGCTCTGGGACTATCTCAATCGAGCGTAGGCCACGCGATCGCCACCCTAGAATCAATCAGATATTGGCATTGTGCTGCTGTTGCGCCATCGATCGGGGGGCAACGCTCACGTCCTTGGCACCCAGATCATCAGCAGGCGCGGGCCGTGCTAGATAGCCTCAGCGACATTGAAAACGGGATATTTCCTAGATCAGTGTTTGTTTTTTTGGATGTGTTGTTAGCGTTGCCAGTTGAGCTATCCCAGTATTGAACGCAAAAATGTGCCATATGTTACTAAATTGTGGCTAATTTCTCCCTAGCTCAAACGTGTGACTGGTGACTCTCCGTAGAAATCGCTTGAATAGGGCATCTGCCTCCATAACAACCTAGAAAAAACATAACAACTGAATGACACATATTTGCAGGTGAAGGGCTAACGGCACCTGCTAGTTTTCACCACTGCTAGGTTAAATACGCTATGGCTAACGTCTGGGCAATCCACTCAGTAGGAGACTCCTTAGTCACCTACTTGCGCAATTCCTACAACACCTTTATCGATCAAAACGCTCCGGACGACAGCAGTTTGCCAAATCCGGTGCCTGAATGTCGGTTTAGCCTGCTTTCTAGCCCCGCTTTTGACGACATGGAAAGCGCACTAGAAGGAGAGCATCAGCTTTCGCTGTATCTCTATCGCATCAACGTGAATGAACATTTGCGCAACCTTCGTCAAGGTGGGGAATTTCCGCAAAAACAGGTGCCGCTATCACTCGATCTTCACTATTTAATGACAGTTTGGTCAAAAAGCGCCCTCGCCGAGCAGCTCATTATCGCTTGGGCTATGCGGCAAATGCAGGCTACGCCCGTGTTGGATCGCTCTTATCTGAGCGCACAGGCTAATTGGGGCACCGAAGAAATGGTGCAAATTATTCCCGCAGAACTCACTCACGAAGATATGATGCGCATTTGGGATGCCCTCAAGCCCGCTTACAGACTCAGCTTTGGCTATGTCGCTAGAGTGGTTCGGATAGAGTCTGATGTGAGTGAAACAGGCTTGCCGGTTGTGGCCACTCAGTTTGGGTTAGGGGCTGCGAATGGAGCGGTAGATACCGTAGAGACTCGTTTGGGAGTTTTGCAATGACGCCTGCAACAATTGCGATACCTACAGAGCTTAATCACAATGCGGTGACGTTATTAGAGAGAAGCCTCATGATGACAGAACAGAGCGATCGCCGCATTCTCGCCGCTATTCGCTGCGTCGATAGCATTACCCGTCGCCCAATCTCAGCCCCTTTACAGCTCAGCGCCTCCGGCAGTCGCTTCATCCGCAACCGCAGCGGCGACTACATTTTACTCACCGCCCCTGGATTTGAATCTTACAGTCACACCTTCCGTCTCGAAACCCTGGCCGCAGCGCCGCCACCGACCACGCTCGACATTACCCTCAGCGATCCAAGCGGGTACTATTTGCCTCGAAAATTTTCTCTCGCACTGCCGCGCCCAGCTGATCCTACCGCTGATGACGCCCTCTTCAAAACCCTCACCGTTCCTCTATATCCGTCGCCTTTAGCCAGCAAAAATCCCGGCTGGGCCATTTTGCGCACCAGCATTGTCAATGCCACTCGCCAACCGCTGCCCTGGACGCTGATTGAAATTACACCTGAGGTTGCTCAACCCGGCCAAAGCGCTACTATTCTGGCTCAAGCCGATTGGCGAGGCGAAGCGCTTGTAATTGTTCCAGGCATTCCGGTGAGTACCTGGGCCACTGCCACGGATGCGGACGCCGATGCCGATGCGCCTGTGACAACTCAAAACATCAACATTCAACTCAACCTGCTTTTCGATGCCAGCCAAATCACGCCTTTACCGGCCGATACCGACTTCAGCAACAATCCCAATCGTGATTATGTGCCTAACCCCGATACTTTATTGGCGAATAGAGCGGCTTTACTGACCAGCAGCCATACTTTAGCTGTTGCGGCAGGCAGCGATCGCGCCCTCACCCTCACCTTTACCTAGCCCCATCCCCATCTTCTCCCTAATCTCCTAACATCTCAGGAATGACCCATGCCCGAATACCTAGCACCCGGCGTATACGTCGAAGAAACTAGCTTCCGCGCCAAATCTATTGAAGGCGTCAGCACCAGTACCGCTGGATTTGTTGGCCTCACTCGCCGTGGCCCTGTCGCTAATCCCGCCAGCGGCAACCTGCTCGAACTGATCACCAGCTTCGGAGACTTCGAGCGCATCTACGGCGGCCTAGAAGATCTCACCTTCGGCGGTGCCCCTTCCACCAACTATCTCGCCCACGCCGTCCGCAGCTTTTTTAATGAAGGCGGCGGCAGACTTTACATCTCCAGGGTCTACACCCCCACCGCCCCCAACGTCGGTGCCGCCGCCGTCACCCTCGGCAATGTAGATGTCAAAGCCCGCTTTCCCGGCAAAGCCTACGAAGGCACTGTCAGCTTTAGGCAAACGCTCACCCTAGCCAGCAGCGTCACCCTCAAAACCGCGCCCATCGGCACTCTGCTCAAGGTCGGCGACGCCTATTTTTCAAAAACCGACACCGGCTGGTTTGCTGAAGACACCACCACACAGCTTACCGACACGCAAGCAGCGGCCACTGACAACAACTTTGTCTCACTCAGTGTCGTCATCACCGACGCCGCCGGTAATCAACAGACTTACGACAACTTAGGGCTGAGTGCAAATCACCCCCAGTCAGTCAGTAAAGTGCTGAGCGAAACCCCTAGCCGCCGCAGCGACTACCTGCAAAATCCTTACGCTGTAGTAAATCGAAACGCCTCTGCTTTTGCTCTGCGCACCG
>QBMP01000239.1:3201-6940 GCA_003242115.1 Phormidesmis priestleyi
ACCGATCTCTTCGGCGATGCCACCGCGCTCACCAATGGAGCCCGCGTGGCGGCGCTGAGCGGCGGCGATGACGGCACAGCGCCGGGTATAAGTGATTTTGAAGCAGCGCTGAGAGAACTTGCGAGTGTAGAAGATGTTTCAGCCGTGGCCGCACCCGGATATTCTTCTTTAAGCGCCGCCCAAGGCATTCAATCTGCCCTCATCGCCCATGCCGAAAGCCGTCGGTCGTATCGTATTGCCATTTTAGACATGCCTAAAAGTCAGTCAGTGACGGAAGCTAGAGCCGTTAAAAGCCGGATCGATTCTAAATATGCAGCGCTTTACTATCCGTGGGTAACGGTTGCTAATCCGCTCTTTCGGCCTGGAAATGCCGCCATTCCGGCAGAAATTGATCTGCCGCCGAGTGGATTTATGGCCGGTATTTACGCTCGCAATGACGTTGAGCGTGGCGTTTCTAAATCTCCCGCAAATGAGGTTGTGCGCAGCGCTATTCGCTTTGAAAGAGAAGTCAACTTTGCTGAGCAAGAATCGCTCAATCCCTTTGGTGTGAACTGTCTGCGGTTTTTCCCTGGGCGCGGCTACAGGGTTTGGGGTGCACGGACTACTAGCTCTGATCCTGAGTGGAAGTATGTGAACGTTCGCCGCTATTTCAACTATTTAGAACAATCAATTGATCGGGGCACCCAGTGGGCGGTCTTTGAGTCGAATGGGCCGCAGCTATGGACGAATGTGCGCGATACGATTTCGGCCTTTTTGTACAATGAGTGGATTTCTGGGGCGCTGCTGGGCAACTCACCGAATGAAGCCTTTTTTGTGAAGTGCGATCGCTCGACGATGACTCAGAACGATCTCGACAATGGCCGCTTGATTTGCCTAATTGGGGTTGCTGTCGTTAAGCCTGCCGAGTTTGTGATTTTCCGCATTGGTCAAAAAACCGCTGATGCTGGCGGTTGATGACTAACAATGTAGATTGGCCTGATTAAACGGTCGATAAAACAAAATAACTGCATTGCCCCCCAGCCCCCGAAATCGGGGGAGCACCGCTGATCCCTACATTTTTTCTCCTCTCAGGAACAACAACACCATGCCTAGAACTCATCCCTATCCCGCCTTTAACTTTCTGGTCAACCTCAATGGCCCTGTTGGCCCGGAAGAACCCTTGGGCGGCTTTTCAGACGTTTCGGGCCTTGGTACTGAAATCACCATTGCGGAATATCGTAACGGCAATGAAAAAGAGAACCGTACCCGCAAAGTACCGGGTATTTATAAAGCCTCAGATGTCACGCTTAAGCGCGGCGTGGTTGATTCGGCTGATCTGTGGGCGTGGATGCAAGCTGCCCGTGTGCAGGGGCCGGATGCTCAGAGGGAGGTAGTGATTACGCTGCGCGATGAGGCGGGCAAGAGCATTCAGGCGTGGAAGTTGCGCGGTGTGGTACCGATGAAATACACCGCTCCCACCTTTGCCGCCAAAGGGGGCGGAGATTTGGCGTTAGAAGAACTCACGCTGTCGGCTGAGACGATTGAATTTGAGAAGCTGGGCTAAACAACAAACCGAGCTAAACCAAGCTAAACCAAGCTGGCTAACCTAAAACTAGGCTAAAGCAATGACAGGGCCAATTACCGGACTGAGATTTACAACTCAATCGCCACCTATTAAAGTCGATCCCAATCGGTCGGATGTGGCTTGCTTTATTGGCTTTATCGGTCGGCGGCGGATGAATGGCCAGGTAAACGGACAGCCGACTGTCGTGCCTAGCGCGATCGCTCAATATCTGCTTCAGCAAGGCTGGCAAACCGGCTCCTATGCCCGCTCTGGTGCTATTAATGAATTTGACGGTGAATCTGGCAGTGAACCCGCTCAATTCTCGCTTTTAGATGTGCCCGTACCAATTGATAGCTGGGCCGTTTTCAATCAGCTCTTTACGCCCAATCAGCGCCCGGTGGCTGAAAATTCTCTCCGCTTGGGCAGCACTTATTTAGGCACCGCCGTGCGCGCCTTTTTTATGCAGGGCGGACGGCGCTGCTACGTTGTACGCATGGGCGATCCGCTGCCGATGACGGCTGATCGGGATCAGCGGCTAGCATCAGTCGCAACGCTGATTCCAGGCTACCAAGTCGATCAGCCGGGGACTTTAGCAGGCAATCCGAATGATCGCGCCACTTGGCACGGCGTGGGGCATCTGTTGGGTCTTTCAGAAATCTCCTTTCTGTGTCTGCCTGATTTGAGCGATGCCGTTGCCGATGTGCCTAATCCTGTCGAAACCACCCGCCCAGTCGCTACTTTCCCCGAACGCTTTGTCGCCTGTTCCGCCCCCCAAGCCTCTTTGGCTCCTGACTTTGGCATTCGCGCCCTACCTGCCCCACGCTGCGACCAGAGCGGCTATCAGGCTTGGGCCAGAGCCGTTAACCTAATCGCCAACTTTCTCGAACAGCACCGCTCTCAAGCCGCGCTGCGCCCCGTTCAGCTCATCGCCGCTGTTCCTTTACCGCAACCAGAAACGCCAGCAGCGGCAGATTTGCTGAAGTTTTTAGAGAGCCCCGCAGCGCTGTTCGCCTTGGCGCGATCGCCCGAAGATCGTTCACAAGCAGGCATCGTCAGCCGGTTAGTGCAGCTTGCCTATCCGTGGGTGCGATCGCCCAACGCCCTTACCCTGCCCGAACAGCTTGAAAGCCCAGACGGTCTGCTCATTGGCCTTTTGGCCCGCAATGCGCTCACTCAGGGCACCTACCGCAGCGCTGCTACTTTGCCTTTGGGAAGCATTGTTGAACTCGTGCCTGCTTTGGCGCGATCGCAGATCTACCAGCCCAGCCTTCAAAACAAATCTCTAATCGAAAGACTCTCTCTTTTTGGCCCGACTCCCAACGGCATTCAGCTACTCTCGGATGTGACGACTAGCCTGGATGAAGCCGTTCGCCCTGCCAGCGTTCACCGTCTGATTGGGGTAATTTTACGAGCGGCTAATCGGCTGGGTGAAGCGCTGGTATTTGAAGCTTCAGGCGAGATTTTGTGGAGTCGATTGCAGGAGAGTTTGCGCGGCCTGATGCAGAGTTTGTTTGATGCCGGGGCGTTTCGGGGGCGATCGCCGAATGAAGCCTTTTCTGTGAGGTGCGATCGCACTACCATCAGCCAAGCCGATATTGACAATGGCCGCGTGATTGCCCGCATAGAATTCTCGCCTGCTCTACCAATTGAGCGCATCACCGTCACCCTCACGCTGAACGACAACAGCGCTAGCGCCTTACTCCCTGCTCTCATCACCCTTCGGGAGGCCGCCTAATGATTCCTGATGCCGCCGAAAATCTCCTTTATCCGCTGCATGTCTTCCGCTTTCATGTGGACTTTCAAACCGACTCCCTGACTACCGGCGGTGGCGAATCGCTGCCCTTATGCAGCGGCGCGTTTTCAGAATGTAGCGGCCTCGAAGCTAGCATGGAGCCGAAAGTGATTAAAGAAGGCGGACGCAACTACGGCGACGCCCAGCGCTCCGGCCCGGTCACGTTTTCGACGGTGATTTTAAAGCGCGGCATGACTACTACCCGCGACCTGTGGAGATGGTTTGAACTGGTCACGAAAGACAACGGCTACGCCTATCGCCTCGCCGCGATTGTGAGAATGTACAACAATCAGGGCGAAGAGAGATTGGCCTGGAAGCTCGATAAAGCCCTGCCCGTAAAATTCAAGGCAGCCGACCTTAATGCCAAAGGCACTGACATCGGTATCGAAGAGCTGCACCTGACC
>QBMP01000023.1:0-6115 GCA_003242115.1 Phormidesmis priestleyi
AGGCGCGATCGCTGCTATGGCTGCGGACGCTGCTTGCCAGTGTGCCCCTGGGGACTGATTGCCGCCCACTCATACCCGACACCTATAGATGCTGTCGCTCAGCAGGTGCTCAGCCAAGTCGATGCGCTAGAAATTCATACCCATGTGGGCGAGCACGCGGCCTTCAAAGACCTCTGGCAAACCCTCCAGCCCTGGATTGGCAATCTGCAAATCATCTCTATTAGCTGCCCGGATGGCGATGGGCTGATTAACTATCTCAAAGATTTGCAACAAATCATGAAAGCGCCTGAATCCTCTCTAGGCGAAGATTTGAGGGATAGCGCGATCGCACTGAAGATCGCACTGAAGACAAAGCCCCACAATGCAATTTGGCAGAATGTAATCTGGCAGACGGACGGGCGGCCAATGAGTGGCGACATTGGAAAAGGCACTACTCACGCGGCTATTCGGCTTGCCGAAAAAGTACTTCAGTCGGATTTGCTAGGCTATGTGCAGCTTGCAGGCGGAACCAACCAGTACACCGTGCCGAAACTATATGAGTTAGGACTGCTAGCCCATGCCAAATCCTTAAACGGATCTATGAACGGAGCGACCCGATTGGTATCAGGCGTAGCCTACGGCAGCTTTGCTAGGCGCTTGTTAGTGTCATTTACCGATCAAACCCTTTATCTTGAAGAAACTCCCGCACTGTTATGGAAAGCTGTCGCGATCGCTGAATCTTTAATAGCGCCCTTGAAGCGACCGATTTAATAGCGCCTTTTAGGCTCTGATTGACTTGACGGCATTTCTCTGACGATATTCTCTATTCTTTTGTAACCACTGCTCTATGCCGAGTTTTGACGACGACTTGTTTGAAAGGAGTCCTTCAGCGGAGCCCAATCAGGTAGATTCCGCCCCTGCTAACACTGATAATTCACTAGGCAATTCAGCCGATAATTCACCCTCAACACCGCCCCTGCCGCTACCCGAAATTACGGATGATTTGCCCCAGATGCTGGCGATTTTCCCTGACTATATTCGCCTGCCGCTCCGCCAGCATCCCCGCTTCAACCAGCTGATCGAAATCGTTTTAGATCTAGGCCGTCTGCCAGAAGCAAGGTTTTCTGACGCGGTGGAATACTTATCCGAAACGCCGGTTTCTAAAGCTGATCTTCAGCACTGTACTGATCGAGTCGGCCATTTTGGCGGTGATAACCGAGCCGGGTTAGAAAAAACCCTGCATCGCATTAGCGCCATTCGCAACCGATCTGGTGACGTTATTGGGCTTACCTGCCGGGTAGGCCGCGCTGTGTTCGGCACGATTGGTATGATTCGCGATTTAGTCGAAACCGGCGGCTCGATTTTGATGCTGGGTCGCCCTGGCGTCGGCAAAACTACCGCCTTAAGAGAAATTGCGCGGGTGCTAGCCGACGATCTGATGAAGCGAGTGGTGATTATTGACACCTCCAATGAAATTGCAGGCGATGGCGATATTCCTCATCCGGCGATTGGGCGGGCAAGACGGATGCAGGTGGCCAAGCCAGAGCTACAGCACCAGGTGATGATTGAGGCGGTGGAGAACCACATGCCTGAAGTCATTGTGATTGATGAAATTGGCACAGAGCTAGAAGCAATTGCCGCGAGAACGATTGCCGAAAGAGGCGTGCAGCTAGTCGGCACCGCCCACGGCAATCGGTTAGAAAACCTGATAAAAAACCCAACTTTGTCGGATCTAGTCGGCGGCATTCAGTCGGTGACGCTAGGCGATGATGAAGCCCGCAGACGCGGTAGTCAAAAGAGTGTGCTAGAGCGTAAAGCTCCGCCTACATTCGATATTGCAGTGGAAATGCATGAGCGTCAGCGCTGGGTAGTGCACGAAGATGTCTCTAATACCGTGGACTATTTGCTGCGAGGGCAGGTGCCGGGGCAGCAGGTCAGAGAAATCGGTGAAGATAGTCAGATCGTCATTACCAATGAGCTGCCTGGGCATTCCGGGTTAGTGGCTCCGGCAATGCGCACTAATCGCAGAGGTCAGCTGAGTCCGGGGCACCTGAATTCGCAGAACCTGCGGGTTCAGGCCAATCTGGGTGGTGTCAGTGCGGGTGGTGCCAGTGCAGGCGGTTGGCGGTCTTCTGGCAAAATGAGGCCGCCGGTTGCGCCATTGGGATCAGATTCTTTTGGCAAACGAGCTAGTCGCCCTTCGATTATTCTCGATGAGCAGCAGCGCTTGCAGTCTTTGCTGAATGACACGCTAGATAACACAGTTGTGCAGTTGCCCGTTGGCGCTAATCGCGTCATGGCAGATCGCCGCATGGCTGATGATCTCAACGATCGACACCAGCAGGCTGAGACACTAGCCAATGAGCCTTGGGCAACTACAGAGTCTGCTCTTGCAGAAGACGACAGTGACTTTACCTGCATTTATGCCTATGGCATTAGCCGTCAGCAGTTGGATCATGTGGTGCGCACGCTGGAGCTGCCGGTGAGGTTCACTAAAGATCTGGGTTCAGCTGATGCGGTACTAGCGCTGCGATCGCACCTCAAAAACCACTCCAAGCTCAAAGATGTCGCCAAAGCGCGGCAGGTACCGGTCTATACCGTTAAGTCGAACAGCATTCCGCAGATCACGCGATCGCTCAGACGAGTGCTTGATCTAGACGATGACGGTGAATCAGCCGAAGCCATCAATCTCGACCTATTTGTCCGCAGCGGTGCAGATGACGAGCTAGAAGCGCTCGAAGAAGCTCGACTCGCGGTAGAGCAAATTGTGATTCCCAAGCATCAGCCGGTAGAGCTACTGCCGCGATCGCCTAAGATCCGCAAAATGCAGCATGAGCTAGCCGAGCACTATCGCCTAAAATCACTGAGCTTTGGCGATGAGCCCAACCGACGACTAAGAATTTATCCCGCCTAAAGGACTGCTCAATCCTTCTCAGTATGGCTAAATGCCGCCCTAGCTCAAACCAGGGGATCACCTCTTTTGGGGCTGTTCTGGCAGTCCCCTAGTCAGATAAGATAATTATTCATTGAGTTCGCCTATCTCCTATTCCTCTTATGAAACGTTTACTGTCTCGCCTGTTTGCCCTGATGCTGGTCGCGGTGATTGGCATCACGGGCTGTAGCGCTGTTGGGGCCAGCAGCGGAAACTTAACCGGCATCCCAACGACACCCCGAATAAAGTCGAGCTGCAAAACCAAGCCAAGCAAAGAATGAATGACTTTGCTGCCCGCTATCGCCGTGACAGCAATATCTCCAATTTGAGTTCTTTTGCCACCATGCGAACTGCGCTCAATGCCTTAGCCGGTCACTATAGCGCTTACCCGAGTCGCCCGGTTCCGCAAAAGCTGCAAGATCGCCTAGAGCAAGAATTTAAGCAGGTAGAGGCGGCACTCAGCCGAGGCGCATAGGCCATTAGCGGGTCATTAACTATCAATTAATGACTCATTAGTCTGTAGCTTGCCTGTAAAGATCTAGGCCAACTCATTTGATAGTTGCCTGGATCTTTGCTATGTTGATAAACCTGTGTAGTAAAACAAAAACTTTGGGACATGAAAGTCCGAGCCTCTGTTAAAAAAATGTGCGAAAAGTGCCGAGTTATCCGCCGTCGTGGTCGGGTTACGGTGATTTGTTCTAATCCTAAGCATAAACAGCGTCAGGGTTAGAACCAGTTGCGGGTACTGCTGAAAGCTCCTTAACCTGAGTTTTTGGTGAGAGATGAAGCGATCGCACCCATTGCGATCTGTAAGATCTGAAGAATGATAACGCTGGCAGCATCCCTAAAAAAGATGGAACCAGGGTTTTAGTTAAGTTTTCGCAAGAGATCATCCAAATATCAAATTCTGCGACTCAACGTAGCGCTCTTTTTAAATTGCAGGCGGTTACTTTGTAAAAGCCTGATTTAAAGAGTCCGGCGCATCACGGGAGCTGACTTTGATGGATTCTATTTTAGTTAAAGATTTCAGTTTGTTAGCCCTAGCGGCTGCAAACAGGTAAACGAAGGGAGAAATAATCGGTGGCACGGATTGCGGGCGTTGACCTGCCAAGAGACAAAAGAATTGAGATTGGCCTAACCTATATTTACGGGATTGGCCTTAGTCGCGCGCATCAGATTATAGAAAAAACGGGCGTCAACCCTGACGTTCGCGTTAAAGACCTAGAAGATGCGGATGTTATTAAGCTAAGAGAAGCTGTCGAAGGCGATTACCTGATTGAGGGGGATCTGCGTCGTCAGGTAAATATGAATATTAAGCGACTGATGGACATCGGTTGCTACCGTGGCCGTCGTCATCGAGCGGGTCTGCCGGTCAGAGGTCAGCGCACCCGCACCAATAGCCGCACCCGTCGCAGCGGCAAGCGCACCATCGCGGGCAAGAAAAAACCGCCCCGCAAGTAACCTTGGGCAGGGGCTAACTGCAACAAGCGCGTACTGAAATTTTGTCAGTTCGCGTTTTTGAGTGAAATTCTAGCGATTTCCCAGCTACACCTCAGCTTTGACTTGGCTGTACTGGTTAGCCCGCTTTGGATGGCTAAAGCTTTTATGTAGTCTAAAAATATTCCATTCCTCGAACACCTCATCTGATTAGATATGGCAAAACCGATTAGAAAGACCGGCCCACGTAAGCAGAAAAAAAATATTCCTAACGGCGTGGCGCACATTCAGTCTACGTTTAATAACACTATTGTCACGATTGCCGATGCCAGTGGCAATGCTGTTTCTTGGGCCTCAGCGGGTTCTAGCGGATTTAAAGGCGCAAAAAAAGGAACGCCTTTTGCTGCCCAAACCGCTGCCGATAGCGCGGCTCGTCGAGCGATTGATCAAGGGATGCGTCAGTGTGAAGTTCAAGTTAGCGGCCCAGGCTCAGGCCGAGAAACTGCCATTCGAGCGCTGCAAGGTGCCGGACTCGAAATCACGCTGATTCGCGATGTCACCCCAATTCCTCACAACGGCTGTCGTCCGCCCAAGCGCCGCCGAGTGTAAGGTTTTTTGTTCTAATCAGCCCGTTCTAATCAGCCCAATCATTTCAAGTCAGTTCGAGTTTAAGCCAAGAGAGGTTAGTGAATGGTGTTTCAAGTTGATTGCGTTGAGTCCATTGTTGAAGACGATCAAAGTCAGTACAGTCGATTTGTGATTGAGCCGCTAGAGCGCAGTCAGGGTACGACGGTTGGCAATGCTTTGCGCCGGGTGTTGCTCTCTAACCTCGAAGGTACGGCAGTCACGTCTGTGCGAATTGCAGGTGCTAGCCACGAGTTCTCTACCATTGCTGGTGTTAGAGAAGATGTGCTAGACATTTTGCTGAATATGAAGGAGACAGTGCTAAAGAGCTATTCGGCTCAGCCTCAAATTGGCCGGATGGTGGTGCAAGGCCCCGCCAAGGTAACTGCGGCTAGTTTTGATTTGCCATCTGAGGTGGATTTAATCAGCACCGATCAGTACATTGCTTCTATTTCGGCTGGGCATACGCTAGAAATGGAGTTCCGGATCGAGAAAGGCAAAGGCTACCGTGCGATTGATCGCAGCCGCGAAGAAACGGGCGGGGTAGACTTTATGCAAATTGATGCCGTCTTTATGCCGGTGCGGAAGGTCAACTACAGCGTTGAAAACTTTATTGATGCGGCGGGCGATCGCAAAGATCGCTTGGTCATGGAGATTTGGACAAACGGCAGTCTGACCGCTCAGCAGGCGATGAGTGAAGCGGCTGCGCTTTTGGTAGATATGTTCAGCCCGCTGAAAGATGTCACGCTGGAGCCGAAGCGTGATGAAGACACTAAGGAAGAAGATCCCACCTATCAAATTCCGATTGAGGAGTTGCAGCTTTCTGTACGGGCCTACAACTGCCTGAAGCGGGCGCAAATTAATGCGGTTTCTGATCTGCTCGACTACAGCCAGGAAGACTTGTTAGAGATCAAAAACTTTGGTCAAAAGTCCGCTGAGGAAGTGGTTGAAGCGCTTCAGGTACATTTAGGCATCATGTTGCCGCTCGAAAAACCGGCCAAAACTGGCTAGTCGCGGATATCTACTAACTTTTTCATCTACTAACTTTTTCAAACAACCTTAGGAAAGGAGAAAACTCATGCGACATGGTTGTCGTGTACCCAAATTAGGCAAAGCGGCTGACCAGCGCAAAGCTTTGATGCG
>QBMP01000023.1:6125-10731 GCA_003242115.1 Phormidesmis priestleyi
CTTACTACCGAACTGATTCGCAACGGTCGAATCAAGACCACCGAAGTGCGCGCTAAAGCCATGCGCTCTCAAGCCGAACGAATGGTATCACTGGCCAAAGATGGCTCCCTTTCGGCGCGTCGTAAAGCCCTTGGCTACATTTACGATAAGCAGCTTGTCCATGCTCTGTTTGCAGAAGCCCCCGAGCGCTACGCGGATCGCAAAGGTGGCTACACCCGCATCGTGCGTACCATCAGCCGCCGAGGCGACAATGCCCGGATGGCGATTATTGAGCTGACCTAACTGGCTTAACTGCGCTGATTTAACTGCGCGACATAATTGTGCTGACTTAACTGAACTGACTCAATGCCTAGCCGCACTGCCAAGCAACTGGCTAAATTATCGCCGGATCAGCAAAGCAAACAGCGAGTGGCCTTAGTCATTCAGTATCAGGGCAGCGCCTTTCATGGATGGCAGCGTCAGTCCAAAGACCGCACTGTTCAGGCTGATATTGAAGAGGCCATAGCCGCCGTCATTGGCTATCACACCCCGTTACAGGGTGCCGGTAGAACCGATACTGGCGTTCATGCCGCAGCCCAAAGCGCTCACTTTGATGCGCCTAGCGTGATCCCGGCTGAGCGATGGGCTAGCATTTTGAATGATCGGCTCAGTAACGACATTGTGGTTCGCGCCTCGGCGCAAGTAGCCGATGGCTGGCACGCTCAGTTTTCAGCCGAGTGGCGGCGCCACCGCTACACCTTCTACACCAGCCGATATCCCAATTTGTTTGTGCAGCCTTTTGTGTGGCATTACTACTATCAGCCGCTAGATGAAAGCTTAATGCTCAAGGCATTAACGCCCTTAGTGGGTTATCATAATTTGGCCGCGTTTCATCGCGCTGGGTCAGATCGCGCCCATTCCTGGGTAGAAATGCAGGCCGTAGAGTGCGATCGCTCAGGCCATTTTGTGCAAATTGAGCTTCAGGCCAAAGGCTTTCTGTACGGCATGGTTCGTTTGATTGTGGGCTTAATAGTCCAAGTCGGAGAGCGATCGCTTTCTCCCGAGGGCTTTACTCACATTTGGCAAAACCAGCGCCGCGATTTGGTAAAATATTCTGCTCCCCCCCAAGGGCTGTGTTTGCTCCGCGTGGGCTACCCAGATTTTCCCTTCTCTCCTGAGGTTTGGGTCAATACTCAACCTCACTACTCTTTAGAATGATTCACGACGCTCACGGAAACCGCTATGTCTACTAAAACTACCCTTACTCCTATTAATGAAATCGAACGCGATTGGTATGTGGTAGATGCCGCTGACCAGCGTTTGGGTCGGTTGGCCACCGAAATTGCGCAGGTGCTGCGGGGCAAGAAAAAGCCTAACTACGCGCCGCACATGGACATTGGCGACTTCGTAATTGTTGTGAACGCTGAGAAAGTAGCCGTCACTGGCAACAAGAACTCTCAAAAGCTCTATCGCCGTCACTCCGGTCGCCCCGGCGGTATGAAAACAGAAACCTTTGACCAATTGCAGGCCCGCATCCCTGAGCGAATTGTTGAAAAAGCCGTCAAAGGGATGCTCACCAAAAACGCCTTGGGCCGCAAGCTCTTCACCAAGCTCAAAGTGTATGCTGGCCCTGAGCATCCTCATTCTTCACAAAACCCACAATCGCTGACCGTTAACACTATTCCCGGAGGAAAGTAACTCATGGCTGACCAATCTGATCGCGCTGTCTATTGGGGCACAGGCCGTCGTAAATCCTCTGTGGCTAGGGTTCGCCTAGTGCCCGGTAACGGCCAAATGACGATTAACAAAAAGCCCGGTGAAGACTATTTGCAGGGCAACCCCGCCTATTTGACTTCTGCCAAAGCGCCCCTAGAGACGCTAGGTTTAGAAGGTGAATACGATATTCTGGTTAATGTCCACGGCGGCGGCCTTACGGGTCAAGCTGACTCGATTAAGCTTGGCGTTGCGAGAGCCTTGTGTGTGCTAGATCCTGATAACCGGATGCCGCTGAAAACAGAAGGCTATCTCACCCGTGACCCGCGCCAAAAAGAGCGTAAAAAGTACGGCCTGAAGAAAGCGCGTAAAGCGGGTCAGTTCTCGAAGCGGTAACTTCGACTGTCCTCAATTTCTTTCGATAGACCCTCTCTTTCAGATGATCTCTTTTACCTGAACGAAGTCAAACCATCGTTTTCTTGAATACTTCAACTGCTCATTTTCTCCTCTTAAAACTCTTTTAGAACCATGCCAAAAGCTGATATCCATCCTAAGTGGTACCCCGACGCCAAAGTATTTTGCAATGGCGAACAGGTCATGACCGTGGGCTCAACCAAGCCTGAACTCAGTGTAGATGTGTGGTCAGGTAATCATCCTTTCTACACTGGCACGCAGAAGATTATTGACACCGAGGGCCGCGTTGAGCGCTTCTTGCGTAAGTACGGTATGTCTACAGAAGCTGATGCAACTGAAGCAGGCGGCGACGCTAAGAAGTAGCAACCATCGTTTTGAACCAAGATTCCGGGTGGCAGACCTTTTGCAGTTGTTGTAGGGGTAGGCCGCTCGGATATTTTTTTGGTAATAGACTTTGAATCTTCTCAGCAAACCCATTCTGGTCAAAGATCATGGCTGAACTTTATTTACTCAAAAAACTAGCTTCGGTAGAGCAAACCTTTGGCGAACTGACGCGCCGAATGGCCGATCCCGACGTTGCTAGAGACCCGGATGAGTTCCAGAAAATTGCCAAACTTCGCGCTTCTTTAGAAGAAACTGTCACGACTTACTGTGAGTGGCAGCAGCTTCAAGAAGATCTCCAAGGCGCTGAGGAAATTTACAAAGAATCGGTTAGCGACCCTGAAATGCATGAAATGGCTGGGCTGGAAGTCGCTGAGCTAGAAGAAAATAACGAGCGACTGGAAGAACGGCTAAAGGTCTTGCTGCTGCCGAAAGATCCGAACGATGACAAGAATATTATGCTGGAGATTCGTGCGGGCACTGGCGGCGATGAAGCGGGCATTTGGGCGGGTGATTTGATGCGGCTGTATAGCCGATACGCTGAGACTCAGGGCTGGAAGGCGCATTTGCTGAGTGAATCGAGAGCTGATATGGGCGGTGTTAAAGAAGCCGTGATTGAGGTAAAAGGTGATCAGGTCTATAGCAAGCTGAAATTTGAATCCGGGGTGCATCGGGTGCAGCGAGTGCCGCTCACTGAGTCGGGTGGGCGCGTACATACCTCGACAGCGACGGTGGCCATTATGCCAGAAGTCGATGATGTGGAAGTGCATATTGACCCCAAGGAAATTGTGATGACAACCGCGCGATCAGGCGGTGCGGGTGGTCAAAACGTGAACAAGGTGGAAACGGCGGTGGATCTGATTCATAAGCCGACGGGAATTCGGGTGTTTTGTACGGAGGAGCGATCGCAGTTGCAAAACCGTGAGCGGGCGATGCAGATTTTGAGAGCCAAGCTATATGAAATGAAACTGCAAGAGCAGCAGGATGAGATTACTTCGATTCGGCGATCGCAAGTCGGCTCCGGCTCTCGCTCCGAAAAAATCCGCACCTATAACTACAAAGACAATCGCATGACGGATCACCGTCTAAACCAAAACTTTTCGCTCGGAAGCATTCTAGAGGGCGACATCGAATCCGTCATTCAGTCCTGCATTTCTCAAGATCAGCAGGCACAGCTCAGAGAATTGGCTGCTTCTACCGCCGAAGCAGTTTAAGATTCATCTATGGGTAATTTATCTGTTTGAATAATCGAGCTGAGCGATTGAGTAATTAAGCGATTGAGAACAGCGACAAGGGTACAAGCGGATGGTTTTAACGGTTAGCCCAGAGCAAATCACGCTGCCACCGGGAAGTGAAGTTACCCTGCGGTATCAGACTTGGGCTGATTACGAAGCCATTTTAAAAGGTCGTCGAGACAATGCCGCAATTAAGGTTTGCTTTAATGCCAGCACTCAAGAGATTTTTCTGATAGCTCCGATGGCAGGCCACGGTCGCCGCATAGACATTTTGGTGGATCTTGTTAAAGCTTTGCTGCGCCATCAAAATAGAGATTGGGATAGCTCTCCCCCAATCACTTTAAAGCGAGGGCAAGCCGCCGGAGCCGAACCTGATGCCTGCTTCTACATTCAAAATTGGCAGCGGGTTTTAGGAAAAGAGCGTATTGACCTCAGCCAAGATCCGCCGCCCGATCTAGCAATCGAGATGGATTTAACGTCTTTGACTGGCTTAGAAATTTATCAAACCTTGGCCGTACCTGAATTATGGATCTATCGCCAAGGTGCTTTGACGATTTATGTCCTCACTCAAGGCACCTATCAAGAAAGCCCAATGAGCCCGAATTTTCCTAACCTGTCTGTTAAAAGCATCTTGCCGAAATATGTCGAAAGAGCTTGGAGCGCGGGCTCAAGTATTGCTCTACGTGAGTTTGAGGATTTTCTAAAAGCGAGATAGTAGATCTGTTAGCCTTTAGTTTTGGATTTGACTAATTCAAATGTTCTAGGCAATAGTGCCATCAGTCAGCCATTAGTCACTACCTTGCCCTTTCTGACGTCGATCTATGCCAAAATTTCTCCATATTTCTGATATTCATCTCGGCTTTGATCGCTATGACAGCAAAGAA
>QBMP01000023.1:10741-12716 GCA_003242115.1 Phormidesmis priestleyi
CCGTAGACTTTTTCTATGCCCTGCAAGATGTGCTGCAAAAATACGCGATTGATGAATCGGTAGATTTTGTGATTGTGGGCGGCGATTTGTTTGAGCATCGCAACATTAAGCCCGCCATTTTGAACCACGCTCAGGTTTGTTTTCAGCTTTTGAAAGCGGCCAATATTCCGGTGTTAGCGATTGAAGGCAACCATGATAATGCGCCCTTCGGTACAAAATCGAGCTGGCTGCGCTATTTATCAGATTGGGATCTGCTCAAGCTGCTAGAGCCTGGAAACATCAGTGCCGGTGAGCCTTTCTATTCGCCTTGGGATGAAGACGACAAGCGCGGCGGCTACATCGATCTCGATTGCGGCGTTCGGGTGCTGGGCTCTAGCTGGTATGGTGCAGCTGCGCCGAGAGCGATTGAGCAAATTGCTGAAGCGATGGGCGAGTTGTCACCTGCGCCGGGGCCCTCTATTTTGCTGTTTCATCATGGCTTAGAGGGGCAAATTTCTCGCTATTCGGGGGCACTGCGGTATGGCGAATTGCTGCCCTTAAAGAAAGCGGGGGTGGACTATTTGGCGCTAGGCCATATTCACAAAAGTTATGAAGAAGACGGCTGGATTTTTAACCCTGGTTCGCTAGAAGCCAATAATGTTGAGGAAAGCCAGTTTAAGCGCGGGGCGTATCTGGTAGAAATTGATGCCCAAGGAATTCGGGCTGAGCTGAAGACGGATTATCAGCAGCGAACGATTGTGCGGCTTCAGCTTCAGATGAGAACGCAGGATTTGATTGAGGCCGTAGAATCGGGGGCTGACGCTCTCATTACTGAAGCCATCCGAGTCAAAAAAATCATTCCTGAGCATCGGCCAATTGTCGAGCTTCGGATCAGCGGCACCGTTGGCTTTGATCGATTGGAGTTAGATACGCGATCGCTGCAAAAACAGCTCCAAACTCGGTGCAATGCCCTGATTTTTCTGTTGCGCTACGACGTAGAAGACGCTGCCTATGCCTCGCCCATTGCTGATGATGCCAGCCGTTTAGAAGTTGAGCAAGAAGTTTTCACTGATTTGTTCGCAGCCCATGCCACCTACCAAAAAAAGGCTGCTCAGCTTGCCCACGGCCTGATTGATCTTAAAGACCGACAGATGGCGGGTGAAAATGAAGAAAGCCTATACGCGCTAGTAGAAAGTATCCTTGCCGCCGAGTAGTTCCTAGTTCGTAGTGCATGGACTAATGCATAAAAACTGCCCGTTGCTGCCACAGCATCCAGACGCCGCTCAAGCCCACAAAGCCAATTACCGCCTTTTGAAACTGCTCAGCGCTCATTTTTTCGAGTGCTTTTCGCCCTAGCCAATTGGCCGGTAGCGCTGCGCCGCCAATCACTAAGCCATAGCCCACCAGCGTCGGTGACAGCACGCCCAACGCCGCATAGGTCAAAATTTTGACCAGATGGGTCAAGCTCAAGCTAGCGGCACGAGTCGCGACCATCTGCTCTTTTTCGAGGCCATAGCTGAGGTAAGCCGGATTTAAAATCGGGCCAGTGCTGCCAATTAGGCCAGAGGCGACAGCGTTGATAAAGCTCAGTGGCAGAAAATGCCATGCTTTGACGGTCACAGTCGGTAAGGCGATGCGATCGCGCAGTAGAGAATGCAGCACCATGTAGAGTAGCGCGATCGCAATAAAAGCCTGCAACCCTTCTGTCTGCACTCGCGTAAACGCATAGGCCCCTAGCACCGCCCCAACCACTACTCCCGGCACCTGCCAGAGCGTCAGCGACCAGTCAATATGCTGCCTGAGCAAAACGCCCCGCTGCAAATTGCCGAGCACACTGCCAATCGTCAAAACCGGCGCAACCGACTGGGCACCCAGTAAAAACGTCACCAGCGGAATCAAAATTAGCGGACTGCCGCCGCCCACCAACATACTGGCAAACCAAGCCGTGAAACTGACAGAAGCAAGCCAAAAGAGAACAACGGCACTAGACATAGAC
>QBMP01000023.1:12726-13894 GCA_003242115.1 Phormidesmis priestleyi
GAGAAATAACCCGTTAAAACAAAAACCATTAGGCAGGCGCATCTCACCCATACGCTAACGTCTAAGATTATCCTTTTGTTAAGATTATTAACCTTTTCTTAATAAAAAAGGACAAGCGAGCGAGCTGCTTTGAATGGGGTATCTGGCTCGTTGTCTAAACTCTCTAAACGCTAAGGGCTAGTAGCGGAATAAATAGACCACCGTTGATAGGTATTTCGACAATTTGCGTACTCTAGACTGACCGATTTTTTCAAAGGTCAGCTTTAAAGCTGGCTAACCTAGACGCTACCGATGAAGGGCCATGTCAGCAGCAGAATCAGAACAGTTGCTCAAGGCTGGAATGAGCGCTTACAAAAAGGGTGACTATGTAGGCGCGATCGCCACCCTCTCTCAGCTCAGTCACGCACCTAGCCGTACTCACCGCCTCCAAGCCGGAATGGGCCTCGTGCGCACCTACATGGCCCAGCAGGAATGGATCAAAGCCAAAACCCTCTGTCAAAAAATCGGCCATAGCTCTAAGCCAGCCGTTCAGCAGTGGGCCGTCACGACGCTAACAAAAATTGAAAGTCGCGCTAACCGACAGGCCGCTGATGCTGACAATAATCTATCAATTTTTCACTACGCTTCCCTCAATCAAGCACTGGGCCCAGAGCCTGACGAGGACATCCTTGATCAGCTTGACAATGAGCCTGTCAATGATCAGCTCATTACCGATCAACCCTATATCTGGCCCAATGCAGGCCGATTAAATAAAGGGCGATCGCTCGGCAAAATCAAGCAAAGTTTATTACGGATGGCGCAAGCTGTCAGCGCAGCTTCTTTCTATGCGCTTTTGCTCTATACAGTGCAAGAACTTCTTCAAAGAAGCAGTCGTTTTTTCAACGTCCCCTTACGCGGGTTAGACCGGCTGCTACCGATGGCAGTGAGGCAACTGCCCGAAACCTACAGCAACTTAGCTTGGCTGGTAGCAGGCGGATTGGGTGGATTGGCCATAGCCTCCCCGTGGCTATGGGATCTGTGGCTGCGCAGCACTGCCCAAGCCCAAGCCTTCTCTAACCAAAAGCTCCGCGAGTATTCGCCAGAAGCCGCTACTCTACTGGGCCAGCAGTGCCATCAGCAGCAGTGGCCCTTTCCGAAGCTGTGGAAGCTGCCCACTGAGATGCCGTTA
>QBMP01000023.1:13904-22395 GCA_003242115.1 Phormidesmis priestleyi
CTGAGCTAGCCGCCGATGAAATTGCAGCGCTGGTTGGCTACGAAATGGCTCACTGGAAAACTGGGCATTGGGCTTTTCTATCTATGCAAGGGCTAGTGCTTCAGCTATGTCATCAGTTTTACTGGCGGCTCTCGCTGTGGGGCAATCGGCAGGGTAAGCCCTTCTACTGGGTCACAGGTGCGCTGGCAACGCTCAGCTATGGCCTGTTTTGGCTAGCGCGAATACCGGGGCTGTGGGTGAGTCGAGTTCGGACTTATGTAGGCGATCGCACGTCCACCGAACGCACTGGCAACCCCAACGGCCTCACCCGGGCGCTGGTCAAGCTGTCTTTTTCTTTAGCCCGCAGCATTCAAACCCAAGGCTACACGCCCCCTATATTAGAAAGCATGGCGCTGATGCTACCCGTTGGCGCTGATCTGAGTCGACAATCGCTGTATGGTTATGTGCCGCTAGAGCAGCTATTTGCTTGGGATAGCCTTAACCCGATTCGTCACTGGATGAGCTTGAACGATCCTCATCCGCCGTTGGGCGATCGCCTCCGTCTACTCATGGCCTATGCCCAACACTGGAAACTTGACGCCGCAATTGACTTATCACAGCCCAGACGAAAACATCAAAAACTCTCACCGTCAGAATGGGCCACGCTAATTAGCCAGGGCACTCCGTTCTTTGGCCTCGCAATTGGCCTCTTTACTGGCCTCACGCTGCTAACTGTTGGCGCTTTTGCCTACTGGCTCAAGCAACCAGCACTAGACTGGATGTACAAAGAAACCAGCCTTTTGCTGGGATGTATTTTTCTAGGCACGGGTATGGGTATTGTGCTGCGAATCAATCGTTTTTTCCCCGATCTGCCTAATAATCTCCCGCTCACACAAGCGTTTTCACCGTCAACGCAGTGGATTCAATGGCTAAGCGACCCCGACCTATTACCTGTCAGCAGCCTTCCGATCAAACTCTCAGGCATCCTTCTAGGCAGACCGGGCATTGCCAACTGGCTAGGGCAAGATCTGCTCCTACACATCGACGCTGGGCAGATTAACGCTGAACACATGGACGCTGAATACATTAACGCTGATCCTAATTCGGCGATTAGTCCCGGACTGCTAAAGCTGCACTTTTTCTCAGCCCTCGGCCCTTTAGGCAATGCCATTAGCTTTGGTTCAACGCCTCCCGCCCTAATTGGCCAATCGGTTCAAATCCTGGGTTGGTTTCGTCGCGGCAATCGCCTGTGGCTCGATCTCGACAAGCTGTGGCTTAATAAACGATGGCTGAAAAAAAGCACCCTCCAGAGCCGTAGCGCTGGTATCGACGCGACTCCCTCACTTCAAGCCGCCCACCCGATTTATTCTTTACTGCTGGCAATGATCACCAGCAGCTACGGCATCTGGCTGCTGGGTTTAGCTCAGATGTGCCAAGAAGTGTGGGATAAAATCATGCGCTAAAGACCTCTGCTGAGGCTGAGGGGAAGCCGAAGCATGAAGAAATGTTGCGAACTCCGGGAAAGGGTGTTAGATTCTTCACAAGAACTTATTTCAGGTTCTCCTACTCTCAACACAGCATCTTAGCCAGCCGATTTTTTCGGCTGGCTTTTATTTCGCTTTGGCTTAGGTTTGCCTACAGGCATCGTGATACTTTAAATAATAGATTTCCCAAGACATCATTCCCTTGATCAGAGCCACATGGGCGTCCACTGAATTGAGCGCTGTTGAGGCTTACTCCAAATTTAAAAAAGTTAGAGGTTATTCTCAATGTCAGTTCGTTTATATTTTGGCAACCTGCCTAGGGACTTAGAGCACGAAGCCTTTGAAGCAATTTTTGTTGAAGATACCGACAATTTGGTTTCAGTTAAGCTAATTGCAGATCGCAAAACGGGTAAATGCCGTGGTTTTGGCTTTGTTACGGCCAAAACCGACGAAATCGCCGATGCTTTGGTTGAAAAGTACAACGGCTTTTCGATTCAAGATACGGTGATCAAAGTCGAAAAAGCGATGCCCCGCACTGAAAAGGAAGAAAGCGCTGAACCCAGTGCTAACAGTGCGCCCAATCGTCGAGCTAAGAAGGGAACCCGTCGCGACAGCGCGGCTACGTCAGTCGTTTCTGAAACAGCATCGGCAGCAGCAGCGCCTGATCCTCGCTGGGCAACAGATTTGGCCAAGCTCAAAGAAATGCTAGCGGCTCAGGCAACGCCTTCCTAAGGTTTGCTTTCAACAGGTCTGCTCTCAACAGGTCTGCTTTTAACCCTTAGCGTCAATATCCATATAAAAAGCAGCCGCCTACCTATTGCTAGAAGTAGTCGGCTGCTTTTTTGATACGAGTGGCTTTAGGCTTTATGGTGATTTGTTAAGACACACGGGCTCGGATGAGCGCCTGAGGTAAGCAGAGGAGTTTGCGTGATTTTGGCACAAAGGCTCGGCGGTTGAATACGTCGTAGTCGTTTTCGACGATCACATCTAATATTTTACGGTAGAGCATTAGCGCTGACCACACTGGCCACCGAGCGTCGGGGTGCAGCCTACCGATGCCGCTTTCGGCTTCTTGGTAGTACTTTAAGGCTCGCTGAATTTGAAAGCGCATGAGCGATCGCCACCGATCATCAATCACTCCGTTCATCAAATCAGCTTCGGTATAGTCAAATAGATCGAGATCTTCTTGCGGGAGATAAATGCGATCGCGCCGAGCATCTTCACCCACATCTCGCAAAATATTCGTTAGCTGATTTGCCACTCCTAGCGCTACCGCCTCTTTAATCGGTGGCACCACCGGATTGAGTCGTCGCCAAGGCGCAGCATTTACGCCTGCATCCATCCCCATTACCGTCGTTGACATCAGGCCAACCGTACCGGCAACGCGATAGCAATAGAGCTTGAGATCTTCAAACGTTTCGTAGCGCGAACGGTGCAAATCCATCCGTTGCCCAGCGATCATGTCACGAAAGGGCTGAATATCCAGGCTAAACTGCTGCAACGTATCGACCAACGCCACATCGGCATCGTCTTTGGGATAGCCTGCAAATACATGCTCTAGCTGTAATTCCCAGTGATCAAGCGTACTTTCGGTCGTAAATTGGGCCTGCGGGCCATCGACTAATTCATCGGTACGCCTGCACCAAACATAAATAGCCCAGATAGCTCGTCGCTTAGCCTCAGGCATGAGCAACGTTCCCATATAAAACGTTTTAGAATACTCCGCTGTGATCTGCCTGCACTGCTCGTAGGAGGCCTCAAGCGACACAAGCTTAGGAGCGGCAGTCATAGTAAAAGGACGAGTCAGTTGCAGCATCAATGCCTCAAACTGGAAAAATGAACAATTATCGGGTTAGCTAACCTAGCTTCAAATCGCTGCCGTCAAACGCTTGGGAGAAACACTTTAGGGCAAACGCTTTGAGGCAAATACCTAGCCCTCCCGCTCAATAAATGAGTCCTGAGCCGAAGTAGCCGAAGATTTCGCGGTATGGCGCTCTAGCAAGATAGCTAAGATTCTCTCAAGAAGAGGCAGTTTCAAAGCAGAGCAATACGTAATTTCTCTATTATATGTTTCAAAGCGTTACATTTTAGAACAAACATCTGTTTTTTTGGCTCTTTCTCTGGCGCTCAGTCTAAAGTCCTTGGCCTCCTTATGAACCTGCCGACATAAAAATGAATAAGCGCGGCCAAAATATCTATTGAGAATCTATTGAGAGGCTGAATTGGATTCTATGAGTGAAGAGAATGCCGGTTCGGGCCAATTGCCCATGAGCTTGGGCGGCCTGCAAGCTATCATTGAAGCCTCAACTGTATGGGCCTCAGCGATAAAACCGCTTGCGCGCGGCTAACGCAATCGTGGGAAGCGTCTCCATAGCGATTAGTAGAAGGCCACAAAAGCAGAGCCATAAAAGCTAAAAATTAAGGTAAGCGTTAAAGCAACCGTTGGTTAACGAGAGGAAATTAGGTAAATGACAAAGGCTAACGTCGATTTTTTGCAACAGAACGATCCAGAGCTAGCGGCCATGATGGGCAAAGAACTGAACCGGCAGCAAACCCATTTGGAACTGATTGCCAGTGAAAACTTCACCTCTCCGGCGGTGATGGCGGCTCAAGGCTCGGTTTTGACGAACAAATATGCAGAGGGCTTGCCTAGTAAGCGCTACTACGGTGGCTGCGAGTTTGTCGATCAAATTGAGCAGCTCGCGATTGATCGGGTGAAAAGGCTATTTGGCGCGGCTCATGCCAATGTTCAGCCGCACTCCGGCGCACAGGCAAACTTTGCGGTATTTTTGGCCTTGCTAGAGCCTGGAGATACGATTTTAGGCATGGATTTGTCGCATGGTGGTCACCTGACGCATGGCTCACCCGTAAATTTTTCGGGCAAATGGTTCAATGTGGTGCAGTACGGCGTCAATCGCGAGACTGAACAGCTAGATTTTGATGAAATTCGAGCGATCGCGCTAGAGCACAAGCCGAAAATGATTATCTGTGGCTATTCGGCCTATCCTCGGGTAATTGATTTTGAAAAGTTTCGAGCGATCGCGGATGAAGTCGGCGCGTACCTGATGGCCGATATTGCCCACATCGCCGGACTGGTCGCTACCGGATACCATCCCAACCCACTGCCTCACTGTGATGTGGTGACAACGACCACTCACAAAACCCTGCGCGGCCCTCGTGGCGGACTGATCATGACCCATGATCTTGAGCTAGGCAAAAAGTTTGACAAGGCCGTTTTCCCTGGTAGCCAAGGCGGCCCGCTAGAGCATGTGATCGCGGCTAAGGCTGTGGCTTTTGGCGAAGCGCTTCAGCCTGAATTTAGCGACTATTGCCAGCAGGTGATTAAAAATGCTCAGGCGTTAGCGGCTCAGTTGCAGACTCGCGGCATCAAAGTCGTTTCGGATGGCACGGATAATCATATTGTGCTGATGGACTTGCGCTCTATTGGCATGACCGGCAAAATTGCCGATGCTTTGGTTAGTGAAGTGAATATTACGGCTAACAAAAACACGGTGCCCTTTGATCCAGAATCACCTTTTGTCACTAGCGGTCTGCGCTTAGGGACACCTGCGATGACGACTCGCGGCCTCGGTGAGTCAGAATTTGTAGAAATTGCCAACATTTTGGCGGACTGTTTGCTCAATCCAGAAGATAGGGCGATCGCGGCTGAGTGCAAGCGTCGGGTGCTGGATTTGTGCGATCGCTTCCCCCTCTATCCACACCTAAAAACCACCGCGCCAGTTGCCGAACCCGCCCTGGTTTAAGTTCAAACGCAGTCTTAAATTCGATCTCAAGGCAGTGTGATTAATCACTTCGCTGCCAACGGCTAAAAAGGCTCCAAACGCTGACAAAACAGTTTGTTTGGAGCTTTTTTAATGGCAAATATCCTAGAAATGCCTAAAAATGCCTAAAAATTTCTGAGCTAAAACCGGCAACTGCTCTCGGCGCTTTCTCCGCAAAAACTCGTAGATTGATTCAACGACGCTGGTTTATCTGACTCATTTAGCCGAACAATTTATATGGGGAGTTTTTGATATTTCTCGTGCATTAGATAGATTGTTAAGGGGTATACTGTCGCCCAGTAGGCTTGAAACGGCCTGCTGCTTGACGTATTTCTTAAGATAAGTTCGTCCTCAAGCCGTTTGTTCAGGCCATTTTTTAGCCATTTGTTTAGAAGGTGCACCTCCAAGCTCTGTCCACACTACACAGCCTTTTGTGATGTCGTTCCCGCTTTATCACTTACTCGCATTTCTAATTTCAGCAACCATCGTCCTAGTGTTGACGCCCGTTGTTAGAAAAGCTGGCCTCGCCAATGGCAGAGTAGATTTACCAGGCGGGAGAAAAGTTCACAGTCAGCCGATGGTCAGACTCGGTGGCGTTTCTATTTTCTTCGGCGTATTGATTGCGCTGCTCATTGTCTGGGGTACAGGCGGATTTATCGGGGGCGATGGGCTACCGCTCAAGCCAGTCAGTGAGCATTCTATCTGGGGCGTTACCATCGGCGGTTTGGCTTTCTTTGCCATTGGCCTCGCGGATGATCTGCTGGGGCTTTCAGCTATCAACCGCCTGATCATGCAGTCCATAGTCGCTTCGGCGGCTTGGTATGTGGGCGTAGATATTGCATTTTTGAGCATTCCTGGCTTAGGTATCACCCAACTGCCCGATATTATCAGCTTGATTGTGACCGTGGTTTGGCTGGTGGGTATGGCCAACGCCATCAACTGGATTGACGGGCTAGATGGCTTGGCTGCTGGCGTCTCGGGCATTGCCGCACTGGTCATGATGGCGGTAAGCCTTTATATGCAGCAGCCCGCAGCGGCCCTGATTGCCGCCGCTTTGGCCGGTGGATTGCTGGCTTTTTTGCGCTACAACTTCAACCCGGCGCAGATTTTTATGGGTGATGGGGGGGCTTATTTTATTGGTTTTACCCTTGCTGGAGTGGGTGTTATTGGCTTAGTAAAAGGCGTTACTACCGTCGCTTTACTGCTGCCGTCCCTGACGCTGGCCGTCCCGATTTTGGATATGTCTGCGGTGATTTTGCTGCGCTTACGTCAGGGGCTGTCGCCATTTGTGGCCGACAAGCGCCATTTACACCATCGCTTGCTGAATGCGGGCTTTTCGCATCGGTTTACGGTGCTGTTTATCTATGCGCTGGCGCTGTGGGTAGGTAGCTTAGCAATGGCTGCTGCCGGACTGCGCGCAGGTATTCCCTTTACTTTTGCTTCAACGGCGTTGCTGAGCTATACCGGCTGGCGCGCGGTTCAGAATGTGAAATAGCTAAAGCTGTGTGAAGTAGCTGAAGCTATGGGCCGTAGGGGTAAGGATAGGGGTGAATTAAGCGCTTAGCTCGGTAGACATAAAAGGTTTCTGTGATGACGCCGCCTCGCTGAATGGAGAGTTCTGTGAGGGGCGTGACCGATTGGAAATAGGGCGCTAGAGCACTCACCACCTCCGCTTGCGAAGATCGCGCAAAGCTAATGAACAGCGCATCTTTGCCCAACCAGTCTTGAGGATGAAACCAAAAAGCATGGCCTCTTGGATCGGGCGTGAAGCTGGTCACCGGAATATCTGTCGAGTTCGCCAAAGCCATCGCAAAATAGCCGCTGAGCCAATATTCGTGCGTCACCACAAAATCAGTTTGAGCTAGCGCGGCTTGAAACTCGCTCGATTGTCGAAACTGCTGACCTAGCTGCCCCGTATCACTTAGCTCCGTGGAGGGATCTTGCGACGGCGACACCAAACCGCCAAAAATAGCGTACTGACCGGGCTTTTGCAGTGTGCCAAGGCTGATATGGCCCAGCGCAATCAGCAGTAGCGAGGCCACGATTAGCCCAGTGCTTGTGAGCCACCGCTCTATTTGACGATGGGGCCAAGCGGCAGCGGATTTTCCCAAGAGTAAGCTCAAGCTCCATAGCCCAGGCACCGGCCAAGCGGGAAACGTATGGGTGAGGCCGCCCAGTAAGGTAAATCCAGCCGCGACTGGTAAGCCAGCCCAAAGCAAAAAGCTGGTTTTGGTGTCTGCTTTGATGATTTGGCGCAAGCTTACCCACCATAGCGGCAAGCCGATTGCCGGAAACAAAAAGGCGATTTGAGCCAGAAAGACGCCCAGAAAATTGAGGATGAAATTGAGGATGGAGTAATGGGCGGTTTCGGATGAGAAGCGATCGCCCAGATGAAACCGAAACGAAATCCACTCATGCAGACTATTCCAATACAGCAGTGGAAGCAGCGTCAGCCCATACGCACCGAGGCTTAGCCACAGCCACCGAGAGCGAAACACAACCCGATAATCAGCGCTTGTAAGACAAAAGCCCACCAAGCTCAGTCCCAGCAAAAAGCCATGATATTTGCTTAAGCAGGCCAGCCCAACGGCTAAAGCAATCAACACTAACTTCGGGGTCGGACGATAAGGGCGATCATCACCTGGAAAAAATTCTTGAGCGCAGAGATAAAGTGTCAAACTCCAGAAAAAAATTAGCGCATTGTCAGGAGCCGTTAGGGTGCCACAGGTGAGAAAGAAAAGTGGCGATAGAGAAGCAATCGCCGCCGCTATCCACCCCGACTTGGCATCAAACAGCGATCGCCCCGTCTCATACAGCAGCCATAGACTGAGCGTAAACAGCCCCAGTGCGCCCAGCCGAATCGTCAGCGGCGACACCACGCCTGTAAGCCAGACCCCAATACCCGTGGTTAAAGCGACCGCAATCGGATGATCGAAATAGCTCCAGTCAAGATGGCGCACATACAAAAAGTAATAGGCTTCATCAAAACCGGGCGGTAAAAACGTTGCAATGATCAGGCGAAAAATTAGCCCACCTAAAAGAAGCCAGCCAAGCTGTGAGCGACTATTCACAGGATTTGTTCAAAATTTTATTCAAAAAATCTTCAAGATATGTTGATGTGCAGATTCATCGTTATCAGCCCAGTCGAGTGCCTCAATTAGGAGACTGTAATCACCCATAATAAAAGAAAAAGCATCGACTCCTTCCTATGAATCCCCATGAACCAAAGCGCTGAAATTATCTGCA
>QBMP01000023.1:22405-25387 GCA_003242115.1 Phormidesmis priestleyi
GCATTGGCACCGAACTATTGCTTGGCGATATCCTCAATAGCAATGCGCGCTATCTTGCTCAGCAATTGGCCAACCTCGGCATTGCCCATCACTACCAGACGGTCGTTGGCGACAATCCTTTGCGCATTCAGCGGGCAGTAGCTATTGCCTGCGATCGCGCCCGTCTGCTGATTGTTACAGGCGGACTAGGCCCGACCCCAGATGATTTGACAATGGCAACGCTGGCTGATTTTTTTGATGTTCCGCTGGTAGAGCGGCCCGAAGCGGTCGCTGATCTAGAAGCTAAATTTGCCCGCAGAGGCTACGCACTTGAACCGAGCAGTCGCCGCCAAGCGCTGCTGCCCGCCGCCGCAGACATTTTACCGAACCCGGTTGGCACGGCTCCCGGCGTGATTTGGCAGCCCAGAGCCGGACTGACGGTGATGACGTTTCCAGGGGTGCCCAAAGAAATGAAGGCTATGTGGCAAACGACAGCGATTGGGTACTTGCAGGCGAATGGCTGGGCCAATGGCGTTATCTATAGCCATTCGCTGAAGTTTTGGGGCATTGGCGAACAGCGCCTTGCACAGCAGGTCGCACCCTTGCTAGCCGCCGCTAACCCAACGGTCGCGCCTTACGCTGGAGAGCATGACGTCATTCTACGGATTTCTGCTAAAGCGGACTCGATTGCGGAAGCCAAAACGCTGATAGCCCCGGTCGCTGAAAAAATCCGAGCTATCAGCGGCCTCTACTTCTATGGACAAGATGATGACACATTAGCAGGCGTGGTCGGTCAGTTACTGAGCCAGCGCTCACAAACGCTGAGCGTCGCTGAATCTTGCACGGGCGGTGGACTTGGCCAGATGATTACGGCTGTTGCTGGCAGCTCTAGTTATTTCTGGGGAGGCGTTATTTCTTATGACAACCGCATCAAGCAGCATCTGCTAGGGGTCGATGAGCAGGTGCTAATGACCGAAGGGGCGGTGAGTGAATCGGTGGCTAGGGCAATGGCTGTCGGTGTGCGCTCAAGTCTCGGTACCGATTGGGGGCTTAGCATCACTGGCATCGCTGGCCCCGGCGGCGGCAGTGAAACGAAACCAGTGGGCTTGGTGTATATCGGGATTGCTTCAGCAGCGGGCATTCAAGTGGAGCGGTGTGAGTTTGGGGCGGATCGCGATCGCGACAGCATCCGACAGTGCAGCGCCCTTACGGCCCTTAACCTCTTAAGATTGAGCCTGCTGAAAAGCAAAGTGACTGGCCGCTAGCTTCATCCGGCTGACGCTAACCCAATCCGTCTGACCTAATCCATCTGGCCCAATTCATCTCCGTGAAACCTTCAGTGCTGGTAGATCCCAACACCGCTGACACCCGCCTTTAGCAGACCTCTTAGCTCTGCCTAAAGAAATACAGGAGATTGTATAAATTATTCTGCTGGTCACCTTGATCATTCCTCTCAATTGGTTATCATGAATACACAAGTCAGCGACTTTCGCCACATTTTGACCGTTAGCTTTGGTAACCCTAAAGCCTCAGTCTTAGTTTGGAGGCTCGTTGTTACCTTTTCTCTGAAGATTGTTCAAGCTATACTTAAGCAACTCAGACAGGCAACTTTGCAGAATATGAGAGGGAGCCACTTAGCTCATGGACTATATTGATCAGATCTTAGAAAAGCTCAGAGAGTGGGTTGACAAAGTAGTAGATGCTCTGCTTGGCCCTCAAACTCAGCCAGAGCACGAGCCGATTCCGATCCCGGTAGATGACCACAACCATCGCCGTCGATAGAGTCGATACTCTTTGCTAGAGTCGATAGACTAGGAAACTGTAAGGCCTCAGCGTTTAGCCCTCAATCGCTAAATTGCTTAATCTTTAGAGCGTGCAGCTTCTAGGTCGCGCAGTCTCTGAACCGTCAGACAAAATGACAGGATAAGGTGGCAAGCTAAGCGTTTTTGTCGGCTATAAGATTTCTGTGAGCCAGTTTTTCATCGTCACTAGATGAAAGGCTGGCTTGCTAGTGTAAGGTACCTATTTTGCTCAGTATTCTCGTCGTCAATGGGCCTAATCTAAACATGCTCGGTAAGCGAGAGCCCGAAATATATGGCTCCCAAACGCTGCAAGGCATTAACGAAACCCTAACAGGCATCGGTGATACGTTAGAGGTTTCGCTGACTTTTTTTCAGTCCAATCATGAAGGCGCTTTGGTCGATACGATTCAAGCCGCTTTGAACCATCACCAGGGCATTTTGATTAATCCAGGTGCCTACACGCACACCAGCGTAGCCATTCGCGATGCGCTGGCCGCCGTCGCTATTCCGACCGTAGAAGTGCATCTCAGCAATATTCACCAGCGAGAAGCCTTTCGCCACCATTCTTACATTGCGCCGATTGCCATTGGCCAAATTAGTGGCTTTGGCGCAGATAGCTACCGGCTGGGCTTGGAAGGGCTAGTTCAGCATTTGCGGCAGATCGCTCAATAGCGTCCGTTAGCAGAGTCACTGCCAAAGTGAATCAGACGACTCGAACCAGACGGTACAATATGGGCGTATCTCGATAGGATTGCAAGTCTCTTGGTTGCTGTCATCCCGGTTTCACCCGTTTCTCGACCCCACAAAATTAGGTTTCTCAAAACGCCAACCTCAAAGGCTTGGATTGAGCAGGCTATAGCCCATTTAGATACGCTGTTACTTGATCATGCTCAGTGTGAGCGCAAGGCGGCAGGTACGGCGATTCAAATGATGTCGCGCTATCCGTCGAGCGACAAGCTGGTACGAGAATTGACGGCCATAGCGCAAGAAGAACTGAGCCACTACGCGCTCGTCAATCAGTGGCTAGACAAACGCGGTATCCCGTTACAGCCCGTCAGCCCGCCCCCTTACGGCGCAAAGCTCAAAAAGCTCGTCCGCCACAACGAACCGGATCGAATGCTGGATCTGCTGCTGGTATCGGCATTAATCGAAGCCCGTAGTCACGAGCGCTTTAGCTTACTGGCTGAACACTGCCCAGAGG
>QBMP01000023.1:25397-25819 GCA_003242115.1 Phormidesmis priestleyi
ACTGGCTCAGTTTTACCGCTCCCTGATGGCTTCAGAAGCTCGGCACTACGGCAGCTATTGGCTACTCGCCACGACTTACTTTGATCCGGCTGTTGTCAATCAGCGCTTAACCGAACTTGCCGAACAAGAAAGCAACATTTTGAGCACGCTGCATCCTGAGCCCAGGGTGCACAGCTAACGGCATAGCTAATGGATCTGTACTGATTAACTGCTAGCTGAGGGCGATTATGAAAGCTGAGTTTAAAGGTTTTTTGCTGAGGGATTGGGTGGTGAGCGATCGCACCCCTGCGGCCAACATGATCAAAACTGTTTTGGCTGAATACGGCTTTGGCTGGGAAGTCAACTGCGGCGGCTGTAGCGATCAAGATGCCGTCGAAGTCGAAAAATACTATCTCACGGCAGGCGGCGAATTTTGGGTGATT
>QBMP01000240.1:0-5485 GCA_003242115.1 Phormidesmis priestleyi
GCAGCGGCATGGTGGCCCTGTTTACTAACTTTTCTTCTATGGCCGATCAGGTCGGTAGCCCCGTCAAAATCGTCGAGCAAGGGGCGGGTCTCGCCAAAAACGACCTCCGCACGTTATTCCCGTTTGCGGCCATTATCAGCATCAACTTAGCAATGATCAACATTTTGCCGCTGCCTGCGCTAGACGGTGGTCAGCTTGCCTTTCTAATCATTGAAGCGATTTTAGGTAAACCGCTGCCGACAAGGTTCCAAGAGAGCGTCATGAGAACTGGCATTGTGTTCTTACTCGGTGTCGGCATATTTTTGATCGTGCGAGACATCACACAGCTCGAAGTCCTTCAAAATTTGCGCCAACAGTAAGTTAACAGTGAGCCTTGCCCCACCGCCACCGAGTAAAGAAAACGGCTATGCAGCAATTCCCTTGCCGCTGCCCAATCAGCTCCCACCCCCGCTCAGGCCGTTTCAAAAACTACCCAAAAAGCCGCGTGCGTTAGAGATTCTCACGCGGCTCAAGCTCATGTATCCAGCAGCACCCTGCTCACTGGACTACGAATCACCGATGCAGCTCATGGTCGCGACCATGCTGGCCGCGCAATGCACCGATGCGCGAGTCAATAAAGTAACGCCCGCCCTATTTGGCCGCTTTCCCGATGCTGCTGCTTTTGCAGCGGCTGAACTGACCGAGCTAGAAGAACGGGTGCGCTCCACAGGCTTTTATCGCAACAAGGCCAAAAATATTCAAGCCGCCGCCCGCAAAATTATCGCTGACTTTGGCGGACAGGTGCCCAGCACGTTAGCTGATCTGACTACGCTACCAGGGGTGGCGCGCAAAACGGCCAACGTCGTCCTAGCTCACGCTTTCGACATTCACGAAGGCGTTACGGTAGATACTCACGTCAAACGCATATCAGGCTTACTTGGCCTAACAAAGCAGACTGAACCAGTAAAAATTGAGCAGGACTTGATGAAGCTGCTGCCTCAAGCCGACTGGGAAAATTGGTCAATTCGACTGGTGTATCATGGTCGGGCTATTTGCGTCGCTAGAAGCCCTAAGTGCTTGCAATGCGACCTGTTGGATATTTGCCCCGGAGCCGCCAAAATTCGCGCAGAAGCTGCAAAGGTGGCCAAATTTAAAACGGCAAAAGCTGAGGCGGCAAAAGCCAAAACAGCCAAAGTGAAAACGGCAAAAGCCAAAAAGCGGTTTACAAAACCCCTCGGCACCGTTTAATATTAAATACTGTGTAATTACGAAAAGACGAAACCCTGCCTCATGGCTAAAAAAAGTATGGTTGCGCGCGAGACCAAGCGCCAAAAGCTCGTTGCAAAGTACGCCGATAAGCGCGAAGCTTTGCTCAAAGAATTTGATGATGCCCCCAATCAATTTCAAAAACTAGAAATTCACCGCAAAATTCAGCAGCTGCCGCGCAACAGTGCGCCCACCCGGCTCAACAACCGCTGCTGGAAAACGGGTCGCCCTCGTGGTTACTACCGTGACTTTGGCCTATGCCGCAACGCCCTGCGCGAAATGGCTCACCAGGGCTTACTGCCCGGCGTGGTTAAGTCTAGCTGGTAGATTTGGTCAGCAGATTGTCTGGTAGAGTTGCCTGCTCATAGTCTGCTCATAGAGCAAATCGTAAAGAGCAGATCCTAAAAAAGGTGCTTTGGTTTATAGCCAAGACACCTTTTTTGATTGGCTGTTTTTAAGGAGGTGCGATCGCTCAACCGTTATTGCCGCAACAGCGCTCTATGCCGAGGCTATCGAGCAGCAAATCACCCACAGCATTAGCCACGGCAAATTCGCTATAAAAGCTTTTAGAAAAATCGTAGCCCTGCATTTCTGTCAAAATAGCAAGTACGAGCGCATTCAGATTGTTTTCGCCTTCCATGCGCTGACGTACAAAAACCTGAGAGGCGCGGGCAGCAATATGCGCATTGATAATTTCTGGCAAAAATTCTTCATCTAGCCACTTGTGCAGCGTCGATTTTAGCCACTGCCCCTCTTTGAGCGCATCTTCAGGTGGCGGCAGCTCAATGGATTCAATCGGTTCGGCGCTGCTAGCGCTGCCATCTGAGGCATGGTCTGAGGCATTGGCAGAAGTAGCATCTGGATCGATAAAGTCAGAGGCTGTTGGGTCAGACATAGCAGCATTAGCGCCTCGGTTAGCGCCGGTAGTTTCGATTGATATAAGGCTATACCATAACGCTATGGTTTATTCTGTCCCACAGATTCTTCAGTGCTACGCGCAAGGCTATTTTTTGATGGCTGAAGATGACGGCTATCTCAACTGGTATTCGAGCAAAAAACGAGCGCTGATTCCCTTAGATGAGCGCTTTCGCTATCCTAAGTCCCTGCAAAGGGTGCTGAATCAGCGGCGATTTACCCCAGCGATTGATCAGGCATTTGAAGCCGTGGTAGAAGGCTGTGCGGATCGCGAGACGACCTGGATTTCTGAAGATCTCAAAGACGTGTATTTGCGGCTGCATCGAGCCGGATATGCCCATAGCTTTGAGGCTTGGCAAGGGGATGAGCTGGCGGGCGGTTTTTTGGGAATTGTGCTGGGCGGTGCGTTTATCGGTGAGTCGATGTTTTATCGCATCCCAGAAGGATCGAAGGCGGCGATGGTGATGCTGGTAGAGCATCTGAAGTCACGCAATTTTCTGCTTTTCGACGCTCAGATCCTCAACCCTCATTTGGCCCGCTTCGGTGCCTTTGAAGTCGATCAGGCGCTTTATGAAACCACTCTTCACGCCGCCGTTCGCCGCCCCTGTCAGTTTATTTAAGCGTGTTTGATGCTAGCTGATAGATAGGATTCCGCTGAATCCTAAGCGTCAATTCGCGTCAGGAGCACCGGACAGTTGGCGTACACTCGCACGTAGTCCGATAAAGACTCTCCGAGCAGCCGGTCTAGATCGGGCATTCCTTTGGCAATGCTGGGCCGACGATCAGGCGATCCTAAAATGAGCAGGCTGACATTGAGATCATCGACCAGCTCACAAATGCGTGTGCCCGGTTTACCCTGCGGCGCAACACAACGATATTTGATGCCCATGCGCCGCACTTTGGTAATGGCATCGGCTAACACCGGATCATTTTCAGGTGAGTCGCGAACGACTTCTTCGAGCTTGGCATTGAGCTTAGAAACCGAGTGCACCAAGATAATTTCGCTGCCTTCAATGTCACGGGCTAGATCAATCCCGACCTGTAGGCTTTGCTTGGCAGAGTCGGATTTGTCAATGGCGATGAGGATGCGCTTGATGGCCTGAATGCTGTACAGATCGTCTTTAACCAGTAGCATGGGCCGTGATGACAGCTGAAAGACGTATTGACTCACTGAATTGCCCAGAATGGCCTTGAGCCCTTTGAGCCCCCTAGAGCCCATTACCACCAAGTCTGCATCAATTTCGTCAGCTACTTTGCCAACGACATCTTTAGGTTCGCCTTCTCGCAGCACTGCATTGACTTGGGCTGGGTTTAAATTTAGGGCGCTGACGGCTTCGGCCAGCGTTCTGCCGCCTGCTTCCCAGGCTTGTGTCATTGCCGCTGCACCGGATTGTGGGGGCACTACGTGAAGAATGGTGAGGCGCGATCGCTCAATTCTAGGAATGCGCATCAGCGCCTTCATCATGTCGCGGGTATTGCCAATTCCCGAGTCGGCCAGCAAAATATTTTCAATCATTAACGTTCTGCTCTAATTCTAGCGTCTATCTAAACTTAGAAAAGATTGGCCCACCTGCACTCAATCAGCAACAAACCGATAGAAACCCGCTCATGCTTATGACACCTTCACCACCCAACGGTTGGTTTGACTATCCGATTCGAGTCCAGCCCCATCACACCGACTATGGCGGTGTCGTCTGGCACGGCACCTACATTACCTGGCTAGAATCTGCTCGGGTTGAGTGTTTGCGAACCGTAGGCATGCCGTTTGAGAGTTTGGTGGCTTTAGGCTACGACTTACCCGTCGTCGATCTAGAGATTCGCTACCGGCAGTCGCTTGTGCTAGGCGCGTCAGCCATCGTAAAAACGCGCCTAGCCCCCATTAGCGGCATTCGCCTAAACTGGCTGTACCAAATTGAAACCGTAGACCCTAGCCCCCGCATCTGTGTAAGCGCAAGGGTGAGCCTAGTTACTGTCGATATGACTAGCCGCAAAGTTGTACGCCGAGTGCCTCCTGAGATTCAAGACATGGTGAAGAAAGTGGAAAGCTATTTTGCGCCTTGATTTACGGCTTGATTTTCCCCTTAAATTAATATGCTGTATCTGCCGCTACAGACTTAGCTCACAAACTTTGGGGTTGTGGTAAACTCAGCAGTCTGAGAAGTTTACAATTCTTAGTATTAAGGCTAACTTTTCCACAGACTTTCCCCAGGTTTTCCACAGACTGCACAGAGGTTTTCCACAGGTCAGAACCATAATGAGTGATTCTACGGGTTTCTGTGGATTACGTAATCGGCCTCATTGAGCGTAATTTTGGGCTGATCGATGTAACTTTATATGACAAAAAACCTGCTGAAACCAGCTTTCTTCGCAAAACCAAATTTTTTATAAATCTATCCCAGTATTTAGGGGTCGTTGCTATTTCTATAAGCATGTTTCACAATAGAAAACACCTCAGCGAAATGCCTTGATTGCTCACGTTTATTTCAGAACTTTTAGCGCTCTCTATAGAAAGCTAAAAGAGATAATCGAGCAAAAAAGCCATGAGGATTTGCCCTGCCAAAAAACGTTAAGGAGACTTTGTGGTGCAGCAATCTGTCAGTTTGTCGGTCGAAATTCCTGAAGATCTTTATACTTCCGTACAGCACTATTTAGATGTGCATTCGGGATGGAGCCAAGATCGCTTATTTTGCGCAGCCATATCGCTGTTTTTGATGCAAAACGGCGTTACAAAACGTCAGATCAGTCGAATTTATTTAGATAGTTTATTTGGTCAGCAGCCGGAAAGTAAGGAAATGATTCGCTGTAACAATTAGCGTACAGACTGTTACAAGTATTGGCGATTTTACCCAACAATATTCAGGTGATACATTTAGGTAATTTTTGGGCTGAGACTATCTCTATTTCCTGAAATGCCCTCATTACAAAAGAAAAACCCAGGTTACCGAAACGAAGAACCACTACCAAGGCGCATCTCTCCCAACCAAAAAAATCACCTATCAAAAAGATTACTAGAGAAGATCAGAACAACGAAGAAGAAGAAAAGCATACTCATTAACGGTGAGTCCAAAAATTAAACGCATCTACCCCCATTGCGAATAGTTTAAAGAATTGAGTTTTTGTCAGGTCTGGTGAATAGTTTTTTGAGGGTGCATCTATAGCGTTGGTCAGTTGGCTATAGTTGATCGAAATAGTTAGCTGTAGATAGTCATTAGCAATCTTTCCCATCCAAGTTTGTGGGAATTAGCTGATGGCTATTTTTATCTGTTTTCTGAGTGCTTAAGCTGTAACTTAACGGCTGTTAATTGGCTATTTGCCGATCGCCTTG
>QBMP01000240.1:5495-6545 GCA_003242115.1 Phormidesmis priestleyi
AATACAAAAACAGCACAGCGCCGCCGAGCAAGCTTTGCGTCACCGGATCAGTAGACGGCGTGAGTACAGCGCCCAAGATGGCCGCACCCAATAAAACATAGCGCCAGCCAGACAGCATTTGCTTAGAACCGACAATACCCAATAGACCTAGCAATAGCTGAATAACCGGAATTTGAAAGGCAAGGCCGGTACTAAACAGCAGCAGCAGCACAAACTCAAAGTAGCGATCAATTGACCACATTTGCTCTACAACGTCCGCTCCGTAGCTGATAAAAAAGTTGAGTGCAGCGGGCACTAGAGCGCTATAAGCAAAGGCTAACCCGGCAAAAAAGAGAACGCTGGAGCCAACGACCACTGGGGCAATCAAACGCCGCTCCCGGCGGGTTAGCCCCGGCAGCACAAACTGAATAATTTGGTAAAGAATGAACGGGCTTGCTATCAAAATGCCGCTGTAGGCTGCAACTTTGATGGAAACAAAAAAATATTCACCGGGCGAGAGCTGAAGAAATTTTGCGCCTTGAGCGGGGACTTCTAGCAGCTCAACAATTTGCCTGACTCTGGCAAAGCAAAGCACAACACCTGCGAATACGGCAATCAGAGCATAAAAAATTCGCACTCTGAGTTCGTCGAGATGATCGAACAGAGACATTTCAACGTCGTCCGGCACTTCGTCGAGGGCTATCTGTGCTTTTTTCGGCGTTTTTTGTGGCACCGATCCCTTTGGCACCGCAAGGTTGGCAGCAGTTGCCGTCTCAAGGTCAGCGGGAAGCGTCATAAGCGGGTGCTTGGGTTAATGGACTGAGAGCGTGAAGTGGATCTTGAGAAGTGGCTTCAGTGTCTATTGTATTGTCTATTGTATGCGTGTGTTTTGTGTGTTTGATAAGCCAAAGCGCTACTGCGGTGAAAACAGCTTTTCTTCAGGCTGACCGGGTTCGCCCATGACGGCGGGTGCGTCACCATTGGCGGCTAGCGTCAGCCCGCCCGCGTTTCCAGAATAGATGCTGAGCGTTTCTTTGGCCTCCCAGAGCTTGCTGTCTCCAGGCTGTAAGG
>QBMP01000240.1:6555-6935 GCA_003242115.1 Phormidesmis priestleyi
CTATCGCCGTCGGCGATAATGCTGACCCAAGAGGCTGAGGTGGCAGTCGCTTTGACGTAAATCGGGGCGGTGCTAACTGGCGAAGCGGGCTCGGTCGCAGGGCTATTGGGAATGGCGGGGAGATCGCCAGTGCCGCTGGCATTAGCGGTCGGTTGTTCAGTCGTGGATGAGGTGCCTGCAAGTTTGGGCTGGTCTGAGCCTCTGCCTAACACATTAAATAAAATAATTGCTCCTACGGCCAGCACTGCGGCAATGCCGCCGATTACAAACGGCATCAGCTTTGGAGAATCTGCCTGCGATTTGCCTGTTTCAACGCCTATAGGGTGCACAGTGCGACTAGCTAGCGGCGGCACCGATGTCGCTTCAGTGGTAAATGCCGC
>QBMP01000241.1:0-2534 GCA_003242115.1 Phormidesmis priestleyi
AATAAATACTGACCCAATAGCGGAACCATTTCCGGAAGCAGCGCTAAAATCCTACGAAGACGTCTTTCAAGCAGGACAACAGGACATGGCCCCGTCAGTAGATTCAAAACACGATAGCTCTCAAGGGGCTAGCCGCGTAGAGCGCTTGAAGAACACATTGGAAACGCTGCAAGTGACGGATGAATTGGCGAAGCAGGGCTATCTTATTACCAGCGCCGAACTGGCTGATTTAATGGATGTCAATGCCAGCGCGGTCACCAGCCGGGGCGACTATTGGGCATGGCGAAATTGGACGGTTTCGCGCATTCGTCGAGAGGGCAATCAAATTTTGTGGCAACTAGAGCGCATTGACGAGTAGGCTTGCAGCTCATTTAGCCCGGTGGCCAGCCGAGGGCGCGATCGCCGAGCAGATGCAGGTGCAAGTGAAAAACAGTCTGACCGCCATTTTTGCCGGTATTAATCACCACGCGATAGCCATCGTCGAGCTTTTCTTGGCGGGCGATTTCACTGATGGTATAGAGTAAATGACCCAACAGCGCTTTGTCCCCCGCTGCTGCTTCGCCTAGCTGCGGGATCGGCTTTTTGGGAATCAGCAGAATGTGGGTGGGTGCTTGCGGGGTAATATCTCGAAAGGCTAGGCACAGATCATCTTCGTAGACGATATCAGCCGGGATTTCGCGGCGAATGATTTTGCTAAAGAGGGTGTCTTCAGGGCTGTCTGCGGGCATAAAGCAGTAGCGCAACTAGCCGCTAACTAGCGCGCTCCATAAAATGACACTTTAATCTTATCGGGCAAAGGGGATCTTATCGGGCAAAGGGCCAATGCCGTGAATATGCAGGCTAAAAGGTAATGCTCAAAACCATGCCGGTTTCACCCATGACATCGCCAATATTGAACGTGAAAGGGAGATCGACGCCCATATCGAAGCTGCCGTCTTCATTGATAAAATCACCCACGATGGGCAGTGAAGTTAGCGCTAGGCTATCTGGCTCACTGGCCGCAGCGCGATCAGCGGCAGCTTGAGCATTGATGCTGTGGGCAATGGCCGTTAGCTGATTGGGTGGACTCGCAATTGCTTTAAGCGGTTTGGGGGTTTGTGCGTGAGCTGGGGTCGAATTGGATAATAACAATATGAAGCAGAGCGTAGAGATACTGGCCGTGAGTTGAGCAGTGAGCTGGGCGGTGAAGGAATTTGGCATGTGAAGGTACAGAGTGAGGTGCGATGCCTATAGATTAAGAGGCGATCGCACTCACCGATAATGCGGGATCTACTGAGATCATGCGCCGCCCCGTGTTCTTACGAGTCAGCTTTTAGGCCACATCGTCATGCGCAAAGCGATTGTAAAGGAAGTCGAGAATATAGTTGCGCATTTCGTAATAGCGCGGATCTTCCATAATTTGAACGCGATCGCGCGGCCTTTCAAACGGGATGGTCAATACTTCACCAATGCCCGCCGCTGGGCCGTTGGTCATCATCACGAGGCGATCGCACAAAAACAGCGCCTCATCAATATCATGGGTAATCATCAGCACCGTACAGCGATGATCGTTCCAGATGGTAAGCAGCTCTTCTTGCAGCTCTTCTTTGGTAATCGCATCGAGAGCGCCAAAAGGCTCATCCAGCACCAGCACTTCAGGGCGAATGGCCAAGGCGCGGGCGATCGCCACCCTTTGCTTCATCCCGCCGGAAATTTGTGGCGGCTTTTTGTCGGCGGCTTCTAAAATGCCGACTAGCGCTAGATGATCGCGCACAATCGCTCGCTTCTCGGCCTCGGGCTTCTTAGGATAGACGGTTTTAACAGCCAAATACACATTGTCAAAAACGGTGCGCCAAGGCAGCAGGGCGTAGTTTTGAAACACCACCATGCGATCGGGGCCAGGGCCAGTAATGGGCTTTGAGCGCAGCTCTACACTGCCGCTGGTTGGCTGCTGAAAGCCCGACACCATGCTGAGCAAAGTTGATTTACCGCAGCCTGAGTGACCAATTACACAAATGAACTCACCGGCTTCTACCGTCAAATTAACGTTTTCTAAAACAGAATAAGGGCCTTTAGGCGTTGGATAAACTTTGCTAACATTCTCGAACTTTAAAAATGAATCTGACTTGGGCAGGGTTCTGGAAATCGGCTGAGGCGAAACTTGAAGTTGTGTATTCATGAGGTGTTCAGAAGTCTTTTAACTATTTTTGAGCTAGAAGATATTAGGAGAGATATTGAGAGAGAAATTGAGGCCGTTCACCCTACGCTGCCACCGCCGGGACAGCCAAAGCAGATCGTCTCAAGTCAACTTCGGTGACGCTAAAGTCGCGCTTAATAGCTAGCTGATTGAGATAGGCAATCGGGTCATCTGTTGAAAAGCGTGTCCCATCAAAGAGTTCGATAGCGCCTTGGGTATATTTCATATCCGTTAGCCCTAGCTCTCTGGCCGCTGTCAAAAACACATTGGCCTGACAAACTCGCTCTAAAATCTCTAACCAGTTGCGAGGGAAAGGCGTATGTCCCCAGCGGGCTAGCTGAGTCAGCATCCAAAGATG
>QBMP01000241.1:2544-4119 GCA_003242115.1 Phormidesmis priestleyi
AAGATGCTCCGTGCGGCTAGGTCGGTTCAGGCCATCGCCAAAGAACAGGTGATCGGCATACTTGCGATCGCCTGCCGCCGCTGGGCTAGGCGTGCTCAGATGAATGTAATCAATTGAAGTGCCAACATATTGCTTCCGCGCTAAAATCTCACGGATCTCATCTTCATTGTTAGGATCAGCGCAATACCGGCAAGATTCTATCAGGGCTTTAACCAGCGCAATATGCGTATTAGGATAGCGCTGAGCCCAGTCTTCTCTCACGCCTAGCACCTTGCCGGGATGCCCATCCCAAATGTCTGCGTCGATGGCGACCGTAAAGCCGACTTTTTCCATCGCTGCTCGCACGTTCCAAGGCTCGCCCACGCAGTAACCATCAATGGTATCTGCTTTGAGATCAACAATCATTTGAGCTGGTGGAATCGTTTGCAGCGAAACGTCTTTATCAGGATCTATGCCGCCCGCTGCGAGCCAGTAGCGCAGCAGCAAATTATGCATAGAAGAAGAATGAACAACGCCTAGTCTATGGGCGCGATCTTTGGTTTTATCTACGTATTTCTTAAAGTCACCTAAGCTGCGAACGCCCTGCTCGTAAAGCGGATTGTCGAAGGTAATTGCGTTGCCGTTTCGGCTCATCGTCAGCGCCGTGACCATTGACACGGGCGGCTCATCATCACCGCCTAAGGTCAGCCATAGCGGCATTCCAGCAGGCATTTGAGCCCCGTCTAAATAGCCGCCTCGGATGCCATCGCAAATGCCGCGCCAGCTTGTTTCTCTTACCAAGTTCACTTCGTCTAAGCCATGCTTCACAAAAAAGCCTTTTTCCTTAGCTATTGCTAAGGGCGCACAGGCCGTCAAAGGCACAAAGCCCATGTCGAGGTTCACTTTTTCAAGGCCGTGGCGAGAGACTGGAGTGGTTTTGCGCGATCGCCACTGCTTGATCCGCTTTTGCTGGTTCAAAAAGTAAATCATCTCGGAGCGCAAGCTGTAGTAGCGAGGATGCTCTACAACCTGCATTCTCTCTCTGGGGCGAGGAATATCAACATTCAAAATTTGGCCAATTTGTGCGCCGGGGCCGTTGGTGAGCATCACAATGCGATCTGAGAGCAGCACCGCTTCATCAACATCATGTGTGACCATCACGGTCGTTACTTTATTGGCTTCGCAGATTTTCATCAGCTGCGTTTGTAAGTTTCCCCTAGTCAGTGCGTCCAAGGCTCCAAAGGGTTCATCAAGTAGCAACAGTTTAGGGCGAATGGCCAAGGCTCTAGCGATCGCTACCCGCTGCTTCATGCCGCCCGAAAGCTGCGCGGGTCGTTTGTCGGCGGCTTCAAGCAGTCCCACCATTTTCAGGTTTTCATCAACGATGGCTCTACGCTCGGCGCGGGTGCGATCGCTCATCACCGTATCGACGGCTAAGGCGACGTTCTCGCGCACCGTTTGCCAGGGCAGCAGCGAGTAGTTTTGAAACACCACCATGCGATCGGGGCCAGGGCCAGTAATCTTTTTGCCATCTAAAGTCACTAAGCCATCTGTCGGCTGAGAAAACCCGGCAATCATATCTAGCAAGGTCGATTT
>QBMP01000241.1:4129-6932 GCA_003242115.1 Phormidesmis priestleyi
AAGGTCGACTTACCACAGCCCGAATGACCAATAAAAGAGACAAACTCTCCTTCTTTAATGTTTAAGTTAATGCCAGTGAGGGCTACATATTCCCCGCCTTCCGATAGGGGAAACGATTTATCAACCTGCGTTAGCTCTACTAAACTGCTCATTGTTTATCTCCTAAAGTTTTGGCGTCTATAGCTCTCTCTGAAATTTGAAGGCGGCTGACTACACCTTATTCGGACACAATCAGGCGCTGGATAAAGGCGATCGCTCTATCTAACAACAGACCTACTGCCCCGATATAAATCACCGCCAAAATAATCTCGCTGATGTAGTTTTGCTGATACGCATCCCAGATAAAGAAGCCAATGCCGACAATCCCCGACATGACAATTTCAGCCGCAATAATCGCTAGCCAAGCCAAACCAATTGCAATTCTTAGTCCCGTAAAAATGTACGGTAGCGCCGCTGGAAACACAATGTTGAGATAGTAATCTTTGCGAGAAAGCTGAAGCACCTTAGCCACGTTTTGATAGTCTTGTGGAATCTGACGAACGCCTTCAGCGGTGTTGATTAAAATCGGCCAAACTGACGTAATAAAAATCACGAAAATAGCCGCTGGTTGGTTTTGCTGAAGGGCAACAAGTGCAATCGGTACCCAGGCCAAAGGAGCCACCATCCGCAAAAACTGAAAGAGCGGATCAAGTGCTTTGTTGATGATTTGATTGCCGCCGACGATAACGCCTACGACGATGCCGACAATTGCCGCTGCCGAATAGCCCTGAGCTACTCTACCTAGGCTAGCTAATGTCTGCCAAAACAACCCTTTGTCTAGTCCGCCGTTATCGTAAAAGGGATAGAGCAATAAGTTTCTGGTTCGATCATCTGTCCAAAGCGTGGTTGGCCCAGGCAGACGGGTTAATCCAGAAGCAGAGAATATCTGCCAAATGATTAGAAAGGCCAATGTCCCAACAATCGGCAACAAAATATTTTGAAGTTGCTTGTTTGAAAGCTTGGGCGAACGGCGGACTTTAGCCACCTTGCGTTTTTGGGTCTGAACAACCATCGTTAAAGCTCCTAATTTGAGTAAAGGGGGATACAGTAAAAAAGGAAAGATTAGCAAAACGCTTGCTGTCTCAAGAGCCGCCTTGATGAAGACTGCTCTTGAGGCTTCTAGCGATCGCCCCTTCTTAGGCGGCTTTCTTAATCTTCAAACTATCGAGATAAGCCTGAGGGTTTTCAGGATCAAACTCGGTGCCGTCAAAGAAAGTCTCTACGCCGCGAGAGGTTTCTGTTGGAATATCTTTGAATCCGGCTTCTTGCGCAGCTTCACGCCACAAATCTTCGCGGTTGACCTTATCAATCACCGCTCGAATCTTGTCAAAGTCGGTCATTTCGCCCAAGGGGAAGCCCCAGCGAACCGACTCGGTTAAGAACCAAAGATCGTGACTCTTGTATGGGTAAGAGACACTTCCTCTCGGATCTTTCCAATAGAGCGGGCCAGCTTCGAAATCATCAACCGCCGGTTTGCCATCGCCCATCTCGTATTTGCCCTCGTAAGGCGGCGTAAGCACATCTACCGGCACGTTGAAATAGTTGCGTCCAGCACAAATCTGCACCAGTTCAGCTCTGTTAGCGGGGTCGTCGCACCACTGCTGAGCCTCCATTAATCCTTTTAACACCGCCTTAGTCGCCTTCGGATTGGCATCTACCCAGTCAGCGCGAATCGCCAAATATTCTTCTGGATGGAACGGCCAAATCTGTTGGGTGAGCGCCCCCATAAAGCCAATATCATCAGCCACAATCCGGTAGGGCCAAGGATCGCCTGTGCTAAACGCATCCATGGTGCCATTACGCATTCCTTGAACCGTTTCGGCTGAGGGAACTGCTAGCAGATCAATGTCCGTATCTGGATTAACGCCACCGGCAGCAAACCAGTAACGAATCCAAAAGTCTTGGTTCACATGCGGAAAAGTATGCGCTGCTTTAAACTTACGGCCATTTGTACTTTGAAAGTTTTTAATGTAATCAGCCGCACTTGAGATATCTAACCCTAGTCCTTGCCCAGCATTTTTCCCTGAAACGGCAATCCCGTTTCCTTGGGTGACGAGCTGTGCAAGAACGTACATAGGTATTTTCTGGCCGTTGGTGATAATGCCTTCAGTCATCAGGTGAGGCATCGGCATTTGCCACTGGCCGCCGTCAATACCGCCCCCTTGTGAGCCAATAGTCACGTTATCTCTAGCCGCAGCCCAGCTCGCCTGCTTGGAGACTTCTGCACCCGTCATCCCGTACTTGGCAAAAAAGCCTTTTTCTTTTGCAATAATCAGCCCCGCCGATTCCGCAATAGGAATGTAGCCCAGCTTGACGTTGGGGGTTTCGGGGCTATCGGCAGCAGATACTGGGCTAGGAGCCGCCGTACCACTAGCAGTGTCACCAGCATCAGCAGAGTCAGTATCAGAAGGCGGATTACCTAAGCAGCTATTCAAGAGCAGTGAACCCGCTGCTGACGCGCCTGCTGTAAAGATAAATTTGCGACGTGTAAATCCAGAAAAATCGGCCATTAAAATCTCCTTGTGGCACCTTCACCTACCGCCTAAAGCAAAGCTTTAGACAAAAGGCAAACTGCCGTCATGAACAAATACAGATGTGAAAAAGGTGTGAAAAAGTTTCTAGAAAAATGTTTCGGCGCGCCGAAAGTGGTTTTTAGTTAATGATTGACTTAACTCAATCATTTATTTATTTGACATTGATATAAGACTATCTTGTTGTTTGTCACAATTGATAAAATAAGTGTCAAATATGAAATAGATTATAC
>QBMP01000242.1:0-4656 GCA_003242115.1 Phormidesmis priestleyi
TGACTAAGTATCTTATCTTCAAGATAGATGATAGAATCTCACCATCAAGTATCTTAGTGTTGAGATATTTCAAATGAAAGCCTTTTCTGCTCGCTTTTCAGACATTTTGCTAACGGCAATCGCGCCTATTTCCTGGGGCACGACTTACGCTGTAGCGACTGAGTTTTTGCCAGCGGGCCATCCGCTCTTAGTGGCTTCGATGCGATCGCTCCCCATCGGCATACTGCTCACCGTCGGTCTAAGAAAGCTGCCCAAAGGCGTTTGGTGGTGGCGCATGTTAATTTTGGGCGGTCTGAACATCGGTGTCTTTCAAGCGCTTTTATTCGTCGCGGCCTATCGCCTGCCGGGAGGCGTCGCTGCGACGGCAGGCTCCATTCAACCTTTGCTAGTGGGATTCTTTGCTTGGTCGCTATTGGGGCAAAGACCTTCCTGGCTGGCTGTGGTGGCTGCGATCGCAGGCTTCGTCGGCGTCGGGCTGCTTGTACTTGGGCCCGAAGCGCAGCTCGACGCGATTGGCATCATCGCTGCCCTAGCCGGAGCAGTCGCGATGGGACTAGGGACAGTGCTCGTTAAAAAATGGCAACCGCCAGTTTCGCTAATCGTTTTTACAGCTTGGCAGCTAGCGATTGGCGGACTGATGCTGCTGCCTGTGGCGCTTATTACAGAGGGGCCTTTTGTCGAAATTACCCGCACCAACCTATGGGGATTCATCTATTTGGGCCTCATTGGCACCGCGCTAGCTTACGCACTTTGGTTTAGGGGAATTGGCAAGCTCACGGCTACAGCGGCGGCGTATTTGGGACTGCTAAGCCCAGTTGTCGCGACGCTAATCGGCTATTTCTTTTTGCAAGAAACCCTCTCCATTGTTCAAACAGTTGGCATTGCGATCGTGCTCATTAGCGTTCTTATCGGACAACAAAGTCAAACAGAAAGTTGACCGCCGCAAACTAGAAAAGCTTCCAAACAACGACCTAAAACAACCCAGAGGACTCAAAATGACTCAAGCACTTCAGCACATCAACCCTGCCGAACTAGGCAACCCCTCTCACTACGGATTTACAAATGTCGTTATCGTCCCTGCCAACAAAACGCTGGTGTTTATTGCCGGTCAGGGCGGTCGCAATCCACAGGGCAATATGGGCGACTTTGAAGCACAGCTCGAACAGGCGTTTGTCAATCTGCGAACAGCTCTAGCGGCAGCGGGCGCAGTGCCAGAACAGGTCGTAAAAATCACCCTGCTTTCAGTCAATCACAACGCCGAAAAGCAAGCGCTAATCTCAGCTAAACGGAATGCAATGTGGCCAGACCATTTAATTAAACCGGCTAGCACGCTTATTCCTGTTCCTCGCTTAGCAGGAGATGAAATGCTGTTTGAGATAGATGCGATCGCAGCTATTCCAGTGTGAAACCTACAAATCCTGTCGTTTCCAAACCTAAATTACAAAACAAAAATGAACAACCCAGACCTTACCCCCGATCAGATTATTCAAGCACTCAACTGGCGCTATGCCACCAAAAGATTCGATCCCGACAAGAAAATCCCAGACGACGTATGGAAGGCACTAGAACAAAGCCTGGTGCTTGCGCCCTCCTCATTTGGAATGCAGCCCTGGAAATTTTTCGTCGTTCGCAATCAAGAGACTCGTCAGCAGCTCATCGAACATTCTTTTAACCAGGATAAGGTAGCCGAAGCCTCTCATTTAGTTGTACTCGCGATTAAAAAAGACATCGGTGCAGATGACGTGCCGCGCTACATCGACCGCGTCTCTGAGGTTCGCAACGTGCCCAAAGACAAACTGGAAGGGCTGTTGAATCTGATTAAGGGCTATTTGAACGAGCCGCCTTTTCCGCTACAGCCGGATAAGTGGTCGGCCAAACAGGTCTACCTTGCGCTCGGGTTTTTCCTCTACAGCGCCGCTATGTTGGGCATCGACACCTGCGCTATGGAAGGTTTTGTTCCTGCCAAGTACGACGAAATTCTAGGATTGCCAGAGCAAGGATATTCTGCCGTTGTGCTTTGCACAGCCGGTTATCGCGCTGAGGACGATGATGCAGCCGATCAGGCCAAGGTTCGCTACAAAACAGAGAGCGTTGTACAGTACATCGATTAGACGATCTCTAGGCGGACATAATGCTGGGTGATCGCGCTAAGGATGCTAAGTTGGCTAGCGTTTTCCTTGGGTTGGACTTAGGGCCGGATGGGGCGAGGACGATCACGGTCAGACCGCAAGGCCAGACCGTCGCGCAGGTCAACTAGGGGTCGCTTATGCCTCGTCGCAGCGCACGAATAGTGACGGCGGCTGACCCGTTGGGGTATTCTCGAACCGAATGCTGTCATCCTGATCGCCTGGCTCGATCCGGTAGGTAGTCGCCTCAGGGCGCACCTCTATTGCGCCTTCCTGCTGGAAAAACGTCGCGTCGATGTCGTAGCCCCCATCCCGGAGTTTGACCGAGGCCCTTGTATAGAGTTAGAGAAATTTTGGCCTCTAAGCCTGAAATCCTTTCATAGCAACGCTTTCACGTTTGAGTATTTATGCTCAGTCTTGATAGGCTGTATGCAGAGGAAACGCCTGAAAGCATTGAAAACTCGTTCGTTGTGGAGTATCAAGAATCCTTAGAGACCAAAATTTCTCCATGTCTATACAGAAGCCTGATAGGGCCAGGCTCTCGCTTCAGGGCACACGCCAACACTTCGCTCAGAGTCTCGCACCACTAGCCATTGCGTCCACAACTATCGGCCAGCGGTTGTTTGCTCACCTGCTAAAAGCGATCGCTTCAGACTTACTTCCACTTCGGCCTGACCGACATGAACCCAGAGTGGTGAAACGCAGACCGAAACCTTTTCCTCGAATGCGGCAACCTCGCGCTGTCCTCAAAGCTAAGCTGGCTGCTTAATTCAGCTCAAATCAGTGCCATTGCTCTATAGATGGCTAATGGGCTGTGAGTCCGAAAGCAGCTGAATACCAATAGTTTGGCAAACTGCGGGCGACAAGCTGACGGCGATGGAAAGATTGGGACTCGTATTCGGCGGTCACAACCGACTGCTAACAGCAAGCCGCTAGCCTAACTGATCGCGCTCAAAGTGTAACCCTCGCCTGAACCATTTCAAAAGTTCTCCTTCGTTTATTTTGTCTTGTTGTGTGTCTAATAATGTGCTGATTTCCCAACGATCGCTTAATCCAGTCGCCGACGGCTTAACCAGGCTCCAATCGCACTAGACGACCATTAGATTCATCCGTCAGAACGTAAATCCATCCGTCTGGGCCTTGAGCTACATCCCGCACCCGTTGCCCAATATTGATCGGGGTTTGGCTGAGGACGGCTCCTGAGTCGTCTAGTTTGATGTGCTGGATAGATTGCGAGACGAGTCCACCGGCAAACAAGTCGCCCTGCCACTGTGGGACTCGGTCGCCCCGGTACACCGCCAGTCCAGAGGGTGCAATCGAGGGTGTCCAAACAATGAGGGGATCTACCATGCCAGGGCGCGATCGCTCTGATGAAATTTCTCCGCCAGAGTATTCACGGCTATGGGTCACAATCGGCCAGCCGTAGTTTTCGCCAGCGGCTATCTGGTTCAGCTCGTCACCGCCCTTTGATCCATGTTCTGTCGCCCATACCTGCCCTGTTGCCGAATCAATCGCCACCCCTTGAATATTGCGATGCCCGTAGCTCCAAATCGCGGGGTCGGCATTAGCGGCATCCGCAAAAGGATTGTTGGCAGGGGGCGAGCCATCGTCATTGATCCGCACCAGGGAGCCTAAATGACTGCCTAAATCTTGGGCCTGATTGCGAATCAGGTCGCCTTCTAGTTCGACTGGCGGATTGCCCCCATCGCCAATTGAAACCAGCAGCGTGCTATCTGGCATCCAAACAAGGCGAGAACCAAAGTGCTGAGTCCCTTCTTTTGTCCGGTTCACCTCAAAAATGACCTGCCAATCAGAGAGGTCGCTGCCATCGAACCGAGCGCGAGCAACCCGCGTACGATTAGCCGAACCCGTGCCATCGGCGTAGGTAAAATACACCCACTGATTTTCGGCAAACTGAGGATGGACAGAGACATCCATCAAGCCACCCTGCCCTCGGTCGAGCACCTCGGGTAGGCCGCTCACAGGGGTCGGATCGAGCACCCCGTCTTTAATAATGCGCACTCGCCCCGGTCTCTCAGTGACCAGCATCGTGCCGTCTGGTAGCCAGGTGAGCCCCCAGGGATGCTCTAGTGACTCTACTAGGGTGACGACCTGCGGCGTGGGAACCTGTGTGAGCAGTTCATTTGAGGGCGCTGCCTCCGAGGACTCCGAGGACTCCAAGGGCGCAGTGGCAGGTGAGGCACATCCAGATAGCGCCAAACCAATGATTAAGACCTTAGCCACGTAAAGAGAACAGCCTCTAATACTTGCCATAATTAAACCGAATTGAGGGGCTCGTGAGACTCATGAAGCAGCCCTTCTGTCCTACTTTTCATTTAATCGGATTTTGGCTATTTCGACATTGACTCAATCGTGTAATCGGCTGCTCTATCCCTAGCAGCCGGTGACCACTACCAGCATTCACGAATAGAATGATCGCCACCACCTTCCACAAACTCAGACGCTGTAAGCCAAAATAGAATCACCCCGGATTCCGTTTGGATGGCCTCATGAACGCAAACTTGCCGAA
>QBMP01000242.1:4666-5643 GCA_003242115.1 Phormidesmis priestleyi
CGAATAAAATAGGATTTGGTCGCATCAGCCGTCGGCGCTTCCTGCGGCGATCGCCTCCCTTTCTGGCAGTCTTCACATTTGCAGCTTGCAGCCAAACCGCCCCGAAGTCTAGTCCGCACTTATATTCAGATGCCCATTTAGGCACTAGCCCAAAAAGCCTGTCACCCACCCCTACCTGTGGAGATAGCGGTCTCAGCACCCCTGCTCAAACCCCAGGTCCTTTTTATAGCGCCAACTCACCTCAGCGCCAGTCGCTACTAGAGGCGGATACAGCAGGCAGCCGACTGATCGTGACCGGTCAGGTGCTAACAACAGACTGTGTACCGCTTGCCAACAGCCTGATTGATGTTTGGCAAACCGATGCTCAGGGGCGGTACGACAATACGGGAAACAAGTTACGAGGGCACCAGTTTACGGACGTAAAGGGCCGCTACTGGCTCGAAACCATTGTTCCAGGGCTATATCCAGGGCGGACTCGCCACTTACATATCAAAGTGCAGGCACCTAATCGCCCAGTGTTGACCACTCAACTCTACTTACCCGAAGAGCCTCTAAATGAAAGCGATTTCCTCTTCCAGCCGGAGCTGATAATGGCCATTCAGGACACTGCCGACGGTAAGCAGGCCCGATTTGATTTTGTTCTTTAGTGACATTTCCTAACATAATAGAAGGGTACAAACGGCTTTCCCTCAAGCATATGACGGCTACCCAAAATAAAATCTCGGATTCATCAGTCCTTGAGAGCCTTTCTCCACTGCTAGCGGGTGGGCTAGATCCCGATCACTTTGACTGGGTTGAAGCTTGGTATCCCGTTCACTACGTGAGAGACCTAGATAAAGCCAAGCCAACCCGCTTCACCTTGCTTGAACAGGATGTGGTGATTTGGTGGGAAGCGCGATCGCAAACTTGGCGTGTCTTTGCCGACCAATGCCCCCATCGCCTTGCGCCATTGTCAGAAGGCCGAATTAACAAAGCTG
>QBMP01000242.1:5653-6918 GCA_003242115.1 Phormidesmis priestleyi
AAGTACATTCCTCAACAGCCGCTTGACGGTGAAGCGCATTTATCTAGCCGAGCTTGTATCGACTCTTTGCCCACAAAAGTTTGCCAAGATCTTCTCTTTGTCTATCCCGGTAAGCCGGAGAATGCGGCGCGAGTGAGCGTTCCTATCATTGAACCCTTAGAGACTGAGCCGGAAGGTTGGGTGATGCTCAATACCTTTCGTGACCTGCCCTATGACGCGCTTACTCTATTAGAGAATGTTTTGGATGTCAGCCACATTCCCTATACGCATCACAAAACGGTAAGCAAACGAGAAAACGCTGCGCCAATGCAGATGGATGTGGTTGCCTCAGATAAGCAAGGCTTCCAAGGAATTTGGCCAGAAGGCCCCCGCAAAGGCAAATTAGGAACTCAACACACAACCTTCGCAGCGCCCTCGTTGATGTACCACGATCTAACCTCCAAACAGTTTGGCAGAACGTTGACGGTGGTATACGTCACGCCTATTCGCAAAGGAGAATGCCGCGTGATTGCACGCTTTCCTTTTAAGTTTTCTTCCAAGCTGCCGAGCTTTTTTATCCGACTTACGCCTCGCTGGTATAGCCATATTAACAACAACCGAGTGTTAGAAGATGACCAAATCTTTTTGCATATTCAGGAGAGATTGATAGAGAAAGGGGGCGATGTCTCCTACGCACGAACCTGTTATCTACCAACACAAGCGGATCGCTATGTTATTGATTTTCGCAGGTGGGTGAGTAAGTTTACGGCTGACCCATTCCCCGGCCAGAGCTTGCCTCCTCAGTGGTCAACAGAAGCCTTGATGGAGCGCTATCACTCTCACACCAAACATTGCAGCAGTTGCGCTTCAGCACTTCAGCGTATTCAACAAATCCGAAAGGCAGCCCTAGTGTTGAGCATCATCCTGTGGTCTCTTCTGCCGCTGATAATCGTCGCTTCTGAACCAATTTCTTTAACCATGAGTGCTGTTTTAGTCGGGATTCCTATCGCCGCTGGCGTGTTATGGCTGTGGCTAGGCGACCTAGAGCAGAAGTTCTATCAGGGTGCAGACACGCCTCCTCGAAATTTGCCTGACTGAAGTTGTCTTGGCTATTGGACTTAGCTACTGCCGAGAATGGAATAGCCGAGCGGCAAATGCTCAAGACTATTCACATGCCTCGTTTTCGATGCATTTTAGACCTATTAGACCCTTAGCCGAGATACGGCCAATTTGGGGTATGGCCCCGACTATTGCAAAATCCAGCCATAGGCTGAAAGTGCTTTGAT
>QBMP01000242.1:6977-11622 GCA_003242115.1 Phormidesmis priestleyi
TACTCCGCACACCCTGAAAAAGTAGAGAACTAAGTTCAGCAACTATATAAACTAATCAGCTAACTTTTTGAGCGCACTTTGAGCAACTGTTTCAGCTCGCGCTGAGGTGACCTTTTGATATCTCAGCGTCGTCATAATAGACTCATGCCCCATCAAAGCTCTCAGTTCCTCAATCCCCATCAGTCCGACTCTCTCAGTCGCAAAGGTATGGCGCAAATCGTGTAGCCTCACACCTTCTAGCGCAGGAATACCTGCAATCACTCGCCGCCAGTTCTGATGAACTGTGCGGTAGCTCAGTCGGCTAACGTTGCCCGCTATCGGCTGCTGTGCGGTGAATAGAGCAGGGCAGCGATGATCTCGGTAGTGCTTCAGATAGGTGTTGAGCAGCTGGGCCGCATCATCACTGTAAAAGCACCAGCGCTGTTTGTTGCCTTTGCCAATAACCTGGAACTTCTGTTGTTTGAGATCCACCACATCAAGATCGAGGGCAAGTAGCTCTGAAATTCGGGCTCCACTGCGATGCAATAACCTGACAATTGTATGAGTACGACAGTCTGTTTCAACCGTCCGATACATCTGCTTGATTTGGTCAGCGCTCAGATAGCGAATGGCTTCGTCAGAGCTGTGTTCACCCTTGTCGGCATCCGGCTTTCGTCGCTTTAGCTTGGCAATAGGATTAGATTTAATATGTTGTTGTTCTACGGCATAATTAAACAGCGCTTGAATCGTTGCCTGATGCCGATGATGTGTCGTATAGGCCAAGTGCGAGAGACTGTTGAGATAGTCAGTCAGGATTTGGCGATCGCAAATTTCAATCGGCCAACTACCGTATTGCTTAAGCAGCGGCATCAACGTGTGTTCGTAGGATTTCACCGTCTTTTTGGCTAAGCCAGGTCGGTCTAGAAACTGCGTGGCCACCATCGCCAAAGGTATCGACATCGGTAGTAAGAATGGTGAACGATAGCAAAAAGCTGCGACTCTATCCTATTGTTTAAGGAAATGGTTGCTGCGCTGGTTATCGTAATACTTTGAAATCATCAACTGACCCAAAGCCCGGAGAATCGCTGGCTGAGTATGTCCAACGGCGGCGACTAGCCCTCGGAATGAGCCAGCGGGCGGTGGCCGCTAAGTCCGGCATTCATGCCCAGAGCATCGGCAAAATAGAACATGGTGACACCACGGTGCTCAAAACCAAGACCCGGCGCGGCTTGGCCTATGCTCTGGATATTCCCGAAGCCCACTTGGAGGCAGCGGCCAAAGGGATCGCCGTCGAGGAGACTGGCGCACTCAAGTTTTGTCCGCAGTGCTGGAAACCGGGCAATGCGCCTGACCCCATGTGGCTGCATGTTCACGCCCACTACTGCTTTCGCTGTGGCAGCGGCCTGCGCCACCAGTGTGTGCAATGCGATTCCCCCATCACATCTCTAAAGCACCGCTTCTGTCCTTACTGCGGCACCGCTTACACCGCACCCGAGAAAGCAGAGTAAAGAACCATCTATCACGAGGACTCCACCCGTGCCCAGCGTTGAAGAAACCGCCTATCCCAGGTTAAAGAGTAACCCCAGCCTGGAAGCTTTAGAGACTCTCTACACGCCCACCGATGATGAGATCGCTTTAGCTAAGCAAACTGCGCGAGGCGACTTGCCAACCGTGAGTTTTCTAGTCCTGCTCAAGACCTTTCAAACGGTTGGCTATCCCATGCTGCTAGCGCAGGTGCCGACCCCCATTATTCGCCGCGTTGCGGCCAGTGTCGATAGCCAGTTCTCCTTAGAAGATATCGCTGGCTACGACACGTCTGGAACCCGCCAGCGTCATGTGATTGCAATCCGCCAACATCTAGCGGTTCAGCCTTTCTCTAAAGCAGCCCGTCAGGTGATGGTGGCGGCGATGGAAACGGCTATAGAAACTCAACATGACCTCGTTGATTTGATTAATGTCGCCCTTGAAGAACTGGTCAAAGAGCGGTTTGAACTGCCTGCCTTTTCAACGTTGGAAAGAGCGGCCAGAGAGGTTCGCATAGCCCACAACAACAAGCTTTGCCAGAGCGTGAGTGATGCCCTGAGCGGCGCAGAACAGATGCAGCTCTCTGAATTGTTCTATTGTGCTGCTGGTGAAACAACAACACTTTGGCAGGAGGTCAAGCAGGAGCCGGGGAGTCCGAAACTAGGCGAGCTGCAAAGTCTGGTAGAGCGACTGCGCTGGCTACAGCCTTTGCAGCTCGCAGGCGAAGCGCTCTCAGCGATGCCTGAAATCAAACGGCTGAATTTTGCAGCCCAGGCCCAGGCGTTAGAAGCCAATCAAATGAAGGAGCTGCCGGATGCCAAGCGACAGACACTGGCGGTAGCGCTCCTGCAACGACGCTACCCGCCCAGACGCTCGACGACATTGCTGAGGTGTTCATCAAACGCATGAGGCGGATGCACTACAGGGCTAAGGAAGCATTGGAGAACTATCGGATAGAGAGCCAGCAGCGCACCGATGAGCTGGTCTCAAAATTGCGACAGGTGGCGATTGCTCACAGCACCGACGGTGAGATCTCAGATCGCTTTGCGGCCATCGGTTGTGTAATTGGTGAGCACCCCGACGAGCTGATCGCGCTTTGTGACGATCACTTGGCCTATGCCGGTAACAATTACCTGCCATTTTTGCCAAAGTTTTATCGCAGCCACCGGGCGGTGCTGTTTCGATTTCTGGCGGTCGTGCCACTTTATCCCAGCACTCAGGATGAGTCGCTGGCAGCGGCGATCGCATTTATCCAAGCCCATCGAGGAGCCAAAAAAACTTGGCTTCTGTTGACTGCCGAAGCGGCATCAAAAGCGGATACAGAACCGGCACCTCTGCTGAGCCTTAGCTGGGTGCCGACCAAGTGGTGGACGCTGGTCACTGGCGAGAAGAATCGGGCTACGGTGCCTACCCAGGTTCATCGTCAGTACTTTGAACTCTGCGTGTTCTCTCATGTCCTGCTGGGCCTCAAGTCTGGTGACCTCTATATTGAGGGCAGTTCAGCTTTTAGTGACTATCTCGCGCAGCTGATCTCCTGGGATGAGATGCAAGGGCTGCTCGCTGACTATGCCGAACAGCTCGGCTTTCCTACCGAAGGTGCCGCCTTTGTAGAACACCTCAAGGATTGGCTAACCAAAAAAATTGAGGAAACCGATACCGGCTTTCCGGCTAATACAGATGTCTACTTCAAGTCAGATCGTCTGGTCATTCGCAAGGCCAAGGCGAAGGATCGCAAAGCCGCGAAGAAGCTGAAGAAGTTGATCGCCGAACGGATGAAGCCGATCAATCTGCTCGATGTGCTGGTAGATACAGAGCAATGGCTCCAATGGACGAAGCATTTTAAGCCGGTCTCAGGTTACGAGGCCAAAATGGAGAATCCCGTTGCTCGGTATCTGGCCACCACGTTTTGCTATGGCTGCAACATCGGCCCTTCGCAGCTAGCCCAGTCGCTCTCGCTGTTTGACCGTAAGCAGCTTTCGCGGGTAAATCAACGGCATATCAGCGATACGCAGCTGCACTATGCGGTTGAATCTCTCGTCAATGGCTACAACCGTTTTGCCTTGCCTAAGTTCTGGGGGGTGGGCAAAAGCGCGTCGGTCGATGGCACCAAGTGGGATATTTACGAGAACAATCTGCTGGCTGAGTATCACATTCGCTATGGTGGCTACGGCGGTATTGGCTACTACCATGTGGCTGACAACTACATCGCCATCTTCAGTCATTTCATTCCTTGCGGCGTCTTTGAGGCGCTCTACCTGTTTGACGGGTTGTTGAATAACCACTCGGATATTCAGCCCGATACGCTGCACGGCGACACTCATGCCCAGAGTCTAACGGTCTTTGGATTAGCTTATCTGTTGGGCATTAAGCTGATGCCACGCATTCGTAATTTGAGAGACTTAACCTTTTATCGAGCGGACACTGAAACGCCCTGTCAGCACATAGATGTGTTGTTCTCTGACACCGTAGATTGGGATCTGATCGAGACCCACTTGCCGGACATGCTGCGGGTTGTGCTCTCGATTAAGACAGGTAAGATCAGCGCCTCGACGATTCTTAGAAAGCTGGGCACCAACAGCCGAAAAAATAAGCTTTTCAAGGCTTTTCATGCCCTTGGTTCTGCGGTCAGAACGGGCTTCTTGATGGAGTACATTCACAGTGCCAAGCTCAGAGCAAAGGTACAGGGGGCGACGAACAAGAGTGAGTCGTTCAATGCCTTTGTTCAGTGGTTAGCCTTTGGCAATATGGGGGTGCTCAGAACTAACGACCGTGAGGAATTGCGCAAGCGCATCAAGTACAACCATTTAGTAGCCAACTGTGTCGTTCTCTACAACGTCTTTGAGATGAGTTGCATTCTCAATGAGTTGGCTCAGGAAGGTCATCACATTGACCCGGCTGCGGTTGCTGGCATTAATCCTTATGCTACTGATCATCTCATCCGGCTGGGGCAGTACCATCTCGATGACGCTCGTCAGCCGCCGCCGCTGCATTACGACTTACCGATCTCACCACCAGAAGCGGCTTGATTTGATGTCTGTTAGTGTGTACTTTTCTAGAGAGTCTGATTTTCGACGGCTGTAATCCAGTCGTCAAGACACTTTCAGCCTATGGCTGGATTTTGTAATAGTCGGGGCCATACCCC
>QBMP01000243.1 GCA_003242115.1 Phormidesmis priestleyi
CTTTGCTGGCGATGTCAATCAACCCATCAATATCGCAATCGTCGGGGCGGTTTATCGCCCAGGGCCCTACACCTTACAAGGGGGTGTGGCTCGAACGGGTGATGCGGGTATGCCGGGCGCTGTCAGCAATTCCAATAGCCCTACGACTATTACCAGAGCTATTCAGGTCGCTGGCGGGATCAAACCTCAAGCTGACATTCGTAAAGTTCAGGTAGTGCGGCCAACTCGCGTGGGGACTCCTCAGATCTTTGAAGTTGATCTTTGGTCACTTTTAGAAACGGGTGATCTCAAGCAAGATGCCATTTTGCAAGAGGGTGATACGGTGCTAGTGCCGGTAGCAACGGCTCTGAGCACGGAAGAAGTCGGGCAGTTGGCAGCAGCTAGTTTTGCTCCTGATACCATTCGCGTTAATGTCGTAGGTGAAGTTGAACAGCCAGGAACAGTAGCATTACCGCCTAATACGCCACTTAGCCAAGCAGTTTTAGCCGCTGGAGGCTTTAATACTAGATCTAGCACAGGTGCCGCAGAGCTAGTACGGCTCAATGAAGACGGCACGGTCACACGCACGGCTATTCCCGTTGACTTTGCTCAGGGGATCAATGAAGAAAGTAATCCGCTTTTGCGCAACAATGATGTCATTATTGTCAATCGCAGCGGCATTGCTAATGTGACCGATACGATAGGAACCATTCTCAGCCCACTAGGGGGAATCTTTTCCTTCTTTCGACTCTTTAATCTTTTCTAAGTAACCCCATTACTGGCGCGTAACTTTACGGGCAACTCCAACAGAGGCAGCATGAAAACTGACGATATTTTGCAGCTAACAGAGAGTGATTCTTCTAGCGTTCCTGCTGAAGGCATTGATCTGAACCAGGTAATGCAGGCTTTGGCCAGAAAATGGTGGATCATTTTAGGGGTTACCGGTCTATCTATGGCCGCAGCTGGGACCAAAGTAATCTCATCTACGCCTGAGTCAGTCGGCAATGTTGAAATATTGGTTCGCTCCGGCAGCGCCGAAACTGATGTGATTGCCAATATTCCTGAAACCCTCAGCAATGGTGTGCCGCTCAAGGCGATCACCGTTACTGAAGACCTGCTCAAAATATTGAAGAGTCCTAAAGTTCTCGCGCCCGTTGTGGCCAAAGTGCAGTCAACTTATCCTGAAATTTGTGGCATTCCAGAAGGGTTGTCAGGCGAGGCGACAGATCTCAGCGATCTTTGCTATCAGAGACTATCGAGCCGATTGAAGGTAGAAGCGATCGATAAGGACTCAGCAATTGTCAGAGTCACCTTTGAGGATGAAAATCCACAGGCGATTGAGGCTGTTTTAACGCAGCTTTCTCAAGCATACTTGGACTACAGTTTGGAAACGAAACAAGCCGACATTCGCCGAGGCATAGAATTTGTTGTTCAAAAGTTGCCTGATTTACGCCAAAAAGTAGAGGTGCTGCAAACTCAGCTACAGAATTTGCGCCAGCAAAATGACGTCATCGATCCAGCCTCTCGGGCCACTCAGCTAGCCGAGCAGATCACCACCTTTTCACAATCGCAGCTAGAAGTTGAGGTTCAGCTCTCACAAGCGAAAGCGATCGCTAATGATTTGACTCAGCAGTTGCAGTCTAACGAGCAAGCTTCTTCCTTAGCCCTCAGTCAAAATACGCGCTATCAAAGCCTGTTAAATGCACTGCTGGACTTGGATTCTCAAATAGCAGAAGCTTCTACACTTTACCTGGATTCTTCCCCCGACATGCAGGTGCTCAAAGAGCAACGACAAAATTTGCTGAGTCTGTTGGCGAGTGAAGGTCAGCAGTCTCAGCGAGAACTGGCTAACCAAATCAATGAGCTAGAAACCCAAGATCAGGCTCTAAAGCAGACGCTTCAGGGTCTGAATGCGGATGTGGGGCAGCTAACCGGAGTCACCCGTAGCTATGATGAGATTCAGCGAGAGCTTGCGGTTGCTTCTGAGAACTTAAATCAGTTTATTGCTAAGCGAGAGGCGCTAGAAATTGACGCTGCTCAGAGAGAGATTCCTTGGGAGATAATAACGCCGCCGACGGCATCCCGGCTAGCGCCTACTAGCTTGTCTCAACCTCTGCTTTTAGGCGGAACGCTAGGGCTATTGCTAGGGACGGGAATTGTGCTTTTGGTCAACTCTTCTTCAGGTGTCATTTACTCTGAAGAAGAGTTAAAGCGATCTACTCGTCTGCCGATTTTGGGCTCAATTCCAAACTATACGATGACTGATGAGTTCTCCTCTGAAAGAATGGGTGAAAGAACGGGAAGCGCCTCAAGGCAATACGCTAGCATTGGCGCTGAGCGCAGTGGGCTAGGGGAAAATGGCGCTGGTAATTCTGGTGGTTTTGGCCCTAACGGCAATGGCACTAGCCCCCGACCTTTTAGTCATGCAGCAGCGATCCCGACTTATGCTCAAGATCCGTTCGTAGAATCTTTTCGCTCTTTGTACGCTAATCTTCGGTTGCTAGGGTCTACAGAGCCGATTCGCTCAGTTGCCATCAGCTCTGTTATGGCTGGAGAAGGTAAGTCAACCGTTGCACTTCACTTAGCAGAAGCGGCAGCGGCGATGGGCAAACGAGTGCTGCTGATAGATGGGGACTTGCGTAACCCTCAAATTCACCATTATCTGGAGTTATCGAATGAAAAGGGGCTGACTAATCTGTTTTCGGGTGATTCGAATCCAGCAATTGTCCAGCGATTTTCACCGGAGCCCAATCTGTATGTGATTGCAGCGGGTTCGGCGTCTTTTGATCCGACTCGGCTGTTTTCTTCGCGGAGCATGAAGCGCTTTGCGAAAAAAGTTGAGGCTCGGTTTGATTTGGTTATTTATGATACGCCGCCGCTGTTGGGCCAGTCGGATGCTTATTTAATTGCTGATAATACAGACGGAATGCTGCTGGTGACACGGCCCGGAAAACTAAAGCAGCCGCTGCTAGATAAGGCGATGGAGCAGCTTAGAATTGCGGATATTCATATGTTAGGGCTAGTAACTAGAGAGGCGTAAATTAAAAGCCTAAACTAGCAGCCTTGCTGGGCGATCGCTACTTGCCTTGATAGAAAATAGTAGACTCGCTAATTGGTTTGAGTTCTGTGCCAGGGTAGTAAAATTCCAGGATCTGTTCGCTGGAGTAGCCTTTGTCACCCAGGTTATAAGCGCCCGTTTGACTCATGCCAACCCCGTGACCAAAGCCACCACCAATAAAGCGATAGCCTGTGATGATCGGGCTAGGGGCTGCTGTTTGGCTGCTGTTTGGCTCGTTGATTGAGTTGTTGTTGTTAGCGCTATTTGGATTATTTTCCGCAGCGTCGTTTGGGTTAGGATCGCTGGAGCTGTTGCTGGTAGGAGCATTGAGAGGATTGCTAGTGATAGCACGCTCCTCCGGCTTAGCCTTACTAGCGACACTAGCCAATGCTCCTTCCTGCCCATCAGCCTTGGGCACCTCCATAATCGGCTCTAAATAAAACAGCAGACTGCGAGGTGGAATTAATGCTTTAACCGCTTCATCTTTCACCAGATCAAATGAGCCGATGTCGGTATCTACCTGAAGCTTTTGGACGCGGCCAGAATTGGCTCTTTCAGTCACAGTAAGGCCAGTAATTTGGCTAAATCCGGCCAAGGGATGCTGCTGTTTGGCGAGATATTCTTTCATGGTGTCGCCAATTTCTTTCAGCGAGGCGCTACGGTTCCAGCGAAAGGCGGGCCAGCCGTCTTCATTAAAGCCGCTGTTGAGCGCGATAAAAGCTCGAAAATTGGCTTCGTTAGAAAGGGGTTTTTGGCTTAAGTCCCAGCGAGTTTGCAGTGAATCGATCACCGGGCGCAAGTAGGGGCGATCATCGCCATTCCAAACATCGGTGAAGCTAGCGGTGATGCCGCCAGCCGTTGAGGAATAAAGCGCGTCGATTAGCTCGTTTTCATGGGTGAGGACTTGGCCTGAAGTCGCGGCGATCGCACTATCCGAAACCGGATCAGTCTCTGACCAGCCAAAGTACACCTGACACTGCGTATCGGCACAGATTTCGTAATTGTCAATAGCAAAGCGTCTGAGGTTGCGCAGCGCATAGGTTCGCGCCAAGATTGCCTGTGCCTCAATGGCTGTACGCGGCGCTCCTGCACCAATTTCATGCGGCACCACTCCGCGCAGGTAGGCATCGACTGGAACCTGATTTACTAGCGTGTAACTGCCGTAGGCGTTGGGCTGAACCTTCATCGTACCTGGAAACAAATCGGGGTAGCGGGTGGTGTTGCCCTGGCCCATTTGGAACTGACGGTTAGCGCTGGTAATTGTAAACTGATCGCGGGTGTACTTGTAGCCATTAGCGGTAAAGGTCGCCTTGGGCACTTCTTTGAAGACTTTTGAATCAATGAAAACCCCTGTATAGCCCGCTGCATGAAGGTTTTGCTGCAACAGTCGGCGCAATAATGGCGTTGCGTAGTCTTCTCGCTTGGCCCAGACCTGCCAAGTATCGGGCTGAGCAATTTCGGCATTAATGCCCGCTGCTTGCCACCGCGCCGCGCTGTCTTCGGCGCTTTCAAAGCTGCGGTGAGTGCTGAGCACAACCCATTCTTGCAAAACAGGCTGCGCTAAAGGCTGCATAGCCACCTCTAGCGTGAGCTGGCGAGTGGTCAGTGTTTGCGGCTGATTTCCGGTTTTGAAGCCAACGGTCAGCTGATCGCCGCTCAGGGGTGCAAGGATAATTCTGTCGGCTTCATTAGCGCCAAATCGCTGGACAATTCCCACCTTGATTTCTGGGTTGAGAGTGGCTGCCCAACTTAAGCTAGGGCCGAGCAGAACGCTGCTAGCGATCGCACCTACCGCCATTCCAAACCCCACCAAAAGACGTGAGCCCTGACGATTAGCCCGATGATTAGCCCGATAATGAGTTGGGCAAACAGTCTGACGCAGGCTTGAAGCCAAAGCGGCAGTTGGACGAAGAGGCAAACGATTCATATCAGGCATGGTAACGAGCGTATAGGGTCAATCGGATGATCTGATCGGGTAAGCAGTACACCAAAAGATAGAAATATAAGGTAGAAAAGTTCACCTTATCCTAACGGTTTCTGCTAGGAGTATTTGTGAATATATGGAAAATTATTGATCTATCTAATTTATGGCACCTATCGTCTCCGATTCCTCGCCATTGAAGGCGCTGATGCAGCAGGCCAACATCGACAGCTACCGAGCATTAGCCCTGCAAGCAGGCGTTTCTCGATGGCAAGTACAGCAGCTTCGACTAGGCAAAATTGGGCAAATGCGGGTAGAGGCACTGACTAAAATTGCGATCGCCCTAAACATCCCATTGAACGCTTTACTCACTAAATTCGATCTCACAGATGATCGCCTGCAACCATCAGAGAATTCCCCGCTTACCCATCAGCTAGCCGAACTACAGCGCGAATACCAGCGCTTACAGCAGCAGCAAGCGGAGCAAATTGCCGCCGTGCGATCGCAAGTTCAGCTCGATGCCCTTCAGACCTTAGAATCTTGGCTGATACAGTGGCCGACCATTGCCCACAAAGCGCAGATAAATACCGATCTCGCGGCTGTCAAAATTCTGCCCTTTATCAAACCGATTCATCAGCTCATGGATGAGTGGGGCGTAGAAGCTATAGCTTCCATCGACGCCCAAATTCCCTACGATCCCCAACTCCACCAGCTTACAAAAGGCACCACAAATCCGGGAGAGCTGGTTTGCGTCACTCACAGCGGCTGTCGATATCAGGGTAAATTGCTGCACCGAGCTAAGGTAAAGCCACTTGACTCCGCCCCAATTTGACCTCAGGCTTGGCCTCAGGTCTCAGCGTCAGCTCGCACCAGCGTAATCACCGTCAGCTCCGGCGGACAAAATAGCCGACCTGGCGAATAGGTACCCAAGCCTCGATTGACATACAGCCAGTTATTGCCCACTCGGTGTAAGCCTTGGGCCCACTCCCAGTGACGCACCACGTGAAAGCAGCGATCGCTCAAAAACGGCACCCGATTGCGCAGCCAGCGCGGCACCCTCTGACGCCAGCGCTTCCACACCAAAGGCCCCGGCCCGAATCCTGGAATATGCACCTGACCGCCATGCGTATGGCCCGATAGCTGTAAATCGACTCGCCAACTCGCCAACTGCTCAGCCGTATCCGGATTGTGCGACAGTACCAAGCGCGGCACCTGAGGATCAATCTGGGCCAATACCTGCGGATCAAATTCTTTAGACCAGTAATCGGCAAAGCCGACCACCGGAAAATCATTCCCAAAAGGCGTCGCAATTTCATTCCACAGCACCGTAACATTGGCCTGCTCTAGCGCCTCACGCACCATTTGCCGCGCCCCTTTTCGCTGAATATCATGATTGCCCAGCACCGCCACCATGCCATAGCGACTTGGCAAATGCTTAATCCGGCGCGCTAGCTCATAAATGGGCTGAGGATCGTCCGTCACAAAATCTCCGGTCAGTGCAATCAGGTCAGGGTTAATCGCCTCTACCTGCGCCAGGGTGCGCGCCAGTAAAGCGTCCGATAGCCTCAGCCCATCAAAGTGAAAATCAGAAAGCTGCACAACCACGCAGCCAGCTAGTCGCTCAGGTAACCCTTGAATCGGAACCGTCAGCGCTTCCGTCGATAGCGAGCCGGACAAAATTCGATGCATAGCATACAAGTTTATTTATGGCGTGCGCATGGCTCTATCAATCGGCCACATCTGCACAGATAGCCATACCATTTTAGTCAAGCTAACGAGGTCTTGCAGATTACATCTACCAAGAATCGGCTAGCTCAGATCTTGCACCATTCTCAGTAGGGGTTGCGCTGAGGGCCAAAATCTGAAAA
>QBMP01000244.1:0-1531 GCA_003242115.1 Phormidesmis priestleyi
ACACTGCGCTGGTGGCGGTGATGGTTCCCGGTGTGGTGATCGGGGCGTTTTTGGCCTCGCGAGTAGAAATGACCGAGATGCCCGAACTGGTGGCGGTGCTGCATAGTTTTGTGGGCCTAGCGGCGGTGCTGGTCGGCATTGGCAATTATCTCCAGCCAGAATCGGGGCCAGAATTGGGGCCAGGATTGGTGCTAACCGGCGCAGAAGCAACCATTCACATGATTGAAATCTACGTGGGCGTTTTCATCGGTGCAGTGACCTTTACCGGCTCTGTCGTGGCCTTTGGTAAGCTGAAAGCAATCATTAGCAGTAAGCCTTTGATGCTGCCCGCCCGGCATCTATTGAACATTTCGCTGCTGGTCGGCACCGTTGCCTTGGGCGTTGTGTTTATGAATGCAGAAGGTACCAGTGGGTTGCCTGCTTTGCTGGGCATGTGCGGCTTCGCTGGACTGCTAGGAATGCACTTAGTCGCGGCGATTGGCGGCGCAGATATGCCGGTCGTGATTTCGATGCTGAACAGCTACTCAGGCTGGGCGGCGGCGGCGGCGGGCTTTATGCTCTCGAACGATCTGCTGATTGTGACCGGGGCGTTGGTTGGCAGCAGCGGTGCGATTCTCAGCATTATTATGTGTCAGGCGATGAATCGCTCGTTTATCAGCGTGATTTTGGGCGGTTTTGGTCAGGGTGCGGTGAGCAGTAGTGCGGGCGGCAGTGCTGGCAGTAGTGCGCCGGGTGGCACGGCAACGGCGGCGACGGTAGAAGACGCGGTGGAGCTGTTGAATGATGCTGGCAGCGTGATTATTACCCCCGGTTATGGCATGGCCGTGGCGCAAGCGCAGCACGCCGTGGCCGATATTACGAAGATTTTGCGCGATCGCGGCACCACCGTTAGATTTGGCATTCACCCGGTCGCCGGTCGTTTGCCGGGGCATATGAACGTGCTCCTAGCCGAGGCCAATGTGCCTTACGATATTGTGCTAGAAATGGACGAAATCAATGAGGATTTTGCCGCTACCGACGTCGTGCTGGTGATTGGCGCGAACGATACCGTGAACCCTAGCGCCCTAGATGATCCGACTAGCCCGATTGCCGGAATGCCGGTGCTGGAAGTCTGGAACGCCGCCAATGTGATTGTGATGAAGCGCAGTCTCTCAGTGGGCTATGCCGGGGTAGACAATCCGCTGTTTTACCAGGGCAATACCCAAATGCTCTTTGGCGATGCGAAGGATAATGTGTCGGCGATTTTGGCAGAAATGCAAAAATCTGAGGCCAAAACACCTGCTTTGGCTAAGGCTCGATAGCTTCGTCTGAAGATTTACGACCGACTACGACTCATTACGACTAGCGCCTATGAAACGGGTTATTCGACTGTTCCCTCAGCGCCGTGTCGTCACCGTTGAGCAACTGCCGGAATGCTATGCGCGATCGCGGCAACATATCTTTAAAAACTGTATATCCTTAAAACTAGACAACTTACCCTCACAAATAAAAACGACCGTTTTACGTAACGTCACTATTTTTTATGCTTTCT
>QBMP01000244.1:1541-6797 GCA_003242115.1 Phormidesmis priestleyi
CTATTGCCGCTCAAAATATAGATTCTCAAACGTTGATTCCCGCTATCGGGGTGGATTGGTCTGCAAAGGACGCGATCGCCGTGCGCGCCTGCATTGTCGGCGAAAGAATCGCCACTAAAGCGCTCGAAGGGTTCCCGGTGCTGGCCACTAATCCTTTGATCATTCAAGCTGGTGCGAGTGGCTGCGCCGTGCTGCTGCGCTATGGCGTCGTCGTCACCTTTGATCTCAGCGCTGAAGAAGAAGCTGACCTACTGGCCTCACTGCGGCCTCATATTCGTGAAAAACTAAAATCAACCTCTTCAGAAGCGCTGGCAATAGCCTTTCGCCCCCAAGTCAAAGAGCGCCTAGAAGGCAATCTGCTTTGGCTACAGGAATGCAGCGCCGAACGGCTGCAAATCGTGGCTGAAGCGCTAGGCAAAAGCGTTGTGCTCGAATATTACGAAACCGAAGTATCGAGTCTATTTGAGCGCATAAAGCCGTTTACTACCGCGATTCAGGGCAAGAACCTGCGTCCACCCAAAGAAAAAGAGCTGCTGAGCTACATTGGCGGCACGCTGCTGATTCAGCAAAAAATGCTGGGCATCGTTGAAGTCGGTGAAAAGCCCGATCCGATTTGGGACTATCCAGCGCTAGAGCGGCTTTATTTGCGGTTAGAAAACGAATATGAGCTGCGAGAGCGCTTACTGGCGCTAGAGCAAAAGCTAGATCTCATTTCTAAAACGGTTGAGACTTCTTTAGCGGTGATGCAGCGCGACAGCAGTCACCGAGTGGAGTGGTACATCGTGATTTTAATTGTGGCTGAAATTGTCCTGTCAATTTATGACCTGTGGACAAGGCGCTAGCGGGACTGGTCTAAGGGACTGGCACAAAGTCGTAGCCGGTGCCGGAGCGATCGCCTACCTTCACCGTCACCAACTGTGAGGGCTGATTGCGATCGCCCGATGGCAAAAACCGAATCGGATCGGTCGCGCCTTCTACGCTCAAGGCCGGATTTGCTAAAGCCGCTTCAACGCCTTCTCTGGTGGGGCTTCCGCCAATGCCTGCCGCCAACGCTACCACCGCATCGTAAGCGGTCGCCGTGCGCCAATTGACATCGCCGCCCCAGAGCAACCTCGATTCTTTTACAAAGGGCGTTTGCTCATGGCTGAGAATGTGCCAGGGCACAGCCACCGTCAGCCCTAGCGCATTGTTGCGTCCCACATCTAGAATCTTGAAGTCGTAAAGGCTATCGCCACCGACAACCGGCAGCGCCTGCTGATTCAGCGCCAAAATCTGTAAAGAGGTATTGACCGTCTGATCGGTCAGGGCCAGCATCAGCACATCCGCGCCTGCCGCTTTAGCCGCTTGCATTGCTTGACCAGCGCTAAAGCCCGCCTCACTGATGTCGATATCCGCCACTACTTGGCCGCCGTTGCTGAGTAGCTCAGTGGTAAATTCTGAGCGCACAGAGCTGCTGTAAACGCTTTCACTGGTGTAGAAAACGGCGGCTTTGGTTTTGTTCAGCGTGTTGAGTACGTAGCGCGACAGGGTGGCGGCAGCTAGGCGATCGCTCGGCACCGTGCGAAAAATATACTTACCGGCATCGGCTATTTTGACCGCTGTACTCGCTGGCGAAATCATCGTCAGCCCCTTTGCCTCGTAAACTTCAGCCGCCGCCAGGGTTGTTCCACTAGAGAAATGGCCGACCACACCCAGAACGTCTGGATCATTGGCCAGCGCCGTGGCTAGAGCACTGGCCGTCTGCGGATCATCCCCATCATCAAACAGCAGTACCTTTAGCAGCGTGCCGTTGATTCCACCGGCTTGATTGATCGTTTGCTGAGCTTGAGCCGCCCCGCGCAGCATCTCATTGCCCTGATTGCTGGCCGAACCCACCGGCACCGACACCGCAATCGTATAGGCAGTCGCCTCCCCAATTTTGGCATTGTTGAGATAAATCAGCGATTCGGGATCGTTGCGATTCTCTTTCAGCGCTTCGGCAAAGGCGGCTTGAGCCCCGGCATAGTCGCCAGCGGCCATCGCCTCTAAACCCTTTTCTTTACTGGCACTCACGGGCGTAGGCAAAATGGAACGCCCTGAACGACCATCAGCGGTAGCGACCTCTAGGCGACCTGGATTTTTGCCCGAAGATCCGCCGCCATTGGAGTTAGAGCCTAATCCACTGGTCGGCAAGCCGCCTGAGCCGAAGACATTATTTTTGAGCCACCAAGCTCCTATGCCCAGCAGAGTAGCCGTAATAAGTAACGCAATGATAAGGGCGGGCAGCTCGTTCTTTTTAGCCATGTGATTAGCTCAAGCTCTGATATTAAAGGCATTTGAATTGATCACATAATACGGGAAAGCAAGCGAAAGATAAGTCGAAAGATAACGGCGATCGCCACCATTCCACCGCCTGCCATTACCGTTATCACCAAAATCAGCGGCAGTTGTCCGCCCAAAAACGCATTCAGCGGCGAGAAGAAAACTACTGCTGCTAGCGTAATTCCCGAAATAATCAGTAGATCCCAGCCTTCAATCGTGCGCCGCCATTGTAAGAGCACCAGCACCCCTAGCATGACTAGCCATGCCGCGCCACCAAATAGCGTGGTGCCCAGTAGGCTGAAAGCTGCGATCGCCAGCAGTCCCCCTTCTGCGCCAGTAAACGCCGCATTGCTCAAAAACTTCACTAAAGACAGCGGCTGAGCCTGGGCGCGAACAGCTTTAGGCTGCATAGGGGGCGAATTAGATTGCGAACTGGGCGGCGGATTGGATGCGTTCGGTGTGGCTGCTAGCGGTGTGGCTGCTGGCGAAGTCGCCTGCGGGGCCAGCGGTTTCTGGCTGACCGATGGGGCAATGTTAGCGCCTTGGGCAGTGTCTGCCAGCGCCTTGAGTACTGCTTTAGCTGAAGGGTAGCGATCTCTCGGTCTTGCCCGCAACATCTGGTTCAGCACCTGCGCTAATTCTGCCGATACCTGCGCGTAGGGCTGCCAATGCCAGCTATTGGTGGAGCTATCGCGCAGCTCGCTCGAAGATTGATTGGTCAGCAGCACCACACAGCTCGCCGCCAGCGCATACAGATCAGAGGTTGCATCAACCATGCCATTCATAATCTGCTCTGGCGGCGCAAAATCCGGTGAGCAAATTGTCGTTGGCCCCCGCTGCGACCCAGTGGCCGTCGCCACCTCTTTGACCGCCCCAAAATCCAGCAGCGATAGCCGCCCATCGGGGCCCTGCATAATGTTTGAGGGCTTCACATCCCGATGAATCGCGCCCTTACTATGGACAAAATCGAGCACATCAAGCATCGCCGTCAGCACGGCTTTGACTTCTGTTTCCGTCAGCTTGCCTCGCCTATCCAAAACCTTTTCGAGATCTTCTCCTTCGACAAACTCCTGCACGAGGTAAAACAATTCCTCCGACTGATTGGTCAGCGGATTGGTGATTATCAGCGGGAAGTAAGCGTACAGATTAGGAATTTGTGGATGCTGTAAGCCCAAGCGCTCTAACACTTCTGCTTCAGTGGCAAACAGCCGTTGGGCGGTGGCCATTTGCTGCGCACTCAGATTCACGGGCGGCTGAAACAGCTTGACGACACAGTTACGCTTAGTCGGCGAATCAAAATCACGCGCCAGAAAAGCAGTGCCAAAGCCGCCTTTACCCAGCACACTCACCGGCAAATAGCGCCCACCCAAGATCAGCTCCATTCGACAAGCGCCACAGTACTTTTGCTTCAGAGGCCGAGACACTTTGGGATCGTCCAGATCGGCAAAGTTATTGGGAGGAGACGGGCAGGTCGGACGAGTGCAGTACAGTTGCATGGGCAAAGATGATAAATAGGCCCAAAAAATTAGAGTTAGAGATTAGAGACCAGTGACGCAGCTAGTTTAACCGTTGTGAATATAGTCATCGTCACTATAGCTGTCGTCACCATGGCTGTCGTCACTATAGCTGCCGTCTGTTTAGCTACTCAACATCAAGCGCTACTGTCTGGTTAGAAGCCTGATTCTGGTTAGAAGAAGACTGATTAGAGAATTTATCTAGCATCGAATCAGAGGCTTCTTTATTGCTGATAGTTTTTGCCACCGCGTTTTTTGCCGCCGTGATCTTAGCCGCCGCTGCCTTATTATCAGCAGTGCTTTTCGCCGTCGCTCTGGTAAACGCTAACTCACGGTTAGTAAACTGCGGCAAAATTTCTTTAGTGAATGCTTCTGCGGCCTTAGAACGATACCGATTGGGATTGAAAATCACTGACAGCGTGCGTTTGACCTCGACAGATTCGATGCGGGCGCGGTGAATGATGCCCATTTGCAGCTCTTTTTCAATTGAAGAAGTCGATGCAAAGGCGACGCCTAAGCCTGACTGCACCGCGTTTTTAATCGCTTCAATGGAGTTCAGCTCCATTTCGATTCGCAAGCGCCGAGTTTCGATGCCGCCGCGAGTTAGCACCTGATCGATGGCTTTGCGCGTGGTGGATTGAGAATCGAGGGTAATAAATTTCAGCTTGTACAGATCGCTACGGGCAATCACGTCGCTAGTTGCTAAGGGATGAAAAACCGGCATGATCAGCGCCAGTTCATCTTCGGCGTAGGGGGCGGCTTCTAAAGATTCTTGCAGCTCAGGCGGAATTTCACCGCCGATAATGGCGAGATCAATTTGACCATTGGCGACTGCCCAAGCGGTGCGGCGAGTAGAGTGAACGTGTAGCTGTACGGCGACTTCGGGGTAGCGCTGGCGAAACTGGCCAATCATGCGCGGCAGCAGGTAGGTACCGGTGGTTTGGCTGGCTCCAATAATCAGCGTGCCGCCCTGTAAGTTTTGTAAATCTTCAATGGCGCGGCAGGTTTCTTGGCAAAGGTTGAGAATGCGATCGCCATATTCCAATAGCAAATGCCCCGCTTCGGTGAGCTGCGCTCGGCGGCCACCGCGATCAAACAGCGGTACGGCCAGCGATCGCTCTAAATTTTGCACTTGCAAGCTAACGGCGGGCTGAGAGACGTATAGACTATCCGCCGCACGCTTAAAGCTACCCTCAGACGCAATGGCTTTTAAAATGCGAAGCTGATCAAGGGTAAAAGGAAGGTCAGACATGATGGCGTATCCTGACTAAGCAGGAATCCAGTAATTGTTGATATCACTACCGCAACTCTCTGAATTTACCAGGATATTGAGACGATTGCTGAAGATCACATTTTTGAACCAAGCTGGAATAGCGATCGCGCCGTTCAAACTGTCATAATGAGAGGTAGCTTCAGGGGATCAAACGATCGCCGTTTATTC
>QBMP01000245.1 GCA_003242115.1 Phormidesmis priestleyi
GGCTGCGTAGCCACGGTTCCTAGCCGCATTTTTGTCCCTGGAAATTTGGCAGCGGTGGGCAGTCGAACGGCAGTCGCTCAGCTTTCGGGCTATCCATTGGCCACACCCGCAGATATTGTGATTAGCTACGGCTGGCAGCCTCATACTGATCGCGATGAATTGGTTTTTAATAGCGGGATTGCCTTTGCCGTCCCGACCCCGAATACAGCGGTTGCAGTCGCGAGTGGCACGGTTGCCTTCGTAGGCGGGAGAGCAGGCTACGGGCTGATGGTAGTGATCAACCACGCCCAAGGGTTACAAACTCGATATGCTAACTTAAGTGATATTGCGGTGGCCGTAGGGCAAACTGTCAACACAGCGATGCCAATTGGCAGTGTCGGGAAAGACGCACCGAGCTATCTGTATTTTGAAGTGCGCACTAACTCGGCTTCTGGCTGGGTTGCGGAAGATCCGGGGAAATATATGCCTACTTTAGAATTGCGCTAATGAAGGCCAATGAAGTAGGCTTTTGTCAAAAATGGAAATCAACGAAAAACGGGGTTTCTATCCTGGTAAATTGCAGAAGTTTGCAGAAAAACTAGCTTAATGCTGGCCAATCGTCTAATATGCCTCTACAATTCCGTTATCTTTTTAGACGAAAGGCTCTCTAAAGGAATCCTTTTATATGACTAGGCCGTCAAAGAGATTGAACAATATGAAGCTTTCCCTAAAAACCTTGCGGGCGATGAATCTAAAAAAGCTGCCGCTGCAAAAGCTTAAACTACAGTTTTTAAAGCTTCAAAATGCTCAATCTTCAAGCAAGCGCGATCGCCCTCTAGTCAATTCAAGCAGCGCGGCAAAGCAACCGCTGACCCTTTCTAAGGGCCTGCCTAATCGCCTGAGTCAAGTTTTTAGTCAAGAGTCTAAAAGCTCTCGAATTGCGCTGAATTTGGTTTTAGTTAGGCCGTGGGTTTTGGTGGCTGGGTTTTGGCTGGTATCGGTGGCGAGCGCCGGAATGGCTTTCGATGGATTGATTAGCCCCAAAAAGCTGACGATGGCGCTGCCTGAACCGGCGTTGGACACAGCGGCCAACACGCCAGCTAGGAGCTTTCTCAATGTGGAGCTAGGCGATGCTGACATTGGCTCCACTCAAGTAGACCCACCAACAGCAGAAGCAGTTGCAGCGCCAAAAACTACGGCGACTTCAACTCAGTCTGATTTTCCGGTTTGGCCATTGGGCTTGCTAGTCGGCACCTGCGCGACGGGCTGCTTAGTAATGTCACGGCGACGGGCGATGGCGCGACTAGCGGCTGTGCGATCGCGTCAGGCCACCCGCAGAGATGCCAATGGCCAAGTTCGTAAGCCTCATTTTGCTTCTCAGCTCTCTTCAAAAACGCCTGCTGCTAGGCTGGCCGCAACCAAAATTGCGGGCGCTAAGGCTACGGGCGCTCAATCACCCGGACTGAAGATGGCGAGCGTCAAAGCACCGATGAAGACAGCCGCTAAAGTCTCAGCCTCCGTAAAGTCATCTGCTTCAAAGCCATCTGGCGGACGCAGCGGGTTCAGCTCAATGGTCAAGAATCGGCGTCAGCGTCATAGACGTCCTGCTGTGTCGGTACCTGCGATCGCTGGAACTCAGGTACTAGTATCGCGCTCCGCTGCTCAAAAAGCGACTGCTCAAAGAATGACCCCTCAAAAAGCGACGGCCAAAAAAACGAGTGCTTCTAGTGCCACTCAGTTTAGCCCTCGCCCCATTAAGCGTGCCCCTTCTCAAATCGCGAGTCGGCCATCGGTGGTGAGCGTAGTGCCTGCAAGTGAATCTCACGTCCTCGATTGGACGAATGGCAGCTTGGCCCATCAGCTAGACGTGCGCCCCCAGCGTTCAGCCATGTAACGGATAGGCTGCGGTGACGCTACCTTTACCTTTGAGAGGTTCTAGCCATGAATAAGGTTTCGTGCTAGTCACAGAAAGCTGCTGACAACGCTGTCCGTTCGATCAAGCAATAAGGTGCCAATGCGATTGTAATCGCCGCTGACGTGGTTAAAGAGCCTGACGTCATCCGTCTCTTTAACCAAACAATATTTCGGCCAGAATTAGAAGGCTATAAGGCCATAGTCCACAGAGACTCTGATAGTTGGGATGGGTTTTAATCAAAGTCTCGTCTAAATCTAAGTTATGAATAAAGCGCTCAAGCAGGTACTGGTTGAGTTTTCGACGTTTGTAGGAAGCTGTAGAAAAGAAAAAAAGGCTCTTAATATCGCGCTGCTGAAACTGCTCTCATTTGGCAATATTTAGGGCCATCAGCGAGGCGTTGAAATGCTTCAATTTCTAGATAACTTGGAGAAAGTATTGCATAGTACACAACCTATGCCAGCGTTAATCAAATTGGGATTGGCTCATGCCCGGTTTGAAACAATTCACCCGTGTAAGCTAGCTTCTATCGTTCCGAAAGATCGAGACGCTATTCGGCTTTACTGGCTTAGACGCGATCGCTGGCAAACGCACTTTCAGTGCAAAGATGCCGAGATTGTTCCTTTAACAGCGATCGCTCGTACTACCACTTGGTTACTTCAGATTAATCGAGGCGATCGCCTGCAAGAACGCCCACTGTGGATCAAGTCAGACCTGATTCGTTTCTCGAATTGATAAAGAATTCTAACCCGTTCTAGCATTCATCGAATAAGAGAAGCCAAGAAAGATAGATAGAGGGAAAAAGAGTAAGAGAGAATAGGGAAAGCCTAAGTCCTGGGGGCGATCGCAATCACGCGAAAACCGATGCCGTAGTTGCGGACAACACACGTACTCCAGTTGCGATTGGCTGCGCGGCAACTCGTTGGTTGGTTGTCCCAAGAACCGCCCCGCAGCACTTTTCTCTCATCAGAAGATTTCCATCCACTCCCATTAGTCGGTGCTCTTTTATAAGAATCATGCCACCCATCAAGGCACCATTCCCACACATTTCCATGCACGTCGTACAGTCCGAAGCTATTAGGTTTGAAGCTGCCCACATCCGTTGTCTGTTTACGATAATTGCCCTTTGCTGCTTTTCCGTAAGTAGATTTACCGTCGTAATTAGCTAAATCGGTCGTCATCGTTGGCCCAAAATAAAACGGTGTCGTTGTTCCGGCTCGACAAGCATATTCCCATTGCGCTTCGCTAGGCAAACGGTATGCCCACTGCGATTTTTTCGACAATCGCTGACAAAACTCCATCGCCTCGTCCCAAGAAACCTGCTCAACGGGCCGCTGCGCTCCCTCAAAGTGAGCTGGATCTCCCACTAAATCACGCTCTACTTTGCTCAGAGCCGCTACCGCCTGCCACTGCGCCTGCGTCACCGCATGCCGCCCCATCCAAAACTCAGGAACCGTCACCTTATGCTGCGGATACTCATCTTTACTCGCACCTGCTTCCCCCTTTGCCGCCCCTATCCAAAACTCAGTCGTCAGCAGGTACTTATCATCGCTCGCACCATCTTCCCCCTTCGCCGCCCCCATCAAAAACTTACCGCCTGGAATTCGCACCATCCCCAGCGTGATGCCATTGCCCAAGTCTTCGGTAAAGACATTCGCCGTGCCAGGAATCGTTTCAATTACCTTGCCCTCCTCATTTACCCGCACCGTCTCAAAGCTAAAGGTTAGATACTGCTGTACAGATGCAGCAGAGCTAGTTGCAAGTGTTGGGGCCGTTACGGATTCCAAGACTAAAGCTCGGCCCACCAAATCCTGTTGGATCGGGCGCACATCGCTATCTTTTAGCCCCAGTTCCTTTTGATAGTCCTTTAGGTCGATAAGGTGATAGCGATCTAGCGCTGCGCCGCCTTGCAGGCAGTCTGCTAGCACCTCACGATACTCATTTAGCTTGTGCTGATAGTCACGAAAAGGCTTGAGCACTTCGGCTTCAATCGCCGCTGCTGCTTCGTCCGATAGCCTACAGTCTCTTTGCAATGATTGCAGCAGCCGTCGCCCAATGATGTTAATGCTACCGTTACGCGATCGCTTCTCCACTTCCTTGCGATAGCGCAATTCTGGCCGATCTTGCGGAGCCTTCGTCAGGCGAATGTCGTGGCCCTGCCCCTGTAGCATAATCATATCTGGAACCATCGCTGGCGCAGTTTCTCGCACCTTGCGACTGGCAAACTTATGCAGTTCATCCACCGTAATGAACCCATCGCCATCTAAATCAGCCGTGCCCTTTTCAATGCCTTCTACCAAGTAGCGCGTATACACCGATAGCTCTGATGTTTTATCTTCAAAGGCATAGTCTACGGCGCTAGTAGAGGTCATCACGACTCTGCCCTCTGCCGCTAGCTGCGCTTCTAACTCAATTTCGCCATCATCTCTAGCGATTAGCTCACCAAAGGCACCGCTAAAGCAGCAGTCCAAAATCACTATCTGCTGCCTCGGACGGCTGTCGCGCAAGAATCCCTGTAGCTCTCTCGCCGCCAAAGCCGTTGATCGCATTAATTTATTGTCAATCTTGCGCGTATTGCCAGAGGCAAAGTATAGATCACGGCGATCATCCTTTACCCCGTGTCCCGAAAAAAACAGCACCACCAGATCTTCCGACTGCCGCGCCGCTAGCCACACCTCAATAGTGGTGGCCATTTGATCGCGCGTTGGATTGGGAAGCACCTGCACCTCGTCAAAGTTGCCCAGGCTAGGATCGTCTAACACTCGCTGAATCGCCAATATATCTTGAGTGGCCGCAGGCAGCGCGGGTAAGCCCTCTGCATATTCCGAAATGCCAATCAATAGGGCAAACTTTCCCATGAAACCGCAGCAACGCTAAAACTAAGGAACTCTACCCTAGAGAATACAAGCAAACTCAATCCATTGCAGGATTGCTGACCATTTTTCATCCATTGCAGCTAGTCTTTGCATCAGCTTAATCAGTCTGGCTTAATTCAGGCTGGCTCACTCAGTCTGGCGGCTCCTCACCTGCATCCGGATTGCCTCTAGCCGATCCAAATGCTCTATGCCCTTAAGCGCCAACTCCAGATCAGCCAAGTTGCGATACTCTATCGTGCGCTCCAACCCATTCGCTTTGTACACCAGCGTCAGCGTTTTACCATAAAACTGATTACCCAAAAAATCCACCGTTTTCTTCAGATTGCCTCGGCTGATTTTGGCCTTGACGATGCCGCCAACAAAAGGCAATAGCCCAGCTTTCGCCCCTTCTGGCCAATTTTCGGGCAGATCTTCTGCTCTAGCTAGCTCCGCAGAGTCGGCTAGCCTACCGGCGCGTAGCTCATCGGCCAGGGAAAGCGATCGCGCCTCCAACTCACTAGGCGCAAGCTCCAACCCTGCCGTCGTTAAGTCAATCACTACATCCAACAAGTCCGCCATCGCCTTTCTCGTAACCTGTACCCCTACAGCATAAAGAAAAACACCACTTCTCACCATCTGTGGCTGAAAGGATAAAAAATCACGGGGCAAGATATGGGCTACTTATTGCATGATTGCGATCGCTAGCTTCAACTTTAACGATTCACTATAGTCTTCTTCAAACATCAAAGACTCAATGAGTTCGCCTAAAAGATCTTTTGAAATGCGCCCTTCAGCTAGCCACACAGCCGGGTTTCCATTTCTAATCATCGTGCACTTCTATGGCATGTTGAATATCGAAGTAGATATATTTGTTGACCACCACTAGCGATCGCTCAACCGTTTAAACACAGCTAAAATTTCAGGATCTGAAAGCTGCGCTTGCAGTGAGCGACTGGTCTCGCCTAAAAATTGATCAAAGTCGCTTTCTGGAACGCTTTGGATATAGGCTTCTAGCTTTTGATGGAGGGCATCGCGAAAACCTAGATCGCGACTGGCCATTTTGATTCTGGCATCTTCAATCACAGGCTTTAAATAAGGATTAGCTGCTGCCGAAACAAACAGCGTATCTACTTCCGAAGGGGTTAGCTTTCTGCCCAACTCTTGGTGTTTGTTTTTCATTTCGGCGGCTAGGCCATTCTCGACACTAGCGATCGCAGTCAGCACCTCTGCATACATCGTGCCACGAGCGCTGTCGGCTTTATTCAATCGCAAAATCTGCTTGTATTCTTTTGCATTTTCTTGAAAAACGAGCTGATACACTCGGTTCGTATAGTGGCTGTATTTAAACTTTCTCAGAACAACATACTGATCGAGCGCATCTGTAAAGGTTTTACGATAGTTGAACTGTTGATAAGCTGCGGGGAGAAAGTTGTCGTCTCGTTGATTAATGTACTTGGTATGGCCACCTGCACGTTCGGCTAGCACATCAATAACAATATCGAGAATGCGTGAGCGAATTGTCCGAGCCAGATCGCTTTCTACTAGCAGCATGGCTAAATTGAGCGTAGCTCGAAAAGTAAACACGCCCAAAGCAGGCGATTTGTGACCGTAAGCAGTTACGGTCACAAATCGCCTGCTTTGAATTCCCGAAGTTTCTGCCCTTTAAGAACACTGTATCCATTAGTTCTAAGCTCGGTGTCATAGTTTGATATATATTTCTCAACCGTGCTCTCGCTAATGTCAAAGATTTCTACTAACTGTTGCTTGGTAAACAAGATCTCGCCTTGATAAAGCGTTCCACCGAGCCCTAAATGCTCTTGTATTTTTTCAAGGGCATAACGGTTGTTAAGAATATTTTGCCGATCTAAAGGCGATGTAGTTAAATCTTTTGCCATGCGTGATCTTCTCTCGTAGCGGCCTATTCGTGAATAGCCTATTGTTTAGTAGCGTTTTAGTCGCGACTATCGCTTTAAACAGCGCACCGCTTCTAACATGCCCTTCGCTTTGTTCAAGGTTTCTTGA
>QBMP01000246.1 GCA_003242115.1 Phormidesmis priestleyi
GTTCATCGAGATCGCTAAAAACTTGGATGGCCTCAGCGCCTGCTTTAAAGGCAGCGGCCATCGTGGTGGTGGCTCTGAGAACGTCAATGGCAATAGCACAGGCGGGCAGTTTATCTGCCGGAACTTCTTCGGGTGTGTGATAGACAGATATTTTCACTGGATTTCTGGCCTGCGCAGGTTCTATTTCGCTTTTAGTTTTGCATTGTACGGAAGCAATCAGACTGGCAATAGCAACATCTAAATGAATGTTAGCTATTGAAAAATATCGATCAGTCGATCATAAGTCTGATTGAAAAACGGAGAGGGTGGGATTCGAACCCACGGTACCTTTCGGTACACTCGATTTCAAGTCGAGCGCATTCGACCACTCTGCCACCTCTCCAAAGGTGATATTAAGGACGTTCACCTTAATAGGCTTGGTTATATTAGCCTAGTTTACTGACAACGTCTAGCGCTATCGTTGAGTCGTCGCTGAGTCTTTGACTGAGCCACTGTGTACTAGATAACTACTTAATAACGTATAGGGCTTCTGCGGAAATTTGCTCAAAGGCTGAGTTGAGCCAAATCAGGTCAATGGATTGAACCTGGCCTTGCTGGAGGGTGACAATCGAAAAGCTGCGCTGTTTGCCAGTAGGCGTTTCTTCGATGCGGGGGACGTTGGCGGCATTGAAGTAAAGGGTGCCATTGGCGTCGGCGACGACTCGTTTGCGGAGCTGATGCTCGCTGTGTTTGAGCTTGTGGTGCATGTGGCCAAAGGCGACGAGGGGAATTTGCTTGCCGGATTGCTGGGTGAGGGCTATAGCTTTGGCAAAGTCGGGATCGCCATAGTCGGCGCTTTGGTTGCCCCAGTCTTTGCCGCAGGGATCGTCTGGGCTAGCGCCTAATCCATAGGGGCCAACATGGCCGACGAAAATTAACGTGTTGTGCTCGGCTTCATCGGCGGCGGCAAGAATTAGATCTAGCGATTCATCAAAGTTTCTGACATCGAAGCGATCGCGGTAAAACTTGCCATAGCGCCATTTGGAGCCACCCCAGCTAAAGGGTCTGCCGCCAATGACGCTGAGGCCAAACTGCGGAAATTCGCGCTTGCTAAAGCCAATGTGAGCCTCGCCCAGTAGATCCAACTGCTTTTGAACCCAGTCTTCTCGGGCGCGATCATAAGGGCAGTTTTGAATGCCTTTATTGCTTGCCGAGTAGTAGGCATCGTGGTTGCCCATGACGGCAACTTTAGGCAGGTTTACGGCAGCAACGCGCCTGACGACTTCGACGGCTTCGTTGCCATAGTCACCGACGAAGATGGCGAGATCGATCTCTAAATGCTGGAGGGCGGCGTTGTCTTCGAGTTCCCATAGATCGTGGATGTCTCCGATGACGGCAATTTTGATCGAGGGGAGAGAGGGCATGGGAGAAGGCAAAGAAAGGGTTAGTAAAGATTGCTTCTAGATTAGCGCGGTCATAGCTGCTTAATGTCGGTTTCTAGCGAGGCGTTAGGGATGGCTAAATCAATCTAATGTTTTAGGAGTATTGGTATTTACTGAAGGCATTTTTGGAAGGTTTGAATGTGATGGCTGAGTGGATTGTGGTGACAGGGCTGGAAGGGGCGCTTTTGAATTTGGCGGATGAGGGAAGCGGGGCGGATGAGGAGCCGATGAAAAGGGCGATCGCGCAGCTAAAGGCGAAAGGGGTGCCGGTGATTGTGTTTACGGATAGCGATCGCGCTGAAGTAGAGCCGATCCGTGAGCGATTGGGGCTGGTGAGTCCGTTTATTACCGAAAGTGGCAGCGGCATTTTTACGCCTGTCAACCAAAATCCTTTTGCAGTGCTTTTGGGCGAAAAGGAGGGTGAATACTATGTAGAGGTGCTGGGCTGCCCATACGTGCAGGCGCGGGCGGGGCTGCGGGTGATGGCTAATTTGATCGCTCATCCGCTGAAGGGATTTGGCGATTTTACGGTGCCGCAGTTGGAGAAGGCAATGCAGCTTTCAGAAGCGGCGGCTCATCGGGCTAAGGATAGAGAGTTTAGTGAGCCGTTTATGACGCCCAAGGCTGTAGATGCAGCGGTGCTGAGGCAGACGGCTGAGGAAATCGGGTTTGGGCTGCTGCTAAGACGTCCTGATGCGGGGCGGTTTTCGGTGATGATGGGGCCGGAAGCTGGGTTGGAACCGGCGGTACAGCGAGTGATTGCGGTCTATCAGCAGCAGTTATCTGAAGATGAAACGCTGAAGGTGTTGGGGTTGAGCGCTCAGGCGGATGAGCTGGCGGTATTGGCGATCGCCTGTAGTTCGGCTGAGTGGACGGGGCGAGTGGTAGCGGGGCCGTTTGATTGGCTGGCGGCGGTGGCTCCTTTATTAGCGTGAGATTAGCGTGAGTGAGTTGAGAGCGATCTCGCTAAGGGTATGAAATTTTGGTGATATTGACTATAATTAAATCTCAGGAACTGGTAATTTACAACATTTAGAGAGGACTGTGCGTGTTCGTTACTGCTAGTGCGCCTACGTCAAAAACGGCGTTGCCTAAAGACCTTTTTGGGGCGATTGAGATGCTGAAAAAAGACCTGAATGCGGTCGTTTTAGCCCATTATTACCAGGATCCAGATATTCAAGATGTGGCTGACTATATTGGAGATTCTTTAGGCTTATCGCAGCAGGCAGCAAGTACTGATGCGGACGTGATTGTGTTTGCGGGTGTGCACTTTATGGCAGAAACTGCCAAAATTCTGAACCCTAATAAGCTAGTGCTGCTGCCGGATTTGGCGGCGGGCTGTTCGCTGGCCGATAGCTGCTTGCCCGATGATTTTGCCAAATTTAAGGCGGCGCATCCGGATCACGTAGTGATTTCGTATATCAATTGCACGGCTGAAATTAAAGCGATGAGTGACATCATTTGCACTAGCTCTAATGCCGTAAAGCTGGTGAATCAACTGCCCGCTGAGCAAAAAATTATTTTTGCGCCTGATCGAAATTTAGGACGCTATGTGATGGCGCAAACGGGACGCGAGATGGTGCTGTGGCAGGGGAGCTGCATTGTGCATGAGACGTTTTCGGAAAAGAAGCTGCTACAGCTAAAAATGGAATACCCGGATGCGGAGATTGTGGCGCACCCTGAGTGTGAGGCAGGGGTGCTGCGTCATGCGGACTTTATCGGCTCGACAACGGCTTTGCTGACCTATGTGCAGATCAGTGTTTGCGATCGCTTCATCATTGCCACCGAACCCGGCATCATTCATCAAATGCAAAAGCAACTGCCCCAAAAGCACTTTATTCCCGCGCCACCAGAGGCCAACTGTGCCTGCAATGAGTGCCCTTACATGCGGCTAAATACACTAGAAAAGCTGTACTGGGCGATGCAGAGCAAAACGCCAGCGGTGACGATTCCGTCAGAAATTCAGCAGCGCGCTTTGGCCCCGATTCAGCGAATGCTGGAGATGAGCGCGCGGTAGGAGATGCGCGGACAAGGAAATCTTGAGCAGTCTTTGGCAGCTTTTAGAATTTTATGTTCATAAAACGAAGTGCTCACGCAGCTTGAAAGCCAGCATATCAATCACATTTTTGTGACCTGGATTCAGGGCGGCAGTGGCGGCTTTTTCGATGCGCTCGACCACATCAGCCGGAAGATTCAGCAAAGAGACCAGCGTTCGGTAAGCCTGATGCTCTTTGTCATTGATAGGGGCTTCGCTGGGGGTGCGGGTGCTGGCGCTAATGACTTCGTAAGAAAGGCGCAGGGCAATTTCTTTTTCGGCGTTAGTCGTGAGCTGACTGACGGTTTCTTCGAGCGGGATTTCTTGCACGAAGTATTCCTGTAGCTGCTGCTTGAGATACTGTCGCTGATTGGGGTCAGTGGCAAATAGCTGACTGAAGCGATCAATCATCACCTCGACCTCTTTTTGCTCTAGGCTGTCGTCGGCCCAGGCCATTGATAGCACAACGCGCAGCAGGTTCATTTGGCCGGGAGAAATCAGCGGAGGTTGAATGTTCATTTGCGTTTGCCTCAGTCCAGATATTTGGGTGTAGCGCTAGAGGCAGTGCGGGGACCGGTGCGTTTTGCCCCGTTTGCCTTGTCTACACTTTAGGAAAAAGACTGGGAAAGTGAGCAATAAAGATCGCAATCTTTACCCTAAGAGCTTTACCCCAATTTAGAGAGGTGTTTGAGGCTTTTCATGTCGAGTAAGCTGATGACGTCTCTATTGGCGTCGATGTTGAGCCAGCGGCGATCGCTCAATTTAGTCAAGATCTTCGACACTTCGCTGAGTTTGATGTCAGCGATCGCGGCCAAATCGCTTTCTGGAATATTAAAAATTTCGACAGCACTGCCGCGAGGTTCGCCATATGAATCAGCGAGTCCGACCAGGGTATGCACGAGCTTGATTCCCGGCGCTTTGTTGCGCAATTGAAAGCGGGTATGGGTTTGGCGCAGGCGCTGCACCATCATTTGCAACATGCGGTGATGGAGCTGAGGATCTTTGAAGAGGGTTTGGATAAAAACCGGCGCTGGAATGCTGACCAACTCAACATTCGACAGCGCGGCGACGTCGGTAGAGCGCGGCGATTCATCCAGAACGGCCATTTCACCGAAATAGTCGCCTTTACCGAGCATTGCTAGGGTGACGTAGCCATTGCCCGACTGACAGCGCACTTTGGCCCAACCGGAGGCCACTAAATAAATGGCGTTGCCCCAGGAATCTTCCATTAGCACGGTGCGCCCTGCCGGACATTCATTAAAGGTAGAGCCTTGGTGCAGCGCCTTTAAAGTTTCAGGATTGGCGGCTTTGAAAAGGGGAAATAGCTCACTGAACGCCTCGGCGGGCATGGGGAGTGACAGGGCAGTCAGGGTCATGGCACAAACAGTAGGAACTAAACGTGAGCAGATGAAAATGAGTGCTTAGAAAGCTTCAAGACTGACAGGCTGAAACAGATGTGCCCTAGGTTACCCAGTCAGCTTGAACAAGCTGTACTTGATGCTTGAAATTAAAAGATTGAGAGAATAAGAGACTTTGGGAGGCTTTGGGCAAAGTTTTTTAAGGGGCAGCAGCAGGCCCATCGTGACTGCCTGGATCGCTACCTTTAAATTTGGCTGCACCAGCGGCAGCAATAGAGACCAGCAGACAGGCAGTGAGCGATCGCGCCGATAGCTTTTCTCCCAAAATTAAAAAGCCCGCAATCACGCCCATCATCGGTTCAATGCTGAGCATGATGCCAAACACCTTGATAGGGAGCGATCTCAAGGCCACCATTTCCAGCGAGTAAGGCAGCGTTGTCGATAGCACCGCCACGCCCGCACCCATCAGCAAAAGCTTAGGATTTAAAAAAGCGCTGCCCGCTGTTGCAAGGCCAATGGGCAATAGCAGCAGTGAGCTGACTGCCAAGGCCCAAGCGAGTCCTTCGATGCCTGAGAGCTTTTGACCTATCTGCGCCGCCATCAAAATGTACAGCGCCCAAAACAAACCGGCGATGAGCGCTAGCAATATGCCCCAGCCATCGACAGCAGATCCGCTGAGTGGGGTCAGTAGCACAATGCCAATGCCCGCTAAAACAGCCCATAGCCCGTCGAGCCAGCGCTGAGATTTTAAGATGGCCAGTCCTAACGGGCCAGTGAACTCTAACGAAATGGCGACCCCTAACGGAATGCGATCAATCGCGGCGTAAAAGCAGGAATTCATCATCGCAAAAACGATTCCAAAGGCAATAATTTCTTTGAGATGCTGGCGAATGCCGCTGTGCCACTTCAGCCGCCACAGGCTAAAGAGAATCAGAGTAGAAAAGCTCACTCGCATAGAAACCACGCCCCAAAAGCCCATTTCGCTAAATAGAGATTTGGCCAAAGCAGAGCCAAACTGCACGGAGATAATCGCGAGCAGCAAAAGCCCTATTGGCGAGGGCTTTTTGAGGGTGATGTTCATGGTGTAAATTAGGATTAATTAAGGTGAAGGGTACAGCTAATGGCGAAGCTGACAATCGAAATTCCTGATGATTTGCTGGAGCAGATTTCTCTGGTCAAAGAGCAATTGCCTGAACTGCTGAGGCGCTGTATACATCCGCTAGCGCTACCAGCCCAAGTTTATCGTTATGTGCTTGACTTTGTGACCAGTCAACCTACGCCTGAGCAAATAGAAGCGTTTCATCCTACTGCCGACATGCGATCGCGCCTGAAGTACCTCATTGAGAAAGAAAAAAATGACGGTCTTAGCTCAGAGGAGCAGCAGGAGCTTACAGAATATGAGCGAATTGAGCACCTCATCATTATGTTCAAAACTGGCGCTGCCTTTAAACCTCAATAGGCATCCAGGTAATGGTTTATGTTTCGGATGCTTTACGTCGCTTCGTCGTTGAGCGAGCGGCTCAATCTTGTGAATATTGCCAGTTGCCTAACTCTCTCAGCTTTTATCCGCATGAAGTCGATCATGTCATCGCGCTGAAGCATCAAGGCAAGACCAATGTTGAGAATTTAGCCTATGCCTGTTGGCGATGTAATCGTTATAAAGGGAGCGATCTGGGCTCTTTCGATCCGCAAACAAGTGAATTTTGCTTTTTGTTTAATCCACGACAGCAGGTATGGGTAGAGCATTTTGGTTTGAAAGAGGGGCAGATTATAGGGCGATCGCCTGAAGGTAGAACGACGGCTTTACTGCTGAAGATGAACATGGCTGATCGGATTCAAGAACGGCTGCGATGCTAAGCTCCCTGTCATCATTTGTAGCTAAAGCGTTCGTACAGGGCATGATACAGCGC
>QBMP01000247.1:0-1096 GCA_003242115.1 Phormidesmis priestleyi
ATCTCGGTCAGCCTAAGCAGCCGACGATTACCATCGCTCAAATAGATCATGAAGAGTATCAAATACAAAGATTCGTCGCTGGTGAAAAACTGGTTTCAGGGATATTTCCGCAGTTGAATTTGACGACGGATGCCGTGTTTGCCGCTGCCTAGATCAGCTGACTGTGGTTTAAGGGCGGCAGCTAATCCTAAAAGTGGAATAGAGCAGCTTGTGGGCAAGAGCGCAAAGCGACACAATGGTTAGCGATAAAGTGAATCTGTGTTGTGTGCTTATGAGCAGTCTAATTGGCAAGCACTTGCAAGGGGGCAAGTATAAGCTCGACGCGGTGCTAGGCCGGGGTGGGTTTGGGCTGACGTTTCGCGCCCATCAAACTTTTTTGGATCAGGTGGTGGTGGTTAAAACGCTGCATGAGTCTTTTTGGACGGCCCCTAACCTGAGTGATTTGCAGCGGCAGTTTCAAGATGAGGCGCGGCGGCTGGCTATGTGCAGCCACCCCAATGTGGTGCGGGTGAGCGATTTTTTTGTGGAAGATCGGTTGCCTTATATGGTGATGGACTACATTCCGGGGCGATCGCTCTCTGATATCGTCCTCCCTGAAAACCCCCTGCCCCTCGCCGCTGCCGTGAACTATATCCAGCAGATTGGCCGCGCCCTGCAAGTGGTACATAGTAAAGGGCTGCTGCACCGGGACGTAAAGCCACAAAATATCATGATCCATCAGCTCACCGGAGAAGCGGTGCTAATTGACTTTGGCATTGCCCGTGAGCTGACACCCAATCCAGCCCAAACGCACACCAGCATTGTCTCCGAAGGCTACGCCCCGATTGAGCAGTATTTGCCCAAGGCGCATCGCTCAGCCGCAACCGATGTGTATGGCCTTGCCGCAACGCTGTATACCCTATTGACGGCTCAGGTGCCAGTGGCCTCTGTGCTGCGCGATCGCACACCGCTAACCCCAATCCAGCAACTGCGACCGGATGTAAAAGCCGGGGTACTAGATGCTTTGACGCAAGGCATGGCAGTTGAGCTAAAAGATCGGCCTCAGTCGGTGGGGCGCTGGCTGACGCTGCTGGAGCAACCAAGCCAAAAGAGTAGC
>QBMP01000247.1:1106-5014 GCA_003242115.1 Phormidesmis priestleyi
GTAGCCAAAACAGCACCCAGAAGAGCAGCCAAAAGAGCCAGAGAACGGGATTTTTTGGGCGAGGCGATGGCGCTGATGATCTGCCAGCAGCGGGTCTGTCAGAAATGCCGACGCAGGTAGTAGTGCCCCGCTATCGATCGAACGCAGAGGAAGAGAGATCTCAACGCACTGCTATTGGTAAAGCGGATAATCGAACCAATCATCCAACCAATTATCCAACCAATGCCAAAACGGTGGTCGCGCCAATACCGGATAGATACGTAGAAGAAAAGGCCGTTTACCGTCCTCCGGCGGCTCAGGTGGCGAAACCCAAAGGCCAGGGCTGCGGCTGTGTGCCTCCTTTGCTGCTGTTGACGGTAGCTGCTGCCGGTCTTTTTGTGGGCAACAGCCTTTGGCGGGCTCAGCAGTTTCCCGATGATTTACTCAATCCACCGATTGAAACCCCGACTGAAGCTGTACCAGAAGCTCCTACTGCTGAACCGGAACCCACTGAGCCGCCTGCTATAGACAGTAGCGAAACCGATGGGCCCGAAGATCCAGCAGCAAACAACAGCGAAGAAGATGAGTTAAACAATGAACCCGAAGCCGGTGAAGACGACAAAGATCCTCAAAAGCCCAAAGATCCTAAATCCGGTGAACCGCCGCTTTTGCTAGAAGACAGCGGTAATCCTGAAAATCCGCAGCCAAATCCGCAGTTGAATCCTCCAGCTGACAATCCGGCGAACAATCCGGCGAATGATTCTGAAGGGGCGGTGCCCGTACCCGGATTTCCACCGGGTACACCCGAAGGCGACATTCAGCAGCAGCTCGGTACGCCCACTCAAAAGTCTTCGCGCAATGGCTTTCGCACCAGTCTCTACACGCTTGTGCCTAACCGGATAACGCTAGCCTACGCCTATGCTCCCGATTCAGGCCGAGTCCAGCAGTCAGAAGCCGCTTTCTCGCCATCTTCTGATCGGTTAATGATGCGTGCAACGCTTTTAGGAATGCTGGATGGCCGATCTACTAGCAGTATTGAAGCTGGATTAGAGGCGGTTAGAACGGGCGATCGCGATCGCTTTGACTTCAAAAAAAAAGGCTTTACTGGCACCATTGAACGCAATTCCAATGGCTACGTGCATATCTACGTCAAAAAATAGTCAAAAACTGAAGTTAAAGGACTAGATTCCTATCTGGATAGAGGAAGGTAGTCGGCAAGTGCTATACACTTTGAGCGATACATTTTGACAGCTCATTGTTGTGATAGAAACTTTTTATGTCTAAGGATCAAGCCAAGGGTCAAGCAACCGCTCAGCACTGGCACACGCTTGATATTAACGAAGCCATAGCCACCTTGCAGGCCAGCGCTGATACTGGGCTTTGTACGGCAGAAGCTGAGCAGCGACTAGCGGGCTATGGGCTGAATGAACTCGTTGAGACGGGCGGGCGCAGCCGCTGGCAAATTTTGCTCGATCAGTTTACCGATGTCATGCTGCTAATGCTAATTGGCGTAGCTGTTGTTGCAGCGGTGCTGGATGTGCGCGCGGGCAAGTTTCCAAAAGATGCAATAGCGATCGCGGCCATCGTTCTCGTCAATGCAGTCTTAGGCTACCTACAAGAAAGCCGCGCCGAACAAGCCCTAGCCGGACTCAAAAAGCTCTCAGCGCCTAACGTACAGGTAATCAGAGATAGCCAAAGGCGATCGCTACCCGCTAAGAATTTGGTGCCAGGAGACATAGTATTGCTAGAAGCAGGCGATCAGGTCGCTGCCGATGGTCGATTGCTAGAAGCGGCCACCCTCCAAGCGAGAGAATCAGCGCTAACGGGCGAAGCAACGGCGGTAGAAAAGCAGGCTCAAGGAAAGCTGCTGGAAGATGCGGCATTGGGCGATCGCAAAAATCTAGTCTTTCAAGGCACCGAGATTGTGCACGGGCGCGGCAAAATGCTCGTCACCCGCACCGGTATGGAAACAGAGCTAGGCCGCATCGCCACCCTCATTCAGTCCGTATCAGTCCTTTCCACGCCTTTGCAGCAGCGCCTCAAGCAGCTAGGCAACGTCTTAGTCGCCAGCTCTCTCTCTTTAGTCACTCTCGTCGTGGTGATCGGTACCTTGATCATCGGCTGGTCAGCCTTTGAAGATCTGCTCACGGTCTCATTAAGTATGGCCGTTGCCGTCGTGCCCGAAGGGCTACCAGCTGTGATCACAGTAACGCTTGCGATTGGCACACAGCGCATGGTCAAACGACAAGCCCTGATTCGGCGATTACCAGCGGTCGAAACCCTAGGCTCAGTCACCACCATTTGCTCAGATAAAACAGGCACGCTCACACAAAACAAAATGGTTGTGCAGTCGATTCACATCGCCGGACTGCCCTTTGAAAGTGACATCAGCGTGAGCGGTGAAGGCTACGCCCCCCAAGGAGAATTTTGTTTACAAGGCAAACCCATTTCTCCTTTAGAGAAGCCTACCCTCTCTCTGTTGCTCTTAAACTGCGCCCTGTGTAACGATGCCGCCCTGCAAACTCAAGATGTTGCAGGAGAAAAAGAATGGACGATTGTTGGCGATCCAACAGAAGGTGCGCTGGTGACACTTGCTGCTAAAGCGGGGCTCGAAAAAGCGACCCTAGAATACGAGTTTCCTCGGCTCAATGAGTTTCCGTTTTCCTCTGAACGAAAGCGGATGAGCGTGGTCGTTCAGGTTCCTGAAACTAACCAGCTCAACCTCAAATCAGCTGCAATTGTACTGGTTAAAGGCTCAGCCGAATCGCTCTTAGCCCGCTGCAATCAGCTCGGACGAGACGCAAAGTTGATCACAGAAGAGGATCGCCAAGGCGTGCTCACTAAAATTGAGGCTTCAGCCAGCCAGGGCGCAAGGGTATTGGGCTTTGCCTATCGGCCAGTCGAACCCACAGAGCAGGCTGAAGAGATCACCGAAGATACGGCTGAAGCGGCTTTGATTTGGCTAGGCTTAGTGGCGATGATCGATGCGCCTCGACCAGAAGTCCGGTTGGCGGTGAAACGCTGCCAGCAAGCCGGGATTCGTCCGGTGATGATTACAGGCGATCATCCACTCACAGCCAAAGCCCTAGCCGTTGATTTAGAGATGGTCGAAGCCAACGCTAAAGCGCTGAGCGGCCCAGAAATAGAAGCCATGAGTCAAGCGGATCTAGAAGCTGTTGTGGGCTCGGTGAGCGTGTATGCCAGAGTCTCACCAGAACATAAGCTGCGAATTGTCCAGGCGCTGCAAGCGCAAAAGCAGGTGGTGGCGATGACGGGCGATGGCGTCAATGATGCGCCAGCCCTAAAGCAGGCCGATATTGGCGTGGCAATGGGCATTACCGGCACCGATGTGAGCAAAGCCGCCAGTGACATGGTGCTGCTAGACGACAATTTTGCTTCGATTGTGGCCGCGACCGAAGAAGGGCGAGTGGTATACAGCAACATTCGCCGATTTGTGAAATATATTCTCGGCAGCAACATTGGCGAGGTGATTACGATTGCGCTTTCGCCAGTGCTACTGCCGATTGTGGCCGTGCCGCTGACGCCCTTACAAATCTTGTGGATGAACCTTGTCACCGATGGGTTTCCGGCGCTAGCTTTGGCCCTAGAGCCGCCAGAGCCAAATATGATGGACAGAGCGCCCCATGACCCTAAAGAGAGCATTTTCGCGCGGGGGTTGGGCTGGTATATGGTGCGGGTAGGAATTGTCTTCGCGATTTTGGCAATTTCACTGATGCTGTGGGCCTATGGATATACGCATGATCCTCAAACCACCAGTAATCTCGATCCAGATAGATGGAAAACAATGGTGTTTACGATGCTGTGTTTGTCACAAATGGGTCATGCGATCGCCGTTCGCTCCAACCATCAGCTTGCAATCGAGATGTCTCAGTTTTCCAATCCTTACGTATTGCTAGCTGTAGTGGTGA
>QBMP01000247.1:5024-6660 GCA_003242115.1 Phormidesmis priestleyi
AGCTATGGGTGTGTATTGGCTTTAGCTCTTTGCTCTTTGTGTGGCTTGAGCTAGAAAAACTGTTTATTCGCAGCAGACTAACGAAAAAGTGAACAATATTTTTGCGCTATCGTTGATTTTGGTGGCTCCGTCCCACTGGGATAACCAGCCGATAAGGAGCCGATACATCCGATACATCCGATATAGTGAACAGGCTTCGAGTATATTCTGATGATCTCCTCTGCCCATCCTCCGAAAATGACCGCTGAAAAATACTTGCTGTGGGAGTCGCAGCAAGAACTTCGCTATGAATACTGCGAGGGTGAAGTGTTTGCGATGGCAGGCGGCACCAAGGGACATGATGAGTTGGCCTTCAACTTGCGGCGGGCGCTAATTGGTCAAGTAGAGAAACGAGGCTGCCAGATGAGCGGCTCGGATGTAAAAATAATGGTTCAGAAAGGTCTTTCTTACCGCTACCCTGACCTGTCTGTTAGCTGTGATGCTAGAGATCGAAATAATGATACCTTTTACGAGTTTCCAAAACTGATTGTAGAAGTGCTTTCTGCTAGCACTGAAGCCGTTGATCGCTCTGACAAGTTTCAAGAATATATCCAAATCCCAACACTCGAAGAGTATGTACTTATTAGCACCCGGCAGATGCAGGTAGAGTGTTTCAGGCGGAGAGAAGGCCGGATGTGGCTTTATTTTCCTTATAAAGAAGGTGAAATTGTCGCCATTGCCAGCATTGAGGCTGAGTTGCCAATTGAACAGCTCTACAGAAATGTTCGCTTAGAAGCTGCAAGCGGCGATGTAGAACATAGCTAGCCACAGCTCATGGGCTAAGACCTACGAGCTGCAACGAACGCGATGAGTTGACGACTTGAGAAGACTTTAATTAGGCGGGTTTGCTGAGCATTTTTTTAATAAAGGTGGGGAGGCAAAAAGCAGCGCTGTGAACGTCGCTGTTGTAATAGTTCAGATCATGTTCGGTGGCGAAGTGTGAGGCCGCTTGAACATCGAGTGCGGCGACTGGATGCTGGGCATTTTTGGTGCAGTAGCTGAAGCTCCACATGCCGGTTGGATAGGTCTGAATAAAGGCTAGGTAGGTGTGCACATTGGTTTCGCCAAAAATAGCTTGGAGGCAGTGGCTTAAATCGACAAAGGCGGTTTGGTTAAAGCGCGGTGATTCGCTTTGAGCGCTCATGACGCCGTTAGGGGTGAGGACGCGATAGACGTCTTTGTAAAAACTAGCGCTAAATAGGCCCACAGATGGCCCGACCGGATCAGATGAGTCAATGACGATAAAGTCAAAGCTTTCATCAGCGGCATTTTTAAGGTAGTCAATACCGTCGGCAATAATTAAGTTGAGCTTGGGATCGTCTAGTGAGGAGGATAGCGAGGGCAAAAATTCGCGGGAGGCTCGGACGACGGCTTCGTCGATTTCGACCATCGTGACGCTTTCGACCTGCGGGTGGCGCAGGATTTCGCGGACGCTGCCGCCGTCACCGCCGCCGATAACCAGCACGTTTTTGATGCTTGGATTAACCAGCATCGGCACATGGATGATCATTTCGTGGTAGGCCGCTTCGTCTTTTTCGCTGCCTTGCCGGGTGACAACAGGGCTACATCACCTGTTTCATAAGGGATAGGGCCACAA
>QBMP01000248.1 GCA_003242115.1 Phormidesmis priestleyi
TTCCATTACTGAATTGTGACCAGCATTCGCTATTACCAAATCAGCATGGCTCAAATAAGGCCACACGTTTTCAACAACGCCGTCGCTGCAAACACCCAGCATGTCTAAGCTGCTACCTAAATGATGCCACTGCCAATCGGGCGTAGCGGCAGCGGCAGCAGAGATCTTTTGAGGCGTAATGGTTGTTCCTCCAAAGCCGGTCATCACTAAAATGTTAGGCTTCGTTTTGGCGTAGCTAGCAGGGGCTTCGGCCCTTTTGCACAAGGTGGAAGACGGGCCAGAAAAGCGAGAGAATCCGCCGCTGTAAAAAGTCTTTTTTTGAATCCAATCAGGACAATCGGGCTGTTCCATTTCTGCGGCGAAAGGAGCCCATAGCGCGCCAGCCCACTCGTAAGCCAAGCGGTGTCCTTTGTCCCATCGGTGACCATGTTGCCTAACATACAGCGTCGCGATACCGCACATCCGCGCCAAAATCGAGGCTTCTAAGCCAACATCTACCACCAGTAAATCAGGCTGCCAGCGGCTAAAAAAAGAAACCATCGCTAGAACAAAAGCTGTGTTTTGACCGTGATTCACGAGCAGCCCATGATAGTCATGGGCGGTCTGCTGCTGCATAAACGAGAGCTTAGAGGCAGGCCCAAATCCAGGAACGCTGATGCGATCTACCAGACGCGAGAGATTATCTACTGAACTCTCTACTGAGGGAGGGCCATCCATGCCGATAACAGCTAGCCGACAGTCGGGAGGAAAGTAAGGAGAAATAGCTTCAAACCGTCGGCAGTGCCCCATGCCCTGAAGGTTCAAATAGAATGCAATTTTCACTGCCTGCACCTATGTTACGTTGGAAGCTGTCTTTTAGCTGTATTTTAGCTGTATTTTAGAGGTGGTGTCTAGGCAGCATCCATCATCGGCAGCGGGCCTTGATCCAACACATTGACGGCCTGCTCCGGCTGAACATTTTGCTGTTGTTGTCGGTGGATTAGCTGCTGATAAAGCTGTTCGTAACCGTCTACCATCGAATCGATGTGGCAAAAAGATTCAGCCCTCTGTCGGCAGTTTTGACGAGGCAGGTGGGCAGCGATCGCAATTGCCTCAGCCAGCGCCTCGACCGTTTTTTCCTGCACGACAACACCGCAGCGGGGCGTCAAAATTTCGCTCGCCGCCCCGCTGTCAAAAGTCGCAATCGGCGTACCCGAAGCCAGCGCCTCTGCATATACAAATCCATATGGTTCTTCCCAAAGCGGTGTGTTCACAAAAACACTAGATCGAGCTAGCAACACCCTAATTTCATCATGGGAGAGATGCCCTTTATAGTTTGCGTGAGGGCTGCTTAGCAGCGGCGTCACCTGCTCCGTAAAATACTCTATATCGGCAATCGGGCCTGCTACTTCGATTGCATATCCCGCCCTTAGCGCCGCTTGAATGGCTAAATGGGGCGCTTTTTCGGGCACAATGCGGCCATACCACAGGGCTTGCTTAGGCTGCACTTGGCCAGTATAAGGCCAGTTGTCAATTTCAATGCCGTTGTATACGACGTGGGCATGGGTGAGCGGCTTCCACTTGGCGGCGAGACTTTTAGAAACGGCAGCGATCGCCATTCGGCCTGAATTATTACGAGAGTTGTGATCGGGGCTATTGCGGGCGGTGGCGTAGCGAACTGCGGCGGCTAGCTCCGGGTAAGGCGGCGTGTGTAGCACCGTCAGCATGGGCACGGGCAAGTCGGCAGCGCTAAGCAACACCAGCGGATGCAGCGCGTTGTTGTGAACGACATCAAACTCACCCTGGCAGATTTGCTTAATCACATTGGCATAGGCCGACATGTTACAGGCTTGCCGTCCTGACAGCGTTTGGGCGCGAGGATGGTTGGCCAACGCAGTTTCTATACAAGGGGCCAAGCCCATATTAGAGTCAGAATCGCCGCTAGCGAACAGTGTTACATCATGACCTCTGGCTATAAGCTTTTTGACGAGCCACCAAGTATGAGATTCCATTCCTCCAGCAAAAGGCTCGGCAACGGGATGATGCAGCAGCGCAACAACAGCAATTTTCATGCGAAAAATTCTAATGATGAAGTGGGATTCGTTAAAAGGGATTTGTTAATACGATCAAAGTGATCGTTGAAGCCCGCCAACTCTTTTGAAGTAGCAAATAAATGGCAGCATTGATAGACTCTATTGATCACCAACTGATCATGCTAAATCTAGCAATAGCGGTCCAGGGTTTGTTATATTTTTTGAATCTTGAAGCCAGCGAACCGCATGGGCAGCTTTTTACATAGCAACGATCTTAAGATCGCTAGCAGCAGATTCACCTGTACGAAAGATAAGGCATTTGTCTAAAAATCGTAGTCTACCTAAAGAAGCAGCTTTCGTATATCGTTGGAGGGAGAGGTCAGAGCCTAAGATCAATCAGCTTATTCGTCGGTAGCTGGTAGTTGATGAGGGTGAGATATTGCGATCGCAGCTCATCAATATCGTTATCTATTCTTGCCATTCACTCAGAAAGAGATGAATTATCTAGTTTGTCAACTGTTTCAAAGAACCCAATCAAACGGTTTTTGATGATGTCTACACCACCCACCACGTTAGATTCAATATTCAGCGGCAGCACCGGATCGTGGAGCGATAGACGCAGCAAAAACCAGCCATCTTCAGCCACGTCCGTGCAGGCGACTCGAATGCCCTCATAGTTGTTGGGCACTGACTGCCAATCTGCTTGATCGGTGACAAAGGCTTTGAGCTGATCAATCACGCTGTTGCCGTGAGCTTTAAAGTCTGCTGTCAAAATCTTTAGCCGGTATTCTTCGCTTTCTGCCGGTTCTTTCAAATCAGCGATCAGATCGGTCAGCACTTTGCCCGATTGCTTTGCCCGCGCCAATTCTACCAATAGCTTACTGACCAAATACGCCCCATCGTCGAGAAAATAGTTCTCCTTCATGGCTCCGTGACCAGAGGTTTCTATCGCTAGCCACGATTCCTGACCGGCCTCGTTTAAGCGAATAGATTCATTAATTACGTTCTTGTAGCCGCGCTGAAACCGATGATGCACCCCGCCTAATTGAGCGATAAATTGTGCTAGGCCATCGGCAGTGATGGAATCGGTGACTATAGTAGAACCGGGATGTTCGCGCAGCACCACCGCTGAAATTAAGGCAATCAGGCGATTACGGTTCAGCTCATTGCCCTGCGGATCGACTGCCGCTGATCGATCTACATCCGTATCAAAAATAATGCCAAAATCTGCCTTATGCGTCAGCACAGCTTGGCAAATTGCCGCCATCGCTTCGGCATTTTCTGGATTGGGAATGTGATTAGGAAAATGGCCATCCGGTTCTAAAAACTGACTGCCGCTGGTATCTGCGCCCAAAGGCTCCAGCACTTTGCCCGCATAAAAGCCGCCTGCGCCGTTCCCGGCATCAACCACAATATGCAAATCCTTCAACGGTTGTTCATAGTGATCGGAGTGATTGACTGCCTGCCGAATCTGTTGCACTAAGCCCTGTGAATAAACTGAAATAAAGTCTCGGGAGATGAGTTCTCCTTTATTTTGAGCTATCTTAAAATTGTTCTCACGGGCTAGGGCCAAAATGGCCGTAATATCGGCTTTATTGAGTCCGCCTTGAGCGGTGAAAAACTTGAGGCCGTTACGGTTAAAAGGCAGATGGCTAGCGGTGAGCATGATGGCTCCATCGCAGTCGTAGCCAGGGGTGACGGTACTCATGAACATGGCGGGAGTAGAAGCTATGGCAAAGTCAAACACCTTTGCGCCCAAAGCCATCATGCCGTCAGCGAGGCCCGCCATCAGCGCTGGCCCCGAAAGCCGACTATCTAGGCCAATAGAAACTGTCAATTCATCTGTTGATTTATTCAGCGTCGGCGCTAGCCAACTGACAAACCCTTGCCCCAAGCGGTAAGCGATTTCAGGGGTTAAATTGACAGTCTCACCCGCAACGCCTGATAGAGCCACCCCGCGAATATCTGAGCCATTTTGCAGCCTCTGCCAGTCAAAAAAGGGGTCTACCGTCATAATTGCGTTTCCTATGATGGATTGCGATGGATTAGCGGAATTTCAGGCGTGAGTCTTAGTGAAGCTGGATGCAGGCGCACCTCGTAACATTCCTGCGGTACTCAAATCTTCGTCTATCTCTTCCCAGTGAATGCCATAGCCACCGCCGCAAACAGTCCAAGCAGCCCGCTGATCGGGTGAAGCATTCAGCAATTTGGGATACCACAATAAAGGAACGGTAATCGTTCGGCCATCCATCAGTTCGGCGCTAATCGTGTTTTCAGAAAAGTAGACACTCTGAACTCTCTCGTCGGGCCGAACCGCCAAAATGCTCATGCCAAGCCTCACGTAAAACTATTTGATTCTCTTGCACTATATTTTGAACCTTTCGTAGATCTTTAGCACTTAAACCAATGCTGCTAGCTAGCTCAATTGGCTCTAACCAAAATTTTGCGGTTGCAGCGTCTCTGTCTATATGAATGTGAGGAGGTTCGTTGGGTTCATGACTATAAAAATATAGACGATAGGGGCCGATACGTAAAATAGTGGGCATATGATTAAGCGATCGCTAAAGGCGGCAGATCTCAGCCTTGATGAAGGCATTTTGCTAGATTAGCTGATGAATAGGTGTTGGATGAATGGGTGCTAGCTTAGATGCGGCGACGAAGCGTTTAGAGAACCCAATAAGAACGAGAGAGAATGGCAGAATGACAAAAAGTGGGCGGCCATGAAAAATTTGTTAGGGAAAATTTCTTCGCCATCTATATTGCCATCTTTTGCTTGGTTGCCGACTGAAGGGGTATTGAGCTTGGCTAGCTATGGCAGTATTTTGAGCATTGGTAGTGCGGGTAGCGTTTTGAGTATTGGCAGTGCGGGCAGCATTTTGAGTATCTGTAGTGCGGGCAGCATTTTGAGTGTGGGCAGTGCGGGTAGCATTTTGAGCTTTATGAGCGCGGGGAGTGTGCTCATAAAGCTCAGTATGGGCAGTCGGCTCAGCTTTTTAAAAAACCGGGCAGTGCGCAATCGGCCAGTGCGCAATCAGGGAGTGCGCGATCAGGGAGTGGATGATGACATCATTATTCAAGCACCCCTCAAGCAGCGTGAGGATCACGGCTAAATCTTTCAAAAGGTAGATGAGTTCTCTATCTTGTGGGCTATAGGCTCTAAATAAACTGATTAGCGAAGTCCCTCTAAAGGTCACACATGGGCGAAACAATGCCTGAAATAACGTCCAAGATGCCTCTGAACAGAGGGATTTGTGCGGGTGGTAGTGAAATGCAGGTGCTGGTGAAAGCCACCTTTGGGAGGCCAGATGATTCAGTGGCAAATGATTCAGTGGCAGGAGCAAGCCACACTCAGCCGCTAGGGGCAATTGCCAACTGGCCGAGTAGTTTAAAAACGGCTGTCAGCATTTGCTTAAATTCTTGCTTTCCGATGGTGGTGTGGTGGGGAAAAGAGTGTCGGCTGATTTACAATGATGCTTTTCGGCCTATTTTGGGGAGCGATCGCCACCCCCAAGCCCTCGGGCAACCGGCGCAGTCTGTCTTTACTGAAAGCTGGCATATTATTGGGCCTCAGCTCAAGCGAATATTTGTAACGAAGCAGGCTGATCAAGAAGAAAATCTGCTGATTCCGGTGCGGCGGGCGGGGTATTTAGAAGAGTCTTATTACACCTATTCTTACAGTCCGCTTTTGGATGAAGCAGGAGAGGTAAGCGGCGTTTTTACGGTGATTAATGAAACCACCAAGCAGGTTTTGAGTGAGCGTAGGCTGATCACCTCTACCCAGCTAGCCGAACAGGCAGGTGCTTTGGCGACATCCGTCGCTGATGAAAGCCAAACAACAGAAGAAATGTATGAGGGACTCATCAAAACCCTGTCAGAAAATCCGGCTGATATTCCGTTTGCGGCGCTGTATCGGCTGAATTCTGCGAAAACCCAGGCCATGCTGTGTGGGCGATCGCCAGCGGCGGCTGAGGATATTTGGCTACCGGAGCGGATGGATTTTACGCAGCGCGATCCTTGGCGGTTCGAGACAGTGCTGCATTCTCGTGAGGCAATAGTTCTACAAGATTTGCCCCAACGGTTTGGAGAGGTGCCCAAAGGCGTGTTTGATCTGCCGGTGATGAGTGCGCGGGTAATGCCAGTGCGGGCTTTAAACCTAACGGGAATAGCGGGGCTGCTGATTGTGGGTCTTAATCCGGCGCGGCAGATGGATGAAGAGTATGCGTCATTTTTAGATCTGCTCACGGGCCATATTGCCAGCGCTCTAGCGAATGCTAACAATCGCTCCACCGAACAGGCGCTCAAGATTAGTGAGGAGCGCTTTAGAAGCTTTGCTGAATCAAATGTGGTGGGTATTTTGGTGGGTGATGTCAGCGGCGCGGTGAATGAGGCGAATGATGAGTTTTTGAGAATTGTTGGCTACAGCCGAGAAGATTTGCGATCAGGTAAGCTGCGCTGGACAGACATTACCCCACCTGAGTACTTTTCGGCTGATGAGGCGGGCATTGCCGAAGCCAGGGAAACAGGCACCTGTACGCCTTACGAAAAAGAATATATTCGCCAAGATGGTAGCCGGGTACCGGTGCTATTAGGC
>QBMP01000249.1:0-3363 GCA_003242115.1 Phormidesmis priestleyi
GGGGGAGAAATTTGCTGGGGTCGGGGTTGATGGCTTCTATGCGGCTTTTGAGTACCCAGGCAACGTCGGGTGAGCGAATAGCGCCATCGGGCAGGCGAAAGCCGGTGGATGAATCGAATGCTAGTCCGCTGCCATCTTGCCGAGCCCAGTTGTCTACTTGGCTGGCCAGCCCGATATTGCGATTGCCGGTTTCCCATCCTGTCGGTGGCATCAGTATTAATTGTCCTTTGGCGGTGAGTTCGAGTCTGAGGTCTCGATTGGCCTGACAGAGGCGATAGAAGTCGGCCTCACTTAGCGCGAGGTCAGCGGAGCGCATATCTAACGTGAGTGTCATCATCGCAGGTTCTCCGGATTCTCAGTGATGAGCGTTATTTTCTTCAGTTTAATACGGATAAACGAGGGCGGTTGCGAATCTGGGTAGCCCTAAACATGTAAGGGATTTATTGTAATGGTGAATGAAGTATCCAATAGCGCCGATGTGGTTCTCTAGCTTTTTAGAAAACTTCAAGCTTTGGATTCTTAAAAAGATGAATCACATGGGCAAATACAGAACCGTTCTCTTCCATGTATGCCTGCTTACTCATGCTGATCGCGGCGGCAGATTTAAGGGGCGATCGCGCTGACCGTTAGAAGCGATCGCTCCCTATAAACGTGCAGAAATTAGTAGGGCGTCACGGCACTCAAATCAAAGGGAATTTGGGCCGTTGCCCCAGTGGATTCATCAGAAATTTGAAGCATGACTTTCCCGGCTGAAGCGGGTACTTCAAAATCGAATTCACCTTCTTTAGCGCTTTGATTGCTGACCACCTCATAAAAATTGTTGGAGGGCGCACGGGGAACGCCATCCACGATTAGCCGAAGAGATGAACTAGCGAGCACAACGTCGTAGCGACTATTGGTGTTCGTACCGCGAATATTTAATGTTAGAGGGTTGTTCTCTGCATTGAAGGGCACCAAATCAGCTGCCAAAACTTTGTAAACCAAATCACCCACAGTTACGCTTTGGACTCCTTATTCTAAAAATGTGCTGCTGATAAAACGGGTTGAGAATCGCAATATCTAGCAATTGCTGTTGCACCGAGCTGTTTTAAGGTAGATTGTTGCGCCGCTGTGAGCCCACTTGCTTGCTCAATGTTGAGCGCTTCATAAGGTCTAGGCATTCGCAGGGTTTGGCTCAAAGTTGGCGCATTCTCTAGGGGTGTTGTATGCCAGAGCTTGATAGTTTCATCTTGGCTACAGCTTGCCAAAGTTGAGCCATCGGGGCTATAGGTTAAAGATTTTACCCAGCGGTCATGAGCCTGCGAAATAGCCTGATAAGTTCCAGATTTGAGATTCCAGAGCTTGATAGTGCGATCGGTGCTGCTAGTGGCGATCTGCTGTCCGCCTTTATGAATCGCGATTGATAGAACTGGCCCTGAATGGGCGATGTGGGTTTGCTGACAGCGATATTTACCAGAATCGTCAGCTTGCCAGATCTTGAGCATACCGTCGGCACTGCCGCTGAATAGCGTTTGGCAATCGGGGCTAATGGCAACGGCACGAATCCAGCTCCGGTGGCCGCTGAGGGTATCGATTAGACGACCGCTAGCGGTATCCCAGAGTTTGAGGGTTTGATCTTGACTGCCGCTGAGGAGGCGATCGCCGTCTAGGCTGAGCGCGATCGCCCAAACTCCACCCCTATGCCCGTCACGCTCTCTATCAAGCGTTTCCAGACAAATCCCCTTTGCTGTCCAGTGCTTTAAGGTGCCATCTAAACTGCCGCTCCAGAGCGTACCTTGTGGCGTATAAAGCAGGCTGAGTACCGCATCCTTATGTCCGGTGAGCACATGGCGCTGTTGCTGAGTGTGAATATCCCAAATCCGAATGGTGCCATCTTCGCTGCTGCTAGCCAGCGTCAGTTGAGTCGGGCTAAAGGCGACTGACCAAATCCAGCTGGTGTGGCCCGCTAAGCTGCCCAACAGTTCGCCCGTTTTGGCTGACCAGAGCCGCACTCGGCGATCTTGACTGCCGCTGGCCAGCAGGTTGCCGGTGGGGTTGAAGGCGACTGACCAAATGCCGTTGCTGTAGCCCTGAAACTGCCGCTGACAGAGGTTGTTGTACCAGAGCCGAACGGTGCGATCTTCGCTGCCGCTAGCGAGGAGGTGATCGACGCTGAAGGCGATCGCACTAATCCAGCTCGTATGACCTGACAGCACTTTAAGCACTTCACCTGTGTGATAATTCCATCGCCAGACTTTGCCATCATCGCTGCCGCTAGCGAGGGTGCGGCCATCGGGACTAAAGGCTACGCTGCGAATCGGCTGCTGGGCGTTGAATAATTCTTTATCGGAGCATCTTTGCCATCGCTTTGCTCCGCTCGGTTTGATCTGCCAGAGCTGAAGGTAGCCCGCCGCACCGCCAGTGGCCAAGGTTTTTCCATCCGGGCTAAACGCCACTGACCTCAGCTTAGTCGCTCCCGGCAAAACCTGCGCGCACTCGCCGCTGACGGCATCCCAAAGCCTGACGCTGCCGTCGTAGCTGGCACTCGCTAACGTCAGCCGCTGACTATTTTGAGCCTGGGGGGCAAATGCAACTGAGCGCACTTCGTCGGTATGGCCGCTGAGCTGATGGCGTAGAGTGCCAGTACGCCACTCCCAAATGCGCACCCACTGGTCTTCGCTGCCGGTAGCGAGAAGCTGCCCATCGGGACTAAAGGCGACTGAAAAGACGCGATCGCTATAGCCATTCAAACTCTGAACTAATTCCCTGCTCTGCACATCCCAAAGCTGCACCGACTGGTTAGCGCTACTGGCTAACAGCTTGCCATCGGGGCTAAACGCGACCGACCAGATCCAGCCTTGTTGCATCGTAAAGGTGAGCAAAAGCTGGCCATCTGCCACCCGCCAGAGCTGAACTTCGTGGTTGACATCGCCGGTTGCAAGCAGCTTGCCATCGGGGCTAAAGGCAACTGTCAACACCTGACTAAAGGTTTCGCTAAACGCCGAGTGTGAAAGGTCTGATTTAGCAAAGCTGACCCGATGCAAAGTGACGTTTTTGAGGTAAGCGCTCCAGATCGGCAGCCGCGAAAAATCCCAGCCGCTGAGATCAATCTGCATCTGGATCAGCAAATTGATCAAATTACCGCCTGCATAGCCCGTTTGAGCAGGAATTTGGCGCAGTTCGCCCAGCCACTGCTGGATCGTTTGCGCCCAGTTTGCCTGACTGCTCAGCGCCAGCAACTGATCGGCAATGGGTTTGAGAATGAGCCGAGTCTGCGTTTGGCGGATATAGTCGGGGGCTTGGGCTTGAATCAGGGCATGAGAGGCGAGCGGCGAGTGGGCGATGAGCTTGCGAGTCAGGAGTTGTTCGCACACTCGCTCAATC
>QBMP01000249.1:3373-6523 GCA_003242115.1 Phormidesmis priestleyi
GGCGGTAGTTTCTCCATTAGGCTGCGACGCTCTAGCGCTGAAAGGGCTGCTAGCAGATCACCTATTCCTAGCCCTAGTCCCAAAACGGGTGTAAAGTGAGCCCGAAGCTGAGAGAAGGTGATGGGCCTACGGGCGATCGCCAGCCAGTCGAGGGTCTGCTGCTGTAGCACTGAGAGCCGATTGATCTGCTGACTCAACAGGTCTTGAATATCGCCAAAGATAGTCTCTCCTGCTTGCAGGCAGTCCAGAAAATTTCCCACTTGTCCATCAAACAGCTCTTGAATGACGGCCGCCACCATTTTCAGCGCCAGCGGATTGCCTGCATAGTAATCCACTAGTTGTTGCCATTGAGAAGCGCTACCTCTAAAACTACCCTTGAGATCGAACAAAGATTGAGCGAGATGGGTAGGCAGTCCGGTGAGTCGGAGCGATCGCACTGGCAGGGCATTGCCTTCGTAAGCCGCAATGCTGGTAGGCTTTTCGCGGCTGGTGAGTAAAATGGTGCTCTGATGCTGGGTTTGCCCCAACTGCTGCCAGAGCATTTCATACTGGGATGGGCTATCTGTTTCGTTTGACTGCATAACGGTTTCGCCGTTGTCTAGCACAATTAAACAGCGATGTTGTCGTAAGCAGTGAAGCAAATGAGAGAGTTGTTGTCCGAGGGTTTTGGCGGTAGTCTGCGAAGGTGAGAGTACCTGAAGCAAATCTGCCATGAGATCGGACAGAGGTGGGGCATTTCGCAGCGATCGCCAAATGATTTTGGAGAAACAAGAGGGTTGATTTAACTGCTGGGCTAAGCGAATGGAGAGTGCGGTTTTGCCGATGCCGCCCATGCCAAAAATACCGATTAGACGACAGCGATCGCTCACCGTCCATTGCATGAGTTGTTCCAGCTCAGCTTCGCGGCCATAAAAGCAAGAGACATCGACCGCATCGCCCCAGTCAATATCGGGTGCCGTCGATACCGCCGTTGATGCTGTTGGTGCTGCCGTCAATCCTACGGCTGGTAGTGCTGATTCGGGTAGGGGCAAACTCCGCTGCAAGATCAGCCGCACATTTCGCTTAGTGATTTTTTGCGCTAGCGCCTGTGAGAGCAACTGCCAAAGCTGCGAACCGGCTTGCTTGACGTAGCTCAGCTCATAGCCTGAGTGTTTGGCGATTTCACTGTAAGAACGCGACTCCCAGGCGTAGCAAAAAACGGTGCGCTGCAATGGGCTCAGCCCGCTTTTGATCCGATGGTTTTGACAGATGGCTTGTTCAACAAGCGCAAGCGCTTCTTCAGAAGTCATGCAACCTTAGCAGCGATGCAGTATGTGAAACGCTAGCCTGGTAATACCCTAGCAACTTGCGCTATGACGCTTTGTAAGCATTAATACAGTTTGCGCTGTATTTAATGACACTTTGTACGGCTGAGCTTAATGAAGTTCTAGAAAATGTTTTTTGATGAATCAGTTGATTTTGAACTAACCAGCGGGAAATATCAGTAAGCCTAACGCTAGTCGGCGGTCAAAGGTCTGAGGTAAGTAGTTTTGTCATGCCTGATTATTTGTGATTGGCAATGAAACAGCGCTGATCGCGCGATCGCTTATTTTTGCTTATTGATAGCTTGCGTATTCCTTAATAAAGTGGACTCTCTCAATGGCTGATGATATTAAGGCAATTTTTGCTTCGGTAAAAGAAGAGGCTAAAGACTTTTCAACGGCGCTATGGCAGTGCTGCGAGAAAATTTATAAGGAATTGCCGGAAAATTACGAGGCTGATATTGACCCTGAGCTTCAAATCACGTTTTTGACTAATAAGCTCAATGAGGCCGTTGAGACGCTTTGCGATGGGCTGGATAATCCAACTTTGATTTTGGCCACAACGGGGACGACTAGCAGCGGCAAAAGTACGCTAGTGAACTTGCTATGTGGCGCAGAGCTGATGCCTAGAGCTGTGCTGGAGAGGAGTGCCGGAGTGGTAACGGTAGAATACAGCGAGCAGAAAGCGATTAGGATTGAAGAGACGGCGGGCGCTACTTGGGAGTGTGGCGCTTGGCATAATGTCAGCAATGAGGATATTTATGATCGCCTTGACGGGGTAATGAAAGCCTACCTGAAGCATAGGGCAGCCGGTGACAGTAATATTGCGTGCCCTCAATCAACGGTTTATTATCCGTTTAGGCTGGTTGCTGAGCCCGATCTTTTGAACTTGCCGGAAGGAACTACGGTAAAGATCATGGATTTGCCTGGGCTGGCTCATGTGGGCGATGAGGGCAATGCCGAGGTGATTAGGAGATCGAAAGAAGCCTTATGCTTGGTGACTTACAACAGCGCTGAGGCGGATGAAGAAAAAGTTGCTTCTCTGCTGCAAGAAGTGGTAGATCAGGTAAAAGAACTGGGGGGATCACCTGCGAGGATGCTGTTCATTCTTAACCGGATTGACGTATTTCGCGGCGATGGTAAGGGTTGGCCCGAAAGCGAGGAAGTGTTTTTTGATAAAGCCACTCAAGATATTCGCTCGAAGCTGAAAGAAAGCTTGGGAGAATACGAGCAGGAAATAGATGAGGCAAAAATCATTAAACTAAGCAGTTTACCTGCGTTGCTTGCTCTGAAGATAATTGATGGAAGCGATGCAGAAAAGAATGAAGCTGCTGATGCTCTAGACAGTCATTTTAATTTTTTGATGCCAGAGGATGTGCTTGATGATTTGCCTAGAAACGTCAGAAAATGGACAGATCATGATCGAAAGCGACTTTCTGAGATCGTTTGGAAGGCCGCGAATGCAGAAGCCTTCCATGAACATTTGAAGCAGCATATTTTAAGTGAGTACCCCCAGCTAATTCTTCCTCAGCTCATTAGAAGATTTAAAGATAACGCAGCTTCTGAACTTGTGCGATGGATTTCTCAGACGACCAGCGCTGTAATTAATAGCTCGGAAGAGAGCTATAAGCTTGAGTACGATAGGATTAAACTCGTTAGAGAGAGGCTTGAAGAAAGTATTGAGACGAATGGGAAGGCATTAAAGGCTCCTTTCGATGAAATTCAAGAAATATTAAAAAATTTCGTAACTACTCAGGCTCTACATTTAGCTTTCAACAATGCTGAAAACGCTATCTTAGATCTTGCACCAATCTTGATAAGCCGCGTCAGGCAGTGATCTTATGATAAT
>QBMP01000024.1:0-6900 GCA_003242115.1 Phormidesmis priestleyi
GGTCTATTGGCGCTAGCAGCCTGTCAGCCAAGGCTAACACCGGCTCTCCTACTGCGAAGCCCACAATCACTGAAGCCATCATCGTTGTGGTGTACAGCGAGTTAGCGGGCAAAAGATTTTGCTTTTTGACAATTAGCGGAATTACGGCCTGCTCAGCCGGGGCAAAAAATTGGGTCAGCGTCGAAACCAAAAAGGTGACCACCAGCAAAATGTAAAAGCCTACGGGCAAACCCGCTATTACCCAGTCTGCACTCGCCCACAGCATTACCGGCAGGGCAGCAACCAGGAGGCCGCGCGCCAAATTAGTCAGCACTAGCACCGGCTTTTTGCGCCATCTATCGACATAGACGCCCGCTAGCGAACCAAATAAAACCGCTGGAATAGTGAAGGCAATCATAATCGCCGACACCCAGCCGCTCATGGTCTGATCCGGGGATTTAAATCGGCTGGAGATAATCGCAATCATCAGCACTAAATAAACTTTGTCGGCCACCTGAGAGAAAACCTGACCGCTCCAGAGCGTCAGAAAGTTGCGATTGCGAAAAACCGGCCATAGACCACCCTCCGACTCAGCTAAGTCGGCTTCGGCTTCGGGTAAGTCGGCTTCAGAGGCTAAGTCATGATCTACCGAGGCGCGATCGGAAGCATGAGTTTCTGTTAGTTCGGGCTTTAACAGTTCGCTGTCTGACAGCGGTAACTCGGCGGGATTAGAGGCGGGATCAGCTGCGTCAGTGCTAGCAGATGTGTTGGCTGCGTCAGATGCATTGACTGTATTAACTGAAGTCTCAGCGGCTTTGGGAGCCTGAGGTGTGGTTTCAGGATTGCTCTTGGCCTCTGAACTGCTATTTAGATGATGAGCGTCAGACTCAAGGAGCATAGGTTGGTGGGTTAAAGCAAATGTCGATTAGAGCTGCTGAGCGAATCGGCCGCTCAAACTGGTATTGGGCATATTGCCTGAGAAATTTTTCGATGTGGAGCCACAAAATGTGAGGCCCTGATTCTACCGACAGCACGGTTTGTCTTATTGTGCCTGATTTTGAGCCTAATGGTGAGTCGCTGCGCCCAAAGGCAAATGAATCTGTCTTTGGCGTGAAAGCAGTAGCTGCTGTCATCACCAGTTCAGGCTTGTTGAGCTGCTGCATGAGCGCAAGTTCGGCGGCGCTGAGATAGCCGACTATTCCTAAGTCGCGACTGATCTCCTGCGTGACTGCCGCTTTAAATCGGCCCAGCCAAACGTTAGCGAGCTGACCAGAACGCTCCAGGCGATCGCGCTCCCTTTTTTCGACCCGCACCAGTTCTGCTTGTTCTAAGCGCACAATTTCGGCTGGATCAATTACGCCCCCTGAGGAAACGCTAAAAGCTACGCGCCAGTTGGGATCGCTGATATCAGGCGAAAGCGGCGTCCTCGACAGGCAGCAGCGAAACACCTCAGGTGCGACTCCAGCCAAAGCTAGCAAGTGAAACGTGGCCTGAGTTAAGCAGGGTAAAATGTTGGCTTTTGTCGCCGCTTCCAATCGGCCCAGATGCTCAATTAGTAAGTAATATAAATCTGCTTGCGGCTGGTCGGTCAGCGCTTGAGCCAGCACCAGTTCAGCTAGGTATTGGCTGGCGGTGAGCTTGGCCAGATCTTGGCTGAGCCCCGGAAACGAGCGTTGAGTTTCGGCCTGAATGAGCTTATCGAGAGATTTGCCTTTGACGAATAGCAAATCGTTGACGACAAATAAGCCAGAACGACCCGCTAGCTTGGACTTGTGCTTGCGGGCACCGGGCGCGATCGCTCTAACCAAGCCATTCTCTTTCGTCAAAACGGTTACGAGCCGATCAAATTCGCCCATCGGCACCGCTTTGAGGTTGATGCCGCTAGCGGTATAGCTGCGACTAGCGGTGTAGCTACGCTCTGCCATTATTCGTCTGCTGCCTGTAGCTTCAAAATTTCCGGGCCGCGAGAGGTACCCAAGCGACTCGCGCCAGCTTCGATCAGCGCTTGAGCTTGCTCAGGAGTGCGAATGCCGCCCGCCGCTTTGATGCCGATGCGATCGCCGCCAATTTGCCGCAGCAACTTCACATCTTCGACCGTCGCGCCCCCTTGCCAGCCCGTACTGGTTTTTAAGTACGCAACCCCCGCATCTAAGCACACTTCAGCGGCCAAGCGCTTTTCTGCCGCCGTCAATAGCGCCATCTCCAAAATGGCCTTTACCGGCTGCCCGGTCAGCTCCACAATCGCCGCCATCTCATCGTGCAGACGGTTGGTTTCACCCATTTTAAGCCAGCCTAAGTTAATCACCACATCTAGCTCGTTCGCGCCATTTTCGACCGCATCTTGCGCTTCATAAAGCTTTACCTTGGCAGTTGTCGCCCCACTCGGAAAGCCAATCACCGTGCAGACCTGGACGCGCTTGTTATGCAACTGCTCGACGGCTAAAGGCACATGCACCGGATAAATGCACACAGCCGCAAACCCGTAGCGATCCGCTTCCTCACAAAGCTGCCTAATTTGGGCGGATACTGCCGCTGGTGCTAGTAGAGTGTGCTCAATTAAGGATGCAATCTCTATCTCTAAAGCAGCCCCCGATGTTCCTGAAGCAGTGGCTGTACGGCTATTGTTCATAAGCGTAGGGTAAATAAAGATACAAAAAATACATAAGCTAGCAGCATCTCAAAAGATAATGCCAAAGACAAGATCAAAGGCACGACCCGCTCATCTAAGTCGCTCGTAGACTTTTTCTTTTATTATTCTTCTATTCTCCTTTAAGTAAAGGAAAACTGTCAGCCAATAAGTAAAGGAAAACCGTCAGCTAACGCGACCCTAACTCGTCAGTCGGGCAATCTGAATGTGGTCACTGGATGATTTACTCACGGTTGCGGCTTTGATTGCCAGTTAGTTTTCCTGAAAAAACCGATAACGTCACCTGCATGGCACTCATTTCTCATGGCCGCACCGCTCATTTCAGCTATTATTTGCACTCACAATCGCGAACAGTATCTAGGCGCAGCGATCGATAGTCTCTTGCATCAAACGTTTGATAGCAGCGCAGCCGGTAGCTCTGAAGATCCAGGCATCTCAAATATTTATTCGGATATTCATTCGGATATTCATGAGGATCGCTATGAAATTATTGTGGTCGATAATGCGTCCACCGACAGTACGGCGGCTATTGTCAAAGCCCGCGCCCACCACCCTAAGTTACGCTATCTGTACGAGCCGACGCTGGGCCTTTCAGTCGCGCGGAACTGTGGAGCCAACGCTGCCCAAGGCCAAATCATTGCTTACTTAGATGATGACGCTGAAGCCAGTGCAGGCTGGTTAGCAGCGCTGCTAGCCGTTTTTGATCGTCACGAGCAAGTCGCGATCGCGGGCGGCAAAGTCACCTTGATCTGGCCCCCTCACACCGAGCCGCCCAACTGGCTCTCGCAAGATCTTTCTAGCGGACTAGGTGCTTACGATCTAGGCGATGAGCTACTCTACATTCAGCAGCCCGCCCTCACCCCTCGCGGCCTTAACTACGCCATCCGTAAGCAGTTCTTAGAATCGGTCGGTGGCTTTGATCCCCATTTAGGCCGAGTCGGCACAAATCTTTTGTCCAATGAAGAACAGCAAATGACCCGACTCGCCCTCGACCAAGGATGGCAAGTTGTCTATGTACCCCAAGCGCTAGCAGCCCACAACGTTGCGCCTGCCCGATTGAAACCGGGCTGGTTTATGAGTCGTAGCTGGTGGCAGGGCATTAGCGAAAGCTACCGCGAACAGGTCAGCGGCACCACTGGCCTATGGCAGCTTCGCAGCGGCGGCGAACGGCTTATACGCGGCCTCTACAAGACCCTTAAGTACAGCCACAAGCCTGCTCAGCGCTTTGAAAATCTCGCCTACGCCTACGGCCAGATCGGCTATCTCAGTAGCGTTATCCCTCACCTAATCCGTCACTCCACTCCTCCTACAACGCCATGACCCCCGCATCCATTCCCGTTTCAGTGCTCATTCCTGCTAAGAATGAGCAGGAAAATTTACCCGCCTGTCTGGCGAGCTTGGTTCAAGCCGATGAAATTTTTGTCGTCGATTCTCAGAGCAGCGATCGCTCTATCGAAATCGCCGAAAGCCTGGGTGCAAAAGTCGTTCAATTCGACTTCAACGGTCGGTGGCCAAAAAAGAAAAACTGGTCGCTCGACAACCTGCCCTTTCGCAACGAGTGGGTGCTAATTGTCGATTGCGATGAGCGCATTACCCCGGAATCTTGGGCAGAAATTGCCGAGAAAATCAAAAATCCCGACCTCGATGGCTACTACATCAATCGCCGGGTATTTTTCTTAGGCAAATGGATTCGCCACGGTGGCAAATACCCCGACTGGAACCTGCGCCTGTTTCGCCATGCCAAAGGCCGCTACGAGAACCTCAACACCGAAGACATTCGCAACACTGGCGATAACGAAGTGCATGAGCATGTGATGATCCCCCATGAAAAAGTGGGCTATCTCGAAGAAGACATGCTCCACGAAGATTTTCGCGACCTGTACCATTGGCTAGCTCGGCACAATCGCTACTCCAACTGGGAAGCTAGAGTGTATTACAACCTGCTCACGGGCATGGGCGACGATGGCACCATTGGCGCTAACTTGTTTGGCGATGCGGTACAGCGCAAGCGTTTCTTAAAGAAAATTTGGGTGCGCTTGCCCTTCAAGCCGCTTTTGCGCTTTATTTTGTTTTACTTTATCCAGCTCGGCTTTTTAGATGGATATGCGGGCTACATCTATGGCCGTTTGCTCAGTCAGTATGAGTATCAAATTGGGGTCAAGCTTTACGAGCTGAGATTTGGCGGCAGCTTGAATATTCAAGAAAAAACGGTTGAGCCAGCGGCCACAAACGTTAGCCCTGCTGATGCCTAAGCCAATGGCCATTGAAAAAGCTACGCAGCCGGACGGGTTTGGCGATTCTGGGTTTGGCGATTACGGCGCGCCGCCCGCAGTGGATTTGAGCCAGTACCACCAGCCCGACTATGCAGCAGGCGGATCTAAGGCAAAAATGATGGTTTGGTGGCTGGTACAGGCACTGGCTTTCCCTTTGACGCTGCACGCTAGTCATGGAGTGCGCTGCTGGTTGCTGCGACTATTTGGAGCCAAAATTGGCCAGCAGGTCGCCATTCGCCCCACCGCGCGGGTAACCTACCCCTGGAATATAGAAATCGGTGACCATAGCTGGATTGGCGATGACGTCGTGCTCTACAGTCTAGTGCCGATCAAAATTGGCCGTCACTGTGTGATTTCGCAAAAAAGCTATCTCTGTACGGGTAGCCACGACATTAGCGATCCTCGCTTTGGCCTAACGACTGGAGAAATCGTGATTGAAAATGGCGCTTGGGTCGCGACGGACTGCTTTGTTGGCCCCGATGTCCGCATTGGCGCTAATTCAATTATCGGGGCGAGAAGCACGGTGCTGCAAACGATGCCGCCCGCGCATATTTGCTTTGGCACACCCTGTGTACCCGTCAAACCCAGGCCCATGCCAGCCTAATTTTGTAGGGGTTTCTAGCTCCACCAAATTAGGTTTAGACGGGGGCTCGGTGCGGGATTTGGCGGCGATGGCGATCGCTCATCAGCGCCCCGTTCAAGGCGTGTACTCTACCGGCTGTGAAAGGTACCGCTGTATCTCAAATTTTTAATGCAGCCTCAAATAGAATGGGTTCGCACTCGTCGTGAAACACCGCAAAACAGTGATCCTCTCAAAGACTACCAAGACTGGATTTGAGCTTTTGATTTAAATTTGTTGTTGAAATCATTCAGTTTGATTGGGAAATCTAAGCACAGAGTTTTCTCTGCATGACTCAACAACAATAATATATTTCACAATATGTTCAACAAGTTTTTACCTGCGGTTACCTTGGCTACTAGCCTAGGATGCTGCGCGATCGCTACATCCTGGACCGCTGCGGCTTCCACTCAATCGGCTTCGCCCCAAACGCTTTTAGCCCAAGCGGCACCCTATCAGCAAACAATGGCTGCGGATAATTTCTCCCTTTGGAATTCAGGTGAAATGAGCGGCATTGCTTTTGATATTTGGCGAAGGCCCGCCGCTGTGGGTGGTGGTTACTACTACTTTTTGTGGAAAGGGCAGTACGCTAGCGTGCCCGACAAAGGCAATCCAGAAGTTGTTGTCTTTTTTGAAGGCAATATTGCTCAGCTCAAGTCGGCTTTTTTAGTAGATTGCTACAACGCTAGCGACTCATACTCACCCGGCAGTTGCCTAAATCCAGAGAGCAAACCCGCTCACTATCGCTATCAGATTCCCTGTATATTCCCTTGGCAAGTCGATTACAGTGAACGCAGTTGTGGCGTTAACGCTGCTATTCCTAGCCCTGGGATATTCTAAAAACAGCCTGATTTAGGAGTCCACAAAATTTTGAGGCATTAGCTATTTTCTAATGTATTGAAAAGCATGAAGCGAGAAGTTCTGGCGGTGCCTGTTTTAGGTACCGCTTTTTTTGGATTGAAATACTCACAAATTTTTCGTGAAGAATATTGTACATAGACTTGCACAGAAAAACCGGCTCATTTATAAATGGAGGAAAAGAATGTTTTCAAAAAAGTTGATTAGTTAAACATTCAAAAGTGGTGCTTTCACTTAGCCAATTTCACTTGGCCAATGAGTTAGTCAGTTAAATATTTTTGTGTAATGCTGTGTAAAGCACAGTCAGATCAGTTATGAAGAAGTCACTGATGGCTGTAGGAGTCGCGATCGCCACTTGTCTAACACCGCTTGATGCAATGGCGGCTTCCTTTACCGGGCTGAATATTTTTGGCGATAGCTTAGTCGATTCAGGCAATTTATTTAAACTAACGAGCGCCTTTTCACCCTTAGGCATACCGGCTTTGCCACCGAGCCCACCCTATGCTGAAAAAAGCTCAAATGGG
>QBMP01000024.1:7091-9684 GCA_003242115.1 Phormidesmis priestleyi
GGTCAGTCGTTAGGACTCTCGCCGACGATGGTTACCAATCTTTTGCTCAATCCTGCAACACCTTTGCCTACTCAAGGCACTAATTTTGCCTTTGCCGGAGCACTGTCTTCTAGCATTCATGTCTTAGATGACGATATTCTACCACTTGCTCCCTTGCTGCCAGGGTTTCAAGAACAAATTGTCACCTTTAGAACGCTCTCAACAGTTGTTCCTGTCAATCCAAACGCACTCTATGTGATCTGGGTGGGAGGCAATGACTACAATGAAGCTTTCTTTAATCCGGCTTCTCTCGGCGGTTTGCCTTTAGCTCAGCTTCCCAATGCGGTGACCGACAACATCGTGAACGGGATTGCGCAGCTCAGCAGTTTGGGCGCTGAGTCATTTTTGGTTGCCAATTTACCCTCGCTGGGAGAAGCTCCTTTCGCCGATTTCTTAGATGCCGTCACACAGCGAGATATTTCTACTGTGCTCAATCAGCTCACGCAGGCTCATAACGCCCTACTCACTGCAAAGCTCAGCAGCTTTGGACAGAGCCAACCAAGCACGAAGATCATTTCACTTGACGTGAATACTTTATTTGCTGATGTACTGGCCAATCCCGGTGCATTTGGCCTGACAAATGTAACCGAGCCCTGCTTGACTAACTTTAAGCCTGGGTTTCAATTTGACGGTATCTGTAGCAACCCAGACGAGTTTTTATTTTGGGATGATGTACATCCGACGAGTGCAGCTTATCGGCTCGTGAGCGATGTGGCTTTGGCAGCGCTTAACAACAGCGCGCCACCAGCTAGCGTGCCAGAACCGGGTGGCCTTACGGCAGTTTTTGTAATGGGCGTTATGGGGGCTGGGGCACTGGTAAAACGTCGGCTAAGAGAAAAGGCTGTGAGTTGAATAGCGACGCTGGCGCTGCGCGATGCCGCTGGTCGGCTTAGATGACTGCTTTCTCCAGCGTTTGTACTTAGCCTTTGTATTCGATCAGCTTGGCCGGTTTTTGCTGCCAGCGATTGAGCTAGTATTTGGCTTGGCCAATCGCCTGGGGAACTTTGGAAATGATACAGAAAAGGGCGTATGGGAGCAATTTTTGGGCGGAGTCGCCGAATTTTTGGCGGTATTTATAAACGGTGAGCATAGGAAGAGCGTAGGCAGCAAATAGCATCAGGCTGAGGCCATGAGTGGTCTTTAGTAGGGCTACTGCACCTAGCGGCAGCACCAATGAGCCGGTAGTAATCGCCTGAGAGAGCAAAGTTCAGGAAGGGGCGGGAAAGAGCAACCTGTTTCTGTTGCTCTCACAATTTCCGATTAAGGCTAATAACAAACTACACCATTAGCTATCTATGCCCTTGAATAGATTTACTGGCAAACTTAGCTCATAATACCGGCTGCGTCGACCGGCCTTGGGCTAGCGGTCGGTGGCAAGTAGCTTTTCCATAGGCTGGCGTAAATTACCCGATCACTCTCCCAAGGCTTGTGATGGCCGCCGCTCCAGTGAATAATTTTGATGCGATCAAGCGATCGCCGCAAAAACTTCACCATAAAATGCGGCTGACCGTAGCCCCAAGCATTCCACTCAATGCCAAGCTGGATGTAGTTTTTAAACATTAAGTTCAGCATCGCTTCGTCATCTAAATGCAGCAGGTCATGACCATTAGCCGCATCTAGCTCTAAATAATGCTGCCGGATCTGGGCGGTTTTATCCGTCCAAAAGCAGAAGTCGGTCATAAAGACCCCGCCATTAAAGGTGTTTTTGATCTGGCGCAAGTCATCCCAGAGCTTGAACACATTTTTGGCGTAAAACATTGCCGGAAAAAGGTGAGGAATCGCGGCCACATAGCGCTCAGCGGTGAACTGATCGCCTTTGGCAAACAACTCTCGAATATCACCAAGCACCAAAATATCGGTGTCTAAATAGATAATTCGGCGGGTGTCTGGAAAAATATCGTTGAGATAGAGCCGCCCGTACTGCATTCGGCGCGATTTTTGTCGTTCCACATCGGCTTCATCAAATTTGAGGCTGATATAGTTGTCTAAATACGCAGATGGGAGAAATTCTCGCACCCGAAAAAGCTCAGCTTCCGGGCCATATTCTGGGTACAGTCCGGCAAAAGCGCTGTGAATTTGGGCTTCAAAAAAAGCGCGATCGCCCGGTGGTACGGCAATATTAAAGCGCAGCGGATGATCTGGATCGAGCTTGCTATTTTTTAGAATAGAGTTGAGCGCAACCAGCAAAGACAGATAAATCTTTTTGTTAATAGAAAAGGCAATATCGACGATCATAAAAACCGCCTCACGCGGTGCATAAATTAAAGCGCCTCTATAGCTATATCAAAAAACATTGCGCTGCGACCAAATAATTAGACCGGATTTCAGATTGACCAAGCCAGCTAGCGCTATTCGCACTGAAAGCTGGGGCATTCAATCCCTTTTGGCAAAGGCGTGGCGGTGCCGGTGGTGGGCCAGTTTTTGTCCTTGATAGTGTCTTTGAGATGCTGAATGCGATCGCCCGTCAGCGGATGAGTTTGCTGCCATTCACCAATTCTGCTGAGCACTCCAAAGTCAATTTCTTCAGCCTGCGCCCGCTCAAAAAAGCCCAGGC
>QBMP01000024.1:9694-16752 GCA_003242115.1 Phormidesmis priestleyi
AGCGCATAGTCATCAGCCGCCGTTTCTTGACTGCGGCTATAGCTAAGGCTCGCTAAGTTGGCTGCTGTAGCGACTGCGGCTGAGCCGTCACCCACGCCCAAAATACCGTTGAGGGTGCTCCAAATTAGCGATCGCCCCAACGCTTTGAGCGGATCGCGATGGTGCAAATGCCCCAGCTCATGCGCCAGCACAAAAGCCAGCTCGTTTTCAGTTTTGACACTTTGCAATAGCCCGTCGGTAACAAACAGATAGCTGCCTGCTGTTACCATTGCATTCTCCACGTCTTCATCTAAAATTGCGACTTTGAGCGGCGGATAGGCGCTGTTACCTAAAGTCGTTTTGGCCACATCAGCGGTTAACGCCGCTAACAGATTCTCTAAATAAGCGACGCGGGTGTCATCGGGCAGCGTCGCTGTGCGCAGCCCTGCCGTCATCGCTCGGCCAATAGTTTCCTCTGTTTTAGGCTTCATGCGCATCGCCAATTGGGTAGCCACTAGCCCTAAGCTGCCATAGATGGCTACGGCAAAAACAGCGATCGCCGCCAACAGGTACGCCAGCTCAACCAGCGGATTAACCGGCGTGACATTGACATTATCTTCCGGAAAATCGTCGTAGTCCATTTGCCAAGTGCCCAGAAAGTACCCAGAGATCCAGAGAAACCTAGAAAGACCCAGAGTGAGTTTAGAATATCTTTTACTTCAGCGAATCGCGGTTCCGTAGGCCATCACTTCGACCATCGCATTTTTGCTTTTACTTGACTGTCCGCCAATGCTAGAAGTTTCAAATCGCACGTTAACAATTTGAGTCGCGCCCCAAGCAATAGCGTCCTCTTTCATTCTCAGCACGGCTTCTCGCCGCCCGCGATCAAGCAGTGACTCATACACAATCACGCGCCCTCCCACCAAATTGCGCAGCCCTGCCGCAAAAGACTTAAAGTAATCACTGGCAATCACTACGCTGCCAACAAATAGCTGCGACTCCAGAGCCTGAGGTATATTCTGTTTAGCCCCAAAATTCATTGTTGGCACAGACATCGTTTCTCGCTCCCTCATCCGAATAGAGCGATAGTGCTGCTTCTCCAAATGCTGGCCAAAAAAATAGCCCACACACATCAAAACCGAAAATATAATTAGACTGTCCATAAAGCGCTGCTTAATTCAAAAAAGCTAAAAACCGTTGTGAGAAGATTTCAGTTTCAATCGATGCCATCTAACCTAAAAAGCAGCCTTACGAATCCAAAGGGCTAACTTTTACCGCCGTCCCATAGGCAAACAGCTCAGCCGCGCCCGGTGCCACGGATGAGGTTGCAAAGCGCACATTCACCACTGCATTTGCGCCCAGTTGCTTTGCCTGCTTGACCATTCGCTCAGTCGATTCTTTGCGCGCTTCTTGCAACAGTTCGGTATAGCCTTTAAGCTCACCGCCCACAATATTTTTTAGCCCCGCCATAATGTCTCGGCCCACATGCTTAGCGCGAATCGTACTACCCTGTACTAAGCCATAATGCTCAATGATTTTGGTGCCTGGAACGCCTTCTAGCGTTGTGAGAATGAGGCTCGGATTGCGAGAAAGTGCGGTCATAATCAAGGGTGCTCCGAATGTTTAGGCGGTGTCGATAGAAGATACTTCAACAGAAAAGGTTGATATATCGGATAAAGTGCCCGCTTTTCTTCACAGCCTATCGATTGCCGCTTAAATGACCTTTAAATGCCTGTTTAGTCCTGTTTAGCCGCAAATAATTCCAGGCGTTTTTTTGCTTCAAAAGTCCTTTAAAGGGCTTCTTAAGCGCTTAAGTATTCTGGAGATACCGAGCGAAGAAGGCGATGGTTCTGGCCCAGGCATCTTCAGCCGCTGCGGCGGTGTAGTTTTGCCCAGAAGGGTTGGCAAAGGCATGACCGACGCCGGGATACAGGTTGATGTCAGCCGTTTTGCCAAGATTAGTCAAGATCAGCTTGAAATTGTTCACATCTTCAACGGCAATAGAGCTATCGTCTTCGCCGAAAAAGCCGATGATGGGCATGTCTAGGCCATCTAGGGCTTCACCAGCCAAGATCAGCTGACCGTAGTAAATAGCGATCGCATTGAGATCCGGCAGCACAGTCCGGTGCGCAGTGACCAGTTACCGCAAATAACCCTTTCATCATCTCGGAGTCGGGCAGCTTATAAGCTCAAGTCAGCCATTTTGTTAAAAAAGTTTCCAACCATTTATCTACTTCACCGCTGTATTGGCAATGGTTTTTGAGCTGCTGCTCACGGCTTTGCGTATTCGGTGCGCCAATTAAGTGCGCGCCGTTGGTCGTCCAAAAATCCACCATCTCAGCGGTCATTTCAGGATGAAACTGTACACCATAAGTGCGCTCTCCCCACTGAAAAGCCTGATTAGGAAAGTCATCGCCACGCGCTAGCAGCACCGCGCCGTTGGGCAGATCAAACCCTTCGTTGTGCCATTGGTATACCCGCAGGCGCTCAGGAAATAGCCCTTTGCCAGCCGCCGTGGCATACACCGAGTAGTAGCCAATTTCTTCTACGGCGATCGCATGTGGCCCCACTTTCGCCCCCAGTACCTTGGCCAAAAGCTGCGCCCCCAAGCAAACACCCAAATACGGCACCTTCATAGCCAGCACCCGCTCAATCCAAGCCAATTCTTGCCTCAAATACAGCTCATCATCATTGACACTCATGGGCCCGCCAAACACCAGCACCCCCGCGTAGCTAGTCAGATCGTCTGGCAGGGTTTCACCCAAAATTGGCGCGCACATCTCTAGCTGATAGCCCATAGTCACCAGCTTTTTTCCCACCAGCCCAGGCACCGTCGTGTCCTTGTGGATGAGGGTTAAGATTTTGTTAGGCTCAAGCTGGTTCAGTCTGAAGTTGGGGCTCAAAGAAGTCTGGATGATCTGGTCAGCGCTCATAAGTGCAGAAAAAGATATTCTAGGCTGCACTTAGCCATCTTCGCGGACATCTTCGCCACTCGAAGAAGCGTCGTATAGCGCATCTAGCTGATCTCTGGCGTCTTTGATAGAAATTGAGCGCATGACCAGCAGGGGCTCATTAATAACATCGCCGCTGTCATCAAGCAGTTCGGGGTGAGGCACAGGGCGCTGAGGTTTTTTATTGGGTGATGGGGGCCGGTTCATATCGGTGCCGAGCCTGACCATGTTGCGCAACATGTTAGAGACAGCGACGACCGCTAAAATAGTAAAGGCCAAAACGTAAAGCAGGTGAAGCAGAGGAAGCATGGCTGGCAAAGGATAAGTGAGGGCAAAGGTGAGAGCTAGGCTGGATGACGGAGGAATTAGCTAAAATCTGGTAAAACTCTGGCTGAAATTTAGCGGTTGGCTTAAGGATTGGCATCGTTTTCAGGAATGCTTTTTGAGGAGAGGCTGTCTGAAGGACTGCTTTCTTTTCTGAAGCGAATGGCTACCCCCCAACATTCGTGTACGAGCTGATGCCATGCCATCACCACTGGCATGTCGATGCCTGCTTGGTTATCGGTGGCGGAAGCTAGGACTTTGGAAGCGCTGACCTGCTGCTGGGCGACGTTGACTCGCTTGAGCAGGGCTTGCTGCTGGTCGGGGGCTAGGAATGGAATCGGTTGGGTTTCGAGCAGGTCAACGGTGCGCTCAAACCAGTGCTGAAAGTCGTCGAGCAACGGCGGGAGGATGGCCTTGAGCAGGTTGGCATCTTCGAGGTTATCGCCGGACAGATTTTCTGGTGATGCTGAAGAAAAAGGCATGGCAACCGCTGGGTACGTGCTTCTATTCTAATACGAACTTTTGATCTCTATATAGTTAGATGGGATCTGGGATGGGAAGGGCTGCGGATCTAGCTGCGAATCTGACTGACTGTTGATTTCGCTGAGCGTTTGCCAGCCACTGGCCCAAAGGCTGCGGTTTTTGAGGGTTTTGGCATTGAGCCAAAAACGGACGTTAGGATCGCAAGTGGCGACGAGTTCCGCAAAGACCCATTTGCCTTGTTTTTTGCGGTTAACGACCTGAAAGTGCCGCCAGCCGAGAGTCTTTTGCTGGGCTGTCCACTTGGAGCCGAGAAGATGAGGCAGGGTTTGTTTGGGCAAGGGGGGAAAGAGGATGGGTTAGCAGTAAAAGTTGGTTTGGCTGCGGAAGTGCTAAGATGCTTTGCCTGAAAGTATTATTGCTTTTAGTTTAGGACATTTGAGGTTTTGCCTGGGGTTTTGCCCGTCTCAGGGAGAGTTTATTCGGTTCATTCAAACGGTTGCCATGATTGAAGTTGATCGGCTTAGTAAGCGCTATGGGTCTACGGTGGCGATTAAGGATGTTTCTTTTTCGGTGGAGCCGGGTGAGATTTTAGGGTTTTTAGGCCCCAACGGAGCGGGTAAAACCACGACGATGCGGATTTTGACGGGGTATTTACCGGCGACGCAGGGGACGGCTCGAATTGCCGGTAAGGATGTGCACCTCGATTCGATGGCGGTGCGGCAGCGGATTGGTTATTTGCCTGAGACGCCGCCTTTGTATGCGGAGATGACGGTGGAGGGCTTTTTGAATTTTGTGGCTCAGATTAAAGGGGTGAGTGCGGGCGATCGCCCCACCCGAATCACCTCTGCCATTGAGCGCTGCAACCTCCAGGAAAAACGCAATGTAATTATTCGCAAGCTGTCTAAAGGCTTTCGGCAGCGGGTCGGGATTGCGCAAGCGATTGTGCACAATCCGCCGGTAATCGTGATGGATGAACCGACGGTAGGGCTTGATCCGCGCCAAATAATTGAGGTGCGCAACCTGATTAAAAGCTTGGCCGGGGAGCATACGATTATTCTTTCAACGCATATTTTGCCTGAGGTGAGTGCGACGTGCGATCGCATTGCGATTATCGACCGGGGTGAAATTATTGCCACTGACAGTCCGGAGAACTTAGTCGAACGCTTGACCGGACAGGGCGGCTATCAGGTAGAGCTGCGGGGTGAAATGGAGAGCGCTCTGTCAGTGCTGCGCTCGGTGCCAGGGGTCGTGAAAGTGCAGAGCGAAGTCACAGAAGGGCTGACGGATGGACATTTTCGCTATCGAGTGACGACCGGGAGCGCTGAAGATTTGGGCAGTGCAATTGCAACGGCAGTAGTGACTCACGGACTGGATTTATTTGAGCTGAGCCGTAGCCGCGCCAGCTTGGAAGATGTGTTTATTAATCTGACGATGCAGGAGCCGACGGCTGAGCCGGTTTTAGATCTAGGGTTGAGCGATCTGGGGTCGAGCGATCAAGGAATGTCCGAAACACCCGAAATATCCGAAATATCTGAAACGCCTGAAACAGCGGTGATTGAAGAGGACGAGATTGCATGAAAATTTTACTGAGCAATTTGCTGGCGATCTATCGGCGAGAGCTGCAAAGCTATTTCACGTCACCGCTGGCCTACATTATTGCAGTGGTCTTTTGGCTGATTGGCGGATTGTTTTTAGTGGCGCTGCTGCTCTCTCCGCAAGGGTTAATTGCCCAGGCTGCCGCCGCCGATCAGCTCGGTGCAGGCGCACAAAAAATAGACTTGCCCTATGAGTTCTTGCAGATTTATCTCAATTTGTTGGGCTCACTGTCAATGTTTGTGCTGCCGATGCTTTCGATGGGGCTGTATGCCGAAGAGCGCAAGCAAGGCACGTTGGAGCTATTGGCCACTTCGCCAGTGACAAACTGGATTGTGGCTCTCGGCAAGCTGCTAGGCGTTGTGACCTTTTATACGGTAATGCTACTGCCGATTATGATTGCTGAGGCGATCGCGTTTGCCTCTAGTCAGCCTGCGTTTCCGCCTTCGGTATTTTTGTTGGGCCATGTAGGGCTATTGCTGCTGGCGGCGGGGGTGCTCTCACTCGGTATGTTTATTTCGTCGCTATCGGCGAGTACGGTGCTGGCGGCGATTATGACGTTTGGCTTAGTGCTATTGCTGTGGGTGATTGATGCGATCGCTAATATCCCCGGCATTGCTGGCGACGCCCTGAGCCACCTCTCTTTACTCGCGCACTACACCGACTTTGTGCAAGGCATTTTCGACACCAGCGGGCTGATTTTGTTTTTGAGCTACATTGTGCTCGGCATCTTTCTCACCGCCCAATCCATTGATACCCTACGTTTTCAGCGGTCTTAAGCCATGAAAAAATTGCCTAACGTCTTGAAGTATTTAGTCTGGCCAGCGCTAGCGCTGGTAACCGCTGGCCTAGTCGTGGGGTTGCTCAACGGCTGGACGTTAGTGGCAGTGGCCTTGTTAGTCGCCGGAGCCCTGCTGATGGTCGCTAGCCTTGCTGCCTACGATTTCAGTGCGTCTAAAGATCGTTCTGAAGATCGCTCCGAAGGTCTTTCGAGCGATCGCTTTTGGCAAAGCCGCTCGACTCAAGCGGGCACTAATGCTGTTGTTTCCGTCCTATCCGTGCTGGTGATTTTAGGCATTGTGAACTTTTTAGGCGCGCGCTACGACAGCCGCACCGATCTGAGCGAAGGGCAGCTTTTGACGCTTTCGCCTAGCTCACAGGCGGTGGTACGAAGCCTCGAAAAGCCGACTGAAGCGCTGGTATTTAGCCAAGCGCCGAACCCGACCGATAAAAAGCTGTTGGAGAATTACCATCGCCTCAATCCAGACTTTACCTACCGCTATGTCGATCCGTTTGCTGAGCCGCAGCTAGCTCAAGAGCTAGGCGTACAAACGGGTTCAGAGGTATATTTGCGCACGGGCGAAGAGCTTAAAGCGGGCAAATCTGATCGCGATTTGTTAGTGCAGCGGCTCAGCCCCCAAGAGACGCTGAGCGAAAGCCAACTCACCAACAAACTCGCTCAGCTCAGCCAAGCCAACGCTGGTGTCGTGTACTTTTTGCAGGGGCATGAAGAGTACGCAATTGATAACTCCAAGGCCGGTTTTTTTGAAGCGGCTAGTCGTTTGAAGGACGAAAATTACACAGTAGAAGCTTTGAACTTAGCCAATACCGGAACGGTGCCGCCAGATGCCGATGTGCTGATAGTGGCCGGGGCTCAAAAGGAGCTATTCAACAACGAAGTAGTCGCGGTTAGAAACTATTTAGAAGCGGGTGGCAGCGTCTTTGTGA
>QBMP01000024.1:16762-18199 GCA_003242115.1 Phormidesmis priestleyi
GGTTAGAGACGCTGCTGAGCCAGTGGGGGGTGGTGCCTGAAAATACGCTAGTGATTGATACGTCTGGCGGTGGGCAGCTCGTGGGGCTTGGCCCTGCGGCTCCTTTGGTCACTGACTATGGCGATCATCCCATTACGCAAGCCTTTGGTGATGGCCGCTCATTTTTCCCAGTGGTGCGTCCGCTGCAAATTCGAGAAGTGAGCAATATTACCGAAACCCCTTTGCTCTTTACGGCTCAAAACAGCCACGCGCAGCCGGTAACCAAAGGCGATATAGCCGTCGATCCGAACAAAGCCCCCGAAGGCCCGTTTGCAATTGGCGTAGCGCTTTCTCGTGCGGCAGTGGTGACAGCTCCGAACAGCTCGGATTCGCCTGCTGCCGAAAGTCGAATGGTGGTGATTGGCACCTCTAGCTTTGCGACTGATGGGTTGTTTAATCAGCAGCTCAATGGCGACGTGTTTTTAAATTCGGTGAACTGGTTGAGCAAACTGGATAATGCAACGCTTTCAATTCGGCCAAAAGAAGCGACCAATCGCCGATTTAATATGACGGTGACGCAGCAGATTTTGCTGATGCTGCTGTCGCTGGTGGTGTTTCCATTAGCTGGGCTGATTGGGGCGGGTGTGTTATGGGCGCGGCGGCGCTAGGGAGAAATTGTGATGCTTAAGCGCTCTACGCTGGGATTATTGATTGGTGCGATCGCGCTAGGCGGCAGCGTCTTATGGTTTGAAGGCCGCTCTTCTCGCTCTGAATCAACGACAACAGCATTATCTAACAGCTCAAGCGAAAATTCAGACGGTAATGAAAACAGCGGTGTGAACAACAACCCTGAAGCAGCAGGTGAAAAGCTATTTCCATTTGCTGAAGCAGATGTTGAACAAGTGATGCTGAAACGACCGGGAGAGTCACTGGTTTTTCGCAAACAGAATGACAATACCTGGGAAATGACTGCGCCCAAAACCGCTGTTGCTGAGGATGGTGCGATCGCTTTTTTACTCAACCAACTTGAGAACCCTACCGTTAAAACCTTGGCCGTCAAGACCAGCGATCTATCCAATTTTGGCTTAGCAGAGCCCCCTATTCTGCTCGATTTGGTAGCAGCAGGAAAACCCTATCAGCTAGCGGTGGGGGCGGCTGATTTTTCGGGTGATAAGCGATATGTACGCATTATTGGGGATTCGCCCGTAGTCGGGCCTGCTTCAGAGAACGAAGCAAAAAACGAAGCGGGCTCAGATTCTGCTTTAGTGCAAATTCACGTTGTTTCGGGAGGGCTCCTCAGCGCTGTTGAGCGGCCTACGCCTGAATGGCTTGCTCCAAGCAGCAGCTCAAGCGACAATTCAAGCAACAGTTCAGATCCTAATTCAAGCACTGATCCAAGAACAGAAACTTCTGAACCTGTGCCTTCAAGCAAATCTCATCAAGTGCCATAATTAAAAA
>QBMP01000024.1:18209-25747 GCA_003242115.1 Phormidesmis priestleyi
ATAATTCAAAACTTTAACGACTAAAGTGAGCGGCGATAGATAACTTTTGGCAATGCACCAGGATATTGATACCGTCAGCTCCACTGAGTTGTTAGGCTGCTCGGCAGTTACTTGCTTTTCATCAAGAATCGTTTGAGTTTACAAACGCACTGAATTCACGGATTTTAAGTTGTTAAGCAAGAATCTTCAAATATCTCAGTTGGAATCCCCTGAATAGCCTTCCAGCAGGACTCCTTCTTGCACCATTCTGTAACATTACGACCATCAGGTGGATTTGTTATTACTTGGTGGACTTCTCTCGAAATCATTTGAATTGCCTGTTGAAGCGACGGTGTAAGGCTTTGCTGCTTCCAGATCTTATTTAGATCTACGTCTTGTTGAGTTTTATAACTCAGGTATGCCAAGGTATAGGTCACAATATTTGCACGATAACCGCCAAACTTCTCACTCTGGACAATCTTCTCTGCACTTTTGAACAAAATAGCTTTGGCGATGAGGTGAGTGAAGTAGGTTTCGTCTGTCTCAGGGCGACTCTTCTCTGCCAAGCCCACTGTGAACTTGGAAAAGTTTTTTTGAGCACCTAGACTGACGATGTGGGGAAGTTGACCCCAAGTATGTTCAAATTTTGCGAGATCAGTTTTGGTGAATTTTTGAGCATTCGGATGGGTAAGCATGAAGGCTTTTTGCTTGGCAGGGGTGGATTCGCGGTTCTTAGCATCGGCGTACTGTCCCCGTGCCCGTTCATAGAACCATCGAGTTTGGCGTTGGGTACCCTCAACGGCAGGTGCCCAAATAGTACGCGAGAGTTCTTCAACACGAATGTGAAATGGGTCGTTGGCAGAGAAATCAGCTTCATTGACCTTATTTTGGTTGTTGGCGTAGCGGGAAATCAGGGGCACGATTTCATCAATACGATCGCGATCCACCACAGTCAATTTGGTCTGAACGTAAATTCCCGAAATATCTGCTTTGTCTTTGCGAACCGCCTGATAGAGAGAAGCCGTAGTCTGCCCACCATTGACGATCTGAAAATCACGAATTTCGGCAATCCCTTGTCCACCGTTGGGTAAATCGACAAGTTTGACAGCCTCAGCCGTCGCAGAGATCCCATTGTTATAAGCAAGGAAACGATAGGGTTCTTTCAGAATCGTTTGACGAATGCCTTTGTTGACATTGCCTTTTGCCTGCAAAAATGAGCGGACGTTGCGTTCTAATAGTCTTGAACCATATTCAGCATAGATTTTGCAGAGAATTTCACCTGGAATGATGGCAACATAGGCACTGTAGTCTGCCTGGGATTCTGGCATGGCAAGGCAGGGAACAACAGAATCGTGCTGGGTTTGAAAATTAATTTCGATCGCTTCTCGTTTTTGTCCTGATGTAACGCAGCGGTAGGTTCGGCGGAGATCCCAAATATTGAAGGAATAGTTCACGCCATCTTTGACTTGGTTTTTCTTGGTTTGTAATGTGGTCAGCCCATCGGTGAAGAGAAATAGGCGCACATGACTAAATTGGCTACGCTGACTGTGAATTAGCTGTGCCATATCGAAGCTAAGAGAGGCTTCTTCGATTGACTGGTGATATCCCTTGTAGACTTTACTCAGAAAATTAATCAGTTGCTTAAAAGCACTTTCAACCGCATCCTTGCGAACAGTAGCAGGGCTAGGATTCTGGGTATAAATGGAGATGAATAAATCGAGCCGCCCCTCTTCTTCTTGGAGATTGTACCCGTTGACTTTAATACCACGGGCACTGTGATAACAAACGTGACCATCTTCAAGTTCGCCTGCTTCGGTCAAATATTCGATCATGAGGCGGGTAAAAGCTTCCTCTCGAAAGGAACCGCCATCTTCTTCGGTCTGACTACCCTCCGCATCAATGATGACTTCCTGATGGAGGTTTTCAGCAAATCGGGCGAGTTCCAGGTCATCATTACTCATGGCTGATCTCCCATCAGTGCAATAACTTCTGATTCTAGAACGGAGAAGCGTTTGCACTCAGCAACGCTAACGGTATAACGCACATCCCCTACGCCGTTGCGAAGATCAGATTCAATAATTTTGGGAAAGTCTGCTCCAACTTTGAAGTAGTTATGCTCTCGAATCGTATAGCCAATATTCTCATAACGAGCAATGTGAATATCTAAATATCCAACTTCAAATAATAGGTTTTCTAATTCATCTCTAGCGATCGCATCACCAGCAACGAGCGATCGCACACTGGCAATCATTGCAGGTAAAGTCTCCCCTTGTTCTTGGCGCACATCCAGCGACAGATGGAGAAGTACAACCGTTCCGGCTCCAGTATCATCGAGTTGTCGTTCGCTGGCGATCGCTAATTTCTGATGTTGTTTAGCGCTAGTTGTTTTCACCTCAACCGCACAGCCAGGAAATTGAAAATCTTGTTGAGTTCCTTTTGAGCCAGTCCAACATCGAACTCCTTTGAATAATTCCAAATGGGGAAATACTAATTGTCTTAAAAACCACAGTTCTCCATAAAGCCCCTGCTGAGCAATCTCACTCAATCCCTCTGGATTATGCTTTTCCAGAAAAGTTTGCCATCGTTTTAGGCGAGTGATAAAGGCTGAAATGGCGGCTCGTCCGTCTGCCACGGAAGCAAGATAATCCACAATGTCTTGAACTAATGTTGTAAAAATATCTTTATACCTGGCATTAGTCAGAACGAGTTGGAGAGTACCATACTCTTCACCATCTTGCGACAAAGCTACTCGGTTCACTGTAAAACTGCTGGAAGTAGGATAAACCGTTTTCCGATCAAGAAATGTACTGCGGACACGAAGCATTAACAGCCGAGTATTTAAGGGCTTTTCGATCGCAAGGTAAACATCGTAATTCACGTCTGGCAAAATACGACGAGTCAGATAGTTTGAAGAGGCATCGTTGCCACCCTGTTCTAAGAGGTTCCAGACATCTTCAATTTTCATAGCTATCCAGAAACTCCTGTTCCCAATAAATATTATTCACTTTGTATTCCACGGACTTAGCGGAATGGCTACTAGGGAAACTGATGCCAAAACCAACGATAGGAATTTCAGCATTGATAGCTTTTGGATCTAATGGATAAAGCAAGAGCAACCCATTCCGAGGATTACGCTTCTCTCGAATTACTTTGCCGTCAGGTGTTTTACTTTTGCTCTCCGGTTTTCCAGCTTCTTTCCTACGATCTTTTGTAATGCTGATAATCTCCTCTTGGACAGATGGAGGAAAATCTAGCATCTCATCAGGTGGATTTAATAACCGAGATTTAGGTAATCGATATTCTAGCAATGAAGGATCATCATCATTTTTTCGGTATGTCAAGCCAACTTCTAATCCAGCTATTGTGTACTTATTTTCAGCTTTGTTCTTCGAGATTAAGGCAATTGTCCAAGATGTCAGTTCATTTTGTTTAAATTGAGCCTGAATATAATCAACTAAACTTCTGGTATTTGCTAAACGTGCGTTAGAGTGAGATCGATAATTCGTTAAAAAGTCAACTATTTTGCTACCAGGAACCTGTTTCCAGATAAAATTATTCTTCTCAACGGAATAAATTCCTAACCCCAAAATCAGATTTTCTGTAGCTCTCAAATTTCTTCGGATAATGTTTTCATCTTTGTAGAATAAGTATGTCTCACTAATTGTTCCTGCAAAAGAGAGTTGCATCACTGTGCCATTTCTCATCTTGTTAGCCCCAGTGATAATCAGACCAGATGGATGGGTTCTTACTTTCAAGCCAAACTCTTCTGGAGTGGCACTCATGTTTGCCATATAGTCAAACTCTTTGCGAAGTTCTTCACTCGCAACGGTGATGTGTTGATACCACTCTACTAACTCATCGGTTGTATAGAGACGACAGAGGTCAAGATAACTAGGACGATATCCAAACCAGCGTCCCATCTGCATCAGGGTGTCGTACATCTTGGAAGCTCTCAGGTAGTAACTGACACTCAGCCCTTCAAGCGTTAATCCACGAGATAACTTATCACCGCCGATAGCAATCACGTTTAATCCATTTGGGCTGCCCCAATAGTCCAATATGTCTTTTGCTGTACCATTAATCTTCTTGACTTGAATTCGCGCAGCGACCTGATGTAAGAGAGGGCTGATATCATTCCATGTAGGAATCGTTCCTGCTGGTTGTAGGTCAGTACCGACAATTGATCGACTGGTTGGGATAAAATCTGTATTCCAGAGACATTCGAACTCACTAAAAACTTGATTCAGCGCATTTCCTTCTCCATAACGCAATCGTCGTTGTAATGAGGTAAGTTCATTCTTTACCAATTGATTAACCAATTCCTGTACGGCTGTGAAACGAGTAACATGTACCAACATTGAGTTATGGGCTGTTGTTTGTCCTCGCCAAAGCCTAACAGCGCAAGAAAGGATAAATGCTCGAATAGCTTCTTTCAAAGACGCGGGTAGATAAGGTGGAACATGTTCCTTCTTATGACGTGTCGGCATCCACTCATCTTGATCCTCAACAATTCGGACGATGTCTAAGCCAGAGACGCTTTCCAGATCTGCTGCTGAATCAGAATCTAGACCGAAAACCTGAACAGGACCGACATAGTTAGAAGGAGCAGGTAAGTTAACAATGAAATGTCGAGGAAATAGGTCTTCGCCATGTTCACTCGTTCTCACTTGTGGATGGATAAAAATATTTGCAAAAGGAGTTGCTGTATAGCCGACATAGGCAGTCTTTTCAAAACTATGTAAAAGTTGCCGAATCAGCTTGTTGATTGCAGTAGAGTCTTGCTCTTCACGGGGAATACCAGTGTCATCCAACCTTACTTCTTTCGTGTTAACAGATGCATTATCGGCTTCATCATCAATGATGAGTAAAGGAGAACTTCTGACGACTTTTCTTCCCAACTGTGGATCTGCGTCTGCCCAATTCAATGCCCATTTCATTAGATTATTGAGGACAGTCTTGTTCTTCTTGACTATCATCAAAATCGGATCAGCACCGCCTGGAGCAGCGCCACACTGATCGGCGATCTTCTTACTAAAATCTCCTTTTTCCGCACTACTCGTTACAGGAAGTGCTCTTAGTTGTTTACCAGTAGGAATTAAACCCGCACCGATAAAACGATTTCCCGTATCAAAGGCTCTATTATTCTGAGAGTCCCAACCAAGAAACCCTTCATCAAGACGTAGCTGTGTCTGACTACGAAGACTGTTGTGCAGTCCAGCTAGAACAATGATTAGTTTGTATCCTGCATCCACTGCCTTGCAAATCAGTCCGGTGTAATTGGACGTTTTTCCAGATTGCACCTGCCCAACTACCATTCCGCGACGGCTCCAGTCTCCGGGTCTTTGTGGCTCTTCCAGTCTTTCTAGGATTGAATCTGTAAGTTGCTCTAGGCGATCCACAGTAACAGGCGACCATCCCTTTTCCTCTTCTAGATAGCGACGATAGCGATCCCAGAAATCCCAATTAATTTCAGCTTTGCGATCGGGCAACCAAGGAATATGATCTTGCTTATCTTCTAGAATTTTCCCTTGTGACATCCAAATGCTGTATAAGGTTTCAAGATCCCTAATCAATGCTTCTTCTTCTACTCCTTCCGCCAAACCCTGACCACCCAGCATTGATAAAGCCATCCGAACCTTTTCCCGGATCAACTCTGGCGGAGGAGTCTGTTCACCCTTGAGTAATAGTTGAACTAAATTACGGGCAGTTTCGTAAGGAGTTATGCTAGATTTCCTAAAATAAGCTGATCTGACAGGGTTTTGGCTAAGGTCTCAAAGTGTTGAAAGGGTTCCATTGTTAAGATGCGACTGCGGGCTTGCTCCTGAGTCATTCCACTTTTCCTGAGTGCCCGATAAATCTCAACCATGACTTCTAAAACCTGCTCTGATGAGGTTCCATCAAAAGGCTGTGGTTGTTTCTCCGGTTCGGTAGAGTTATCTATCCAAATTTGCTGGACTGGCACTGTTTCTTCGAGCAATCGCAGCAACGCTCGAATAACAGGCTGGCAGGTGTTCGGTAAATTCAGTACCTCTTGTACTAAAGGATGTTCCTGGTTTACAGCATAAAAAACCTTGCCTCGTCTGAGCTTCTTGTCCCACGGGAAAACATATTTTTCAGCATTTTTCAGTACGATAATTTTGCCCCGATGACGGTAAATATCAGTTGCTCGATGGCGCGTTAGTCTTGCAATCCGCTTCAACGCTTCCTTTAGCGATGCGGGTGGACGTGCCCTTGACTTTTTGATATCGATATTCCAATCGCTATCCATCGAATTTGGCAGATCTACTTGAATTCGTGCCAGTTTGCAGTGTTCGTCCTTGCGATATCCCCCCAAGCTTAACCAATCACCAGCAACCAGCAAACGTTCATTGCGATACACATAAAAGCCTTGCTGAGCATTCCAACCATTCAGTCCTGCTGCGTTGTTGTAGGTATCTAGGTCAATTTTGGAATGATGTGGCAAGACATAAGGCTGAACCCGCACTGTTTCTCCATTGAAAGTGAGTGGTTCTAGGGGTAAAATTTGAGTTGCTTGAGCATCTGGCAGAAATGGATTCCAGGGTTTAACAGAGTGCTGATTGATCCAGAGTTTGAGGCGATCGCGCTTCTCTAAAAATCGATGAAACACCATTGCTAGGTGATTTTCTATAATCTCAACTGTCTCCAGAAAGTCATCTTGAGCTTTCTGGTCATTTGTTTTTACCTCGCCTACAATCCGATCCAGGCATTCCCACAGTACGATCGTGCCACAAGGCATAGTTTCCAAATCATTCAATTTCTGGATTGAACCCTCCGCAGGCAAGCGAAGCAGCCTCCACTCGTCAACCTGATTCACATAATCCAGATCCCATCGCCTGATAGCGACCGCATAGTTTTCTGAGCGTGAGGCAACTGTCAACCGTCGGCATTGAGAGAAAGAGGCTGTTTTGAGTCCCAAGCCAAACCGCCCCAAGTCGTCTGCTTCTCTTTCCTCCAAGGGACTTTGACTACCTAGACGCATGGCACTGATCAGTTGAGCTTCTGTCATGCCATGTCCATCATCCCGAATGGATATATAGGAGTTAGCACCATCCCAACAAAAACTCAGCCAGACATTTCTTGCACCAGCCGAAATACTGTTATCAATGAGATCGGCGATCGCGGTCTGGACATTGTAGCCAAAAGCACGCAGAGACTCGATCATTGCCGAAGCGCGAGGTTCAGCAATGTCGTACATAGATTCAGATATATCGTTGGCGTTTAACCCCATAATTAGAGCTTGGGAATGGCATTGATCCAGATTGTAACTTCACTATCCACGGATAAGGTAGCTCTCAATCTAGGATGCCCTCAAAATAAGTAAAATCAGCAGATTTTTTATTTCTTCCGGTAGGATTGGATCAACTGGACTAGAGGCTTAGCAACTGCCTCTGCAAGAAGAGGGGGTACAGAGTTACCTACCAATTCAAACATTCGGGTCATCGGAGCATAAAAAACAAAATCATCAGGAAAGCTCTGAATCCTAGCAGCTTCACGAACAGATATACTGCGATTTTGTAAAGGATGAATGTATGCTAGAC
>QBMP01000250.1:0-1990 GCA_003242115.1 Phormidesmis priestleyi
ATATCGATTTATTCCCTGCAATTTGGATGATTTTAAAGAGCTTTCTTGATAAAGCCTCTTGGCAAAAAAAGCTCACACACAGACCATAGCAAAGCAAAGCCCTTCGGGTTATCCACACCCTGCCAACGCCGGACAAAGATCAGGTGAAGTCTGTACAATCAAATGGACGCATAACCGATCAACGAAGCTGCTAATGATTCCCACCGTTATTGAGCAATCAGGTCGCGGCGAACGCGCCTTCGACATTTACTCACGCCTGCTCAGAGAGCGCATTATTTTCTTGCATGGGCAAGTCACCGCCGACTCCATGAATCTAATCGTGGCTCAAATGCTCTTTTTAGAAGCTGAAGACCCCGACAAAGACATCTATCTCTACATCAACTCTCCCGGCGGCTCGGTATCGGCAGGCTTAGGGCTGTACGACACCATGAACCACATTCGCCCTGACGTGGCGACTATCTGTATGGGGCTAGCGGCCAGCATGGGTGCGTTTTTGCTCAGTGCAGGCACTAAGGGCAAGCGGATGATTTTGCCCAACGCCCGAGTCATGATCCACCAACCTTCTGGCGGTGCGCAAGGGCAAGCGACCGACATCGAAATTCAGGCCAAAGAGATTTTGTATCTCAAGGCTATGTTGAATGAGGCGATGGCTAAGCACACCGGCCAGCCGCTCGACAAAATCAAAGAAGACACCGAGCGCGATTTTTTCATGTCTCCCGAAGATGCCGTCAGCTACGGGCTTGTTGATAAAGTGATTGACCGACATGCCGTAGGCTCTCGCCCAATGGCAGTAGATTAGCGCGCGCGCAAGGCTCAAATTCAGACAGATTTGGGCGTAACTGTTCGCAAAATCAGAAAATTCAGCAAAAAGGGTAAAGTGCTTATCAAGTCAGCGCCTTGCCCTTTTTACTCTTATTAAGGCTTGCCTGAACCGAAAATTTAGCGATCTTTGTCAAACGAGCATTCCACCGTAATGCTGAGGTTGCTCTCCGCCGTTCCCTTGGTCACATACGGAACACCCGCCTCGCCGCTGACGCGAATCCCAAAAGACAACGTGACCTTATCAACATTGGCATGGGCCATATCTTTGAATGCGCTGAGGGTGTGATTGGTATAAGTGCGAATGGTGCCTTCAATCGCTTTAAAGCTTTGAGCCGCCGCCGTTGCGCTGCTGCCACTACTACCTCCACTGCCACTGCCGCCCCACCCTTTGGCCTGTCGCGTGGTGCCTTCTTCTTCCAAATCAGCCTCAGCAGGCACATCAACGTCTTCTGTCGCTTCGAGATAAATAACGCTGCCGTCTTCTTGCGTAATCGAAATAAGTTGAGCCATGATTGATTCTTTGCAGGTAGATACAACGGAAAGTGAATCGGAAAATTGACCCTTATCTTTCCCTGCCAGCGCCAGCAAATATCAATTTCTGCTGTTCTTCTGCCGCGACTGATATCCGTGATATTGCTCGGTTAGAAAGTGTGCAAGAAAAATTGGTGAGAGGGCAGCTTCCGCTGGATGAGCTTGAAGAAAGGCTACAGTAAAGCAATCTGGTTGGACGATAACTGTCTGGTTTCTCCGGTTTTCCCTACTGTGCGAAGGCTCGTTTTTTTCTATAACTGTAGATATGCAGTTTTTTAACCTTGATCATCTAGCCCCTATGTAAATCATGGCCGATCTTTACGCCAGCGAAGAAGCGCAGCAGATATTGCAGATTGCGATCGCGAAAGAAACCGAATCAGGTGATCTCACGCGCACCCAACTGATTGAAATTGCTGCTGAGCTAAATATTGCACCCGAAACCCTATGGTCAGCCGAACGAGAATGGCTAGCGCTGAAAAGCGAATCGACTCAGCAAATGCTGTTCAACCAACAGCGTCAGCAAAAGTTTCAGCATCATCTAATTCGCTACGGCATTATCAACGGATTTTTACTGGTTCTCAGCCAAGTGTCCTGGCTCCCGTTGGGCGCAGTTGCCGTGGTTGCCTTGATTTGGGGC
>QBMP01000250.1:2000-6485 GCA_003242115.1 Phormidesmis priestleyi
GGCTATCGCTACCAAACAGACTTTGAGCAGTGGCAGCGAAGGCAGCAGGTAAAGCGATCTGTGAGTAATTTATTCAACCGATTCTTAAAGGCTTAGCGTCGCTTCTCGCCTTTAGTTGCCTCTAATAGCTATCTCACACGGCTGCTGGAATTTTTTCTAGCATGAGCTTGGAGTTCTTGACCTGCACAGGAATATCAATTGGGTAGTCGCCGGTAAAGCAGGCAGAGCAGAAGCTATCAACCGCTACGCCCGTCGCGGCTAACATGCCTTCCCAACTCAGGTAAGCCAGTGAATCTGCACCGAGCTGCGCTTCAATTTCGGCAACGGATTTGGTCGCTGCAATCAGCTGATCTTGGCTGTCGGTGTCAATGCCGTAGAAGCAAGGATGGGTAACTGGTGGCGATGAAATCCGCATATGGACTTCGGTTGCACCCGCGTCATAGAGCATTTGCACGAGCTTACGGCTGGTGGTGCCTCGCACAATCGAGTCATCGACAATTAAAACCCGCTTGCCTTCGAGCACGTCGCGCATGGGATTGAGCTTCATGCGAATACCAGCCTCGCGCATGGTTTGAGTCGGCTGGATAAAGGTACGGCCTACATAGCGATTTTTGATCAGCCCTTCGGCGTAAGGAATGCCTGACGCTTCTGAGTAGCCAATGGCTGCGGGCACACCCGAATCGGGCACGGCCATGACTAAATCCACGTCTGCGGGTGATTCTTTGGCGAGCTGTTGGCCGATGCGCTTGCGATAGCTGTACAGGCTCTCGCCGTGGAAAACGCTGTCAGGCCGCGCGAAGTAGATCATTTCAAAAATGCACAGCTTGCGTTCGGCGTGAGCCCACTTCACCGATCTCACGCCATCGGCATCAATCCAGAGCAGTTCACCGGGATCGACATCTCTCAGGTAAGTCGCCCCGACAATATCTAGGCCGCAGGTTTCTGAGGCGACGACAAACTGGCCTGCGCTGTAGCCTGCGCCTACGCCGTTGGGTGCTTGATGGCCCATGTAGCCGAGCACCAGCGGGCGGATGCCATGCGGATCGCGGGCAGCAATGATCCCGGCAGGGGTGCCAATCACGAGGCTAAAAGCACCTTCGCAGCGTTTAAAGGCAGCGATCGCACCTTCGACCCAATCATCGCCATCGTTGACGGCTTCCATCAGCGCGATCGCAATCAGCTCCGAATCAGAAGTCGTCACTAAGCTGTAATTTTCGCGCTTCAGCAATGCCTCCCGCAAGCTATTGACATTCACAATATTGCCGTTGTGAGTCAAAGCCATTGATCCTAGTCGCGTTTCCAATACGGCAGGCTGAGCATTGACTGCATGGCTCGATCCGGTCGTAGAATAGCGCGTATGGCCAACCGCCCACTGGCCCGGAATTTCTTTGAGGGCTTCATCGGTAAAAACTTGAGAGACTAGCCCCGTTCCTTTGTGTAGATGCACCTCTCCCTGGTCATAAGCGGCAATGCCAGCGGCTTCTTGCCCCCGGTGCTGAAGGGAATACAGCCCGAAATAGGTCAGCGTGGCGACGGCCTCTTCAGGAGCGTACACGCCAAAGACGCCACAGGCTTCTTCCGGCTTATCAGCGCGCTCTGCGGTTGGCCATTGTTCCAACAGGCTCAGGTCAGAAGGCTCAACATTTGCGGCAGACTCAGGGAACGATGACATGCTTAATTCAAACTCCAATGAAACCAGTACAAATACTGCGAATAAAGCTGTTACAGCCCGAATTTGACCCGACCGCCAACAGCGATAAATGATCCAAATCTAGGCTTGTCAGCGCGATCGCCAATAAGCCATTTCGACGACTTAAATTCTTGGTTGAGACGGCTGTTAGAACGTCTTTAATGGCGATTTGACTAATCAAAACATTACCTATTCAGTCTAGTCGCCCTGCTGGCCAATCAACGATTCTTTTAGCTCATCGCGGCTAATTTTCTGTTAAACAGAATGAGCTGCTGCAAGCCCCACTCACCTTAGAAATGCGAAGGTAAATGCAAAGGCAAACCTTAACAATTTTAATGTTTTGTTAAACATTCCGTCTAAATCCTATCACTCCCTTGCGGCGATGTTTTTTTGAGTTGCCAGGAAATCAATGTAATTTTTTATACATGAATTTTTTGCGCCTCAGCTCAAACAAGGCGCTAGCTGATTTGCGTAAGCGCTTGCTCAATGGCATTTTCCCAAGCGTCAGCAAGATCCTCAATAGATAGATCAATCAGATAGGCCTCGTTGGAGGTTTGACCGTCAATTTGAACGGTCAGCGCGCTTTGAGCGGGAGTGACGGTGCCGAGAAACTGGCTGTCAGATAAATGGCTGTGGCAGTAGCTTTCCCAATCGGCTTGATGCGCCGGAGCAACGGTCACAATGATACGAGCACCGCCTTCGGCGAACAGCAGTGTGTCGGTTCTGAGAGAGCCTGGGCTAAGCGTAATGGCTGCGCCTTTTTTGCCGCTAATGCAGGATTCGGCTAGGGCGATCGCCAATCCTCCTTCTGCACAGTCATGCGCTGAGCGAATCCATCCTTGTCGAATGCCATGACGGCAAGCTGCCTGCACCTTCAGCTCCAGATCCACATCTATTTTGGGCGGCTGACCGGCGACCTGCTGATGGATGAGCTTGAGATATTCAGAACCGCCTAAGGTCACGGCTCCTTTACCAACGCTATCGGTGCCGACACCGAGCAAATAAATCAAATCGCCCGCACTCTGAAAAGCCTGCCCGCAAACTTGAGTAATATCAGGGACTAAGCCCACCATGCCCACTACGGGCGTTGGGTAAATTGGCTGCGGCTTGCCGGTGCTATCTAGGGTTTCATTGTAAAGCGACACATTGCCGCCCGTAACAGGCGTAGAAAAAGCCCGACAGCCATCCGCTAGCCCTCGACAGGCTTCTGCTAGCTGCCAATAGCCGACCGGCTTTTCAGGACTGCCAAAGTTGAGATTATCGGTGACGGCGATTGGCTCTGCGCCCACACAGCTTAGGTTGCGGGCGGCTTCAGCAACAGCGGCTAAAGCTCCCTCGTAAGGATTGAGATACACATGTCTGGCATTGCAATCGACGGTTGCGGCTAGTCCGGCTTTTGCTTGGGGATCGGGCGTGATTTGCGTTGGCGGAGCCTCCCCTGTGGGGAATCGCAGCCGAATTACCGCTGCATCTGCACCACCGGGCATCATGACCGTATTGTTTTGCACCTGATGGTCGTACTGCCGGTACACCCACTGTTTAGAGGCGATTGTTGGCGTTGCCAGTAAAGCCAACAGCACTTGAGGCCAAGACTTGCCCGCTATTCCCTCAGCCATCGCTGCGGGCAAATCACCCTCTTGCCAAGCCCAAGCCGTTTGGGCGTACTCAGGCGGCTCCGGCATCAGCTCCCGATGATAGATCGGCGTATTGTCTGATAGTGCAGTGGCGGGAATTTCAGCCGCGATTTCCCCTGCAAACAAAATTCTCACGACCGGCTCAGCAATCACCGAACCGGCAACAACAGCTTGCAGCCCCCAGCGATGAAAAATCTCAATTAGCTCCTGCTCACGGCCCGCATGTGCCACAAACAGCATTCGCTCTTGCGATTCTGACAGCAAATATTCATAGGGCACCATTCCCGGCTCACGCGCCGGAATTAAATCGAGATCTAGCTCAATGCCCACGCCACCATTCGCGGCCATTTCTGCCGTAGAGCAGGTGATGCCTGCTGCCCCCATGTCTTGAGCGGCGGCCACACCGCCCGTTTTAAAGGCTTCTAAGCAAGCCTCTACTAACGATTTTTCTAAAAACGGATCGCCCACCTGCACAGCAGGCCGATTCGCTTCGGATTCGTCACTCAGCTCCGCACTGGCAAAACTAGCGCCGCCCATACCGTCGCGCCCTGTCGTTGAGCCCACATACAGCACCGGGTTACCAATGCCCACCGCTCCAGATTTGACGATTTCATCCGTTTCCATCAGCCCAATCGCCATCGCATTCACCAGCGGATTGCCGCTGTAAGCCTCATCAAAGAAAACTTCGCCGCCAACGGTGGGCACGCCAAAGCAGTTGCCGTAATGCGCAATTCCGGAGACGACGCCGGTAAAAATTCGGCGGGTACGCGCGTTTTCTAAGCTGCCGAAGCGCAGGGAATTGAGCACTGCAATCGGCCTGGCACCCATGGTAAAAATGTCTCGCAAGATCCCGCCAACGCCGGTTGCCGCGCCTTGAAAGGGCTCAATGGCGGAGGGATGATTGTGAGATTCTATTTTGAAGGCGACCTGCATTCCGTTACCGACATCAATGACGCCTGCATTTTCACCGGGGCCAACGAGGATGCGATCGCCCGTCGTCGGAAACTGGCTCAGCAAAGGCCGCGAATTTTTGTAGCAGCAATGCTCTGACCACATGACGCCAAACATGCCTAGCTCAGCGCGGTTAGGATGACGGCCTAAGCGTCTGACAATTTCATCGTACTCATCAGGTTTTAGCCCTTCTGAGGCAATATCTTCGGG
>QBMP01000251.1 GCA_003242115.1 Phormidesmis priestleyi
TCGATCATGGGGAGATTGGAATTGGGCCAAATCCAAAGGTTTGAAAGATTTTTTGGGCGGGTTCTGTAGTTAGGAAGGTAATGAAGGTTTGGGCAGCTTCGGGATGCGAGGTGGCTTGAACAATGGCAATGGGATACTCAATGGGTGAGTGATCGGTTTCGGGGATAGTGAGTAGGACTTTGACTTGGTTGGAAAGAGCGGCGTCGGTGGCGTAGACAATGCCTGCATCGGCACTGCCGCTTTCGACGGCTGAGAGGACATTGCGGACGCTGCTGCCAAATACAAATTTGGACTGCAAGGGCTCTAATAAGGAGAGTTTTTCAAAGGCTTGTTTGGCATATTGTCCGGCAGGAACGCTACGAAACTCTCCGACTGCGAGGCGGCTGGTATCGGCTGAGCTGAGCTGAGCTAGGTCGGTAATTTTGAGCGAAGAATCGGCTGGCGCAATCAGCACTAGCCGATTGGTGACTAAATTTTGCCGGGAGTTAGGGAGAATTAAGTCCTTTTCGGCTAGGGCGTCCATTTGCTTAGCCGCTGCTGAAAAAAAGATATCGGCAGGGGCTCCCTGTTCGATCTGTTGCTGAAGTGCGCCAGAAGCGCCAAAGTTGTAGCTGACAGTAATGTTGGGTTCTGCTGCGGTGAATTGGGGAGCGATCGCGTCTAGCGCATCTTGGAGGCTAGCTGCTGCCGATACGGTAATCGTTACCGGAGAGATCGCTGTTTTTTCGGCAGGCAATGGTAGAGATTGACGATTGCAGGCCGCGATCAGGCTAGTCAAACATAAGCTAATGAAAAAGCAAATCGTAAAGCGGCGGCTCATGGCTGCACTGGATCAGTTGGTTGGGTTTTTCGGGAAGGATTTTGAGAAATTGCGTTGAGCTATGTTAAGCCAATTTGGCCATCTTTTCGTCTTCTTTCGCGCGAAAGCCAACCATCACAGCTTCACCATCTCTTTCAAACAGGGGACGCTTGAGCAGCATAGCATCTTGCGCAAAAGCTTCTATCCACTGCGCTTGCGTCCAGTCTTTTTTGGCTTCGCCGAGGGCTCTGTAGGAGCCTCCGGAGGTATTTCGCATGGGTTTGGAGGTGAGGGCAGTAACCCACGCTGAAATCTTGCTTTCGGTCGGTGGATTCACTTTAGTGTCAATAAATTCGTAGGGAATGTCTTTTTCTTTGAGCCATGCTGTTGCCTTTTTGCAGGTGACGCAGTTAGGAATGCCGTAAACTTTTAAGCTCATGGGTCAAGGATTGTAAGAGATAACAAAAATATCGTAACAGGATTTCTGTTGTGATGATAGCGATGACGGATATGGCTGACTATTGTGGTGCATCGGTGACTGCATCGGGCACGGTTTCAGTCGGAGCAGTGTCAGTCGGGGCGGGTTCTGTAACTGGCTGCAACATCGCGGATGTCAGCATACTGACAATATAAAGCGGCAGCGGCTCTTGTCCGATCTGAGCGATAGAAGCATTATTTAAGGCGTCGCGATAGGCTGAATTTTGGTTGAGTTCGGCTTCCAGAAAGCCTAAGCTCAAGGCTTTGAGATAGCTGTAGGCCAAGGGAATATCGGCATTGACGAGCTGACTCGACAGCGCCGGATCGGTGCCTTCAAAATCAATGGGATCGTAAATGTGAGAGCCGCCTTGAATGAGTGCCAAGTAATGATCAGGCGTTGGGGTAGTGGCGTCAGGGGGCTGAGTAGCCGTGCTTTCATTGAGCCAAATGAAGGGCTGAATTTGCTCTAGCAAGGCCGGGGCAACGGGGTCGGAAGTGCCAGAGACAATTAGGCTAGGAACGGCCAGTTGAGAGAAGCCAGCAGGGCCAAATAAGCTGCTAGTAACTGGGTTGAGGGCCATAACGGCTCGGATTCGAGGATCTCTGAGCGTTTCGCTAAACTGCTCAGGGGCGGCTAGAGCCGTGCATTGCAACAACATTGAAGGATTGGCGGCATTGAAGATAAAGTCTTCAGAAGCGCAGTTGGCTTGGAGATTGTCAAAGTTGAGCTGCGCGCCGCCAACGGCGAGGGCTGTGTAGCCGCCAAAGGAGTGACCGATGATGCCAATTCGGTTCATGTCCAAACGGCTGGCTATCGGGCCATTGGCAGTATTCATTCGGGTGAGTTCAGCTAACAGATAGGAGATATCGCGAGGGCGATCGCTAAATTCAGTCGGCTCAGAAATTTCATCATTAAAGCCTCTGAGCAAATCTTCTAACTGACGGCGATCGCTCCCTGGATGATCCAGCGCCGCCACGGCAAATCCATGACTGGCCAAATGCTCTGCGATATAGATAAAGCCTTTGCGATCGCCTGCTAACCCATGAGAAATCACAACCAAAGGCGCATTGTTAACAGTTTCTGGCAGGTAAAGGTCGGTGGTGAGCGATCGCCCCCGTTGCGAATCTTCGATCATCAGCGTCTGCATCGTCACCGCATACGGGCCAGGTTCAGTGAGGGCGGTAATGTCCTGGGCACTCAGCGTATTAGCAGACGCAGCCTCAGACTGGGCGGCGATAGTATTGATCGCTCTGTTAGTATCGTTAATGAGCTGCGTAAACTCACCAAATGCCCGCAATCCGCGCTGAGCATCAATGCGAATAGCGCTGGTTGGAAACTTCTCGATCAGGCCAATTACCGAAAGTCCTTCTGGCTCAGCGGCGGCTAGCACGAGCGCACTTCGCAGCCCTTTGGCCCCGTCTAGTCGGCCTGCGGTTTGAATAATCGCACCAATAGAAGAGTATAAAAACTTGGAGATTTGCACCGGGCTGACATCCTGACGAGCCTGAAGCACCTGGCGAAACTGCGATCGCTGCTCATCACTGAGCAACCTGAAGTAAAAGGAGAGTTCCCGGCTGATTTCACCGCGATCGCTGTAGGCCCGCAGCGCCTCTACCGTCACTGGCACCTCAAAAAAGCCGTAGGTCAACACCACCCGCTCGGCAGCCGCCGCCGGTTTGGCCGTCATTAAGGGCAGCGTCATTAGGGGCAGCAGCCCGCTCAGGCAGGTGCCAATCAGTAAGTTTGAAAGTCGTGAAAGGCGACGAGTCAGTGGGGGCATGGGGGTAAGGCTCTTAAATAATTGAAAAAATAACTGAAAATGACCGGCCAATCGTAGAAGGCCGATGCACAAAGCAGATCGTCTTCTAGTAGATTAGCGGTTGAGATGCACCGGCAACACCCCTTCGCGCAGTCCTTTTTGATCATGGAGCCAAATATTTTGAGCAAAGGTGAAGCGGCCAAATAGCGAGGCTACTGCTTTAAACCCTAAATACGGCAATCCGGGCCGAGAGATAAATTCTACCTTTCGCCACTCGGCTAGCTGCATTTTCTGCACAGCCATTATCTCCGGCTGGCGTTCAGCCTGAATCGCTTGCAGCACCTGAGCAGAGATCGGCTGATTGTCCAATCCCAAACCATCGGAGGAAAATTGATTAGCGACAACAATTGCATCGCGTAAAGCCATATTGATGCCTTGGGCGCGGTTAGGAGCCATCGGATGCGCCGCATCACCGATTAACAGCAGTCCTGGAATGCTCCACTGTGGGCAACAACCCACCTGCACATCTAAATAAATGGGGCCTTCAAGATCATCTTTATGCTGCCGAAAGTAAGCAGCCAAATCCGCCGGTAGCGCTTGGGCAAATGCCTCTATCCAATCTCTCTCTTTGAGCTTGGCTAAGCCGCCTTTGTGCTGCGTACTTTTTTCAACAATCCAGCCTATTTGCAGCCGCCCATCCCAAGAAGGATAAAAAGCAAACTGACTATTGGGCTGAAGGCAAGCAACAAAGGGCGTTTCGTGAGCTAATGACATCGGTGCGGGCAGCTTAAACCACAGCACGTCAAACTGAGCAGGCGATGGCGTAGCCTTCCAAGGGAATCGCTGCATTTCTAACCCCGCTAGCTTTCGCAATCGAGAATAGCGGCCATCGCCAGCAATCACACAATCCGCAGCAAAGGCTCTGCTTTCACCCTCACAAACGGCCTGCACGCCAGTCACAACCCCCGACTCATCCCGCGACAATTCTGTAACCTGCCATCCCAGAAAAAGCTCAAAATTTGGTAGCTGTTGAGCTTTTTCTACTATCGCCTTCAGCAGCGCCCCCTGATTGATAATCTGCGTCGCTACGCCCTTATTCTCCGGCTCTATCACCCGCATCCGTCGCTGAGATCCCACATAAAAGTCCCAAGATGTCAGTTGCCGAGCCGGAATTGCCTCAAAAGTCTCCTTTAGACCCATCTCATACAGCGCCGCTAGCCCCGCAGGCATCAGTCCCTCACCGCGAAAAACCCGATCAAACGCAGTTTCTTGCTCAATCAGTGTTACCTTCATTCCCTGCTGAGCCAGCAATAGAGCCGTTGCGGCACCGGCTGGGCCTGCACCTGCGATCGCGACATGTTTCATAGCAATACCTATCAATCCGGATTAGCTTTGTCAAAAGTGGGCGACAGAAGGCCAGCTATCAGTTCTGCTGTAATCTGTTGCACGCTGTCTAGCACTACTATTGCACCCTCGGCTTTGAGCTGTTCGCTATAGCTAGCTCGATAAGTGACCGCTTGCTGAGCATGGGGCGGTAAAATGCCAATGGCTAACCACTGACGCTCTGGAAATTGTGTCTTAGCTCTAGCAATCGTTTTCATATCAGCAGCGGTATCGCCTGCATAGATCACGGGTAGATTTTTGGTTGCTACATTTTGCGCTTCTATGGTTTGTGCTTCTATGTTTTGTTCTTCTACCTGGCGTACAGCCATCATCAGTCCGGTTGGATCGGGCTTGCTAGGAGCATCTTCCATTGCGATCAAAATGGGTGATTGAAGACTCAGGCGACGCTGAAGAACAAAGTTGGCCGATCCTTGAGTGGCTCCACTAAAAAAAGCGTAGGGAATGCCGGATTGAGCGAGGGTTTGCAGGTAGGCTTTGTCCATCAACAGGGGCTCATCAGCGATATAGCCTGTCCACTGCTCAGGATCTTCTGTGTCAGGGCCACGATATTGTTTTTGAAAATAATCAACAATCTCTTCGTAGAGCGTGTCCGGCTTGGGCTGCTGCTGTCGCTCAAAGGACCGATGAATCATCGCTTCAGAAGCTTTCCAATCGTTATTCCAAATGCCCTCACGTTTGAGGTTGTCAATATCTTCTATTGTCGGTCGGCAACTGCCATTGGTGTAGTGCTCTACCGTATCTGCTATTGCCCGCCGGTAGGAGCCCCCGACATCTCTAATCACGCCATCGATATCAAATACGGCTATGGCAATAGGTGTCATTCTTCTTTATTCCTCTAAAATGGCCTCAGAATGGCCTCTAAAATAGCCTTATAGAATGGCTAAACAATCATCACTCAGCGGAGCAAATATGGCTAAGCAAACGACTCTTTGGGCACAAAGCCTGTTGGCTGTGTTGACTAGCTTACTATTTGCAGGCAGCTTTGTCGCAGGCAAATACACCATCGGTGAAATGGGGCCATTGATGATTACGCTGCTGCGCTACCTGATTACTGCGGCGTTTTTGCAGATTTTGGTCTGGCAGCGAGGGGACATCGGGCCGCGAATTGGGGAGGCTTCTGGGCGCGATCGCCTCTACCTTTTTCTGCTGGGCAGCTTTGGCGTCGTCGGCTATCACTTCTTCTTCTTTTACAGCTTACGCTACACAGCCATCGCTAACTCGGCAATTATCAATGCGTTTAATCCGGTAGTGACTGGATTTTTGGCGGCAGTTATTTTAAAGGAGACATTGGCTGCGCGTAATTATGTGGGTGGTGCGATCGCTATTCTCGGCGTCTTGATCCTCCTCACCAGCGGCAATCTTCTAGCCCTGCTTCAGCTTCAGCTCAATGCAGGCGATCTGCTAATGCTGTGCGCCGTACTCTGCTGGGCCTGCTATTCCATCTTATTACGGCACTTAGGCAAACGCTATAGTGGACTAGCAATGAGCTACTACGGAGCCCTATTCGGCGTCGCGCAGCTTTTTATCTTAGTCTTACCAACGTTGATCAAAACAGGATTTCCGACCCTCTCATGGCCCGCTATTTTAGGCGTCTTCTACATGGGTATTGGCGCTTCCGGCATCGGCTACCTGCTCTTCACGCTCAGCACCCAGCGCATTGGGCCCACCAAATCTACCAGCATTGTCTACAGCGGTGTGCCGGTGTGGGTAGCGCTGTTGGCTTGGCTATTTTTCGCTGAACCCGTCACCCCTTGGATGATCCTCAGCATGGGGCTAATTTTGCTGGGTCTACGAACCGTTTTACAGCCTGCTAAACCATCAAAAGATTGAACAGAGGAAAGATTGAACAGAGAAACACGGTTTTCAATCTTTTGATGATCGATTGATTCGTAGCATCGAAATCCAGGGACTCCTGTAGTTGAACATAGTTGGACTTTTTCATTACAAGCTAATAGACCTGTTGGGAAATAGACGGTAGTATAAAGCAACTATATCTGAGGCCAGCGATGCTAAATTTAGAGCGGATAC
>QBMP01000252.1 GCA_003242115.1 Phormidesmis priestleyi
TGTTTGGGGTGTGGGCGATCGCTATGGGTTGGCGTTTAGCCCATAAGTAGAGCTTTGACACTTTTGCGGCTTCGGTCGCTGTGGAGTCGTGGCAGAACCAGATTGCTCACGACCCAATTTTGCAGGTAAACGATGGCGAACGCCGCGCTGAATACAATCAGATATTTTGATAGAAAGTTAGCTTGAACCATTTTCACAAAAGGGATATGCCACAGGTAAATCCACATCGAATTACTCGCCACGAATAGCACTAAGCCCTTAGCCCTGACCTGCTCTAAACGGTTCCAGATTTGGCGGCTGAGCAGCCATAGCAAGGTCGAGATGAATAGGGCATAGCTGATGTAGTAAAGCTCGGGCGGATACTTTAGGACCTGCGTTTGAACTATCCCGCCTGAGTGCAAATACAGCCCGGTGCCGATGGCGACAAATGCAGCGAAGTTGACAGCCGCCAAGGTATAGATCTGCGCCTTACCCATCATGCGCATACGTAGGCCGATGAGGAAGACGATGAAATAGGGAATCGGCTGAATAATGAATAGAGAGGCCAGCTGATTAGGCCCGCCTTGGATGTGAGGAAAGACGATGAATCGCAGCAGCTCGTAGGCAACAGTAGCGATCGCGATCGACCCGAAGAACCTGCTATCTTGAGGCGTCTTTTTGTGGAAAGTCCACAGAATCGGCGCAGCCAAAGCCACTAGAAGGAATACGCGAATTATCCAAACGTAGCCTATCCCATCAATCAAGGCATACGATCCGAGTATCGCTTTCAGGCTCAACTCAGCGCCGCTGTGAAGGATGGCGAACTGCCCCAGAAAGTAGAACGTCAGGAATAGCCAAACGGGAAAGGCTAGCCTCTTTATCCTTTTGAAAACATATTGCAGATAAGGATAGCCCGCCCGGTAGCTGAGGTCGAAGGACATAGCCGACGCCAACACCATCAACGGCACATCAAAATTTCTAAGCTGGAATAGAAGTCCTGGCGGGCCTGAGTGAGCGAAGATGATCGCCGCTAGACCGATGAATCGTAATAAATAGACCTCTTGCAGAAATGATTTAATGGTACTATTAAAGGCTTTGCCGAATTCTTTTAATACCGGCACTTTAGCTAGGGACATCCAAACAGTGTAGGCAAAGGCCCTTTTATTTAAAACCCATCAGCATATCACAAAAGTAATTATGCAAGAGGTCTATTGAAAGGGTTTTGGCTATTAATAGCTTCCTTAAGTCAGTGCCATTGAACTATTTCTGCTAAATTAATCAAAGTAAATTTTGTAAGAATTTACCTAATTTGGATACCCAACCCTGAGCAAAATATTTAATCAAGGGGATAATCTGTGAAAGATCTGTCAACTGGCGAAATCGGAACCTTGGTGAGTGCCTATGATTGGTCGCAAACTCCCTTGGGTGCAGCCGAAACTTGGTCAGCAGAGTTGCAAGCCGCCGTAGAACTTTTGGTAATTGAGATTGATCGCGCCAAAACTTCCTCCGAGGATCCCCATCCTTCTCTTTTTAAGGCTCAGCAACGCCACGATACTCTATTGAATGAGATGGATAAGGGCTTTGTCATCTTTGAAATGTTGTTTGATAGTGAACTAAAGCCAGTAGATTATCGTTATTTGGAAACTAATAGCCTGTTTGAGCCAATTACTGGACTGAAAGATGTGATTGGAAAAACTGCGCTAGAGATTATGCCCGATATAGAACCTTTTTGGATAGAAACCTATGGCAAGGTGGTTTTGACTGGAGAGTCAGTACTTATTGAGCATGAAGTTAAGGCTATGAAGAGTTGGTTTGAGGTAAAAGCTTTTCCGATAGATGCACCTCAAGAATTTAGATTTGGGGTTTTATTTACCGATATTACTGATCGCAAACTTGCTCAAGAACGAGTAAAGCTGATCCAAGAGCGTTTAGAGATTTCCTTGGCAGCAGGAGATGTGGGCGTATGGGATTTAGATCTTGTTAGCAAGCAGGCTTGGCGTTCGATTGAGCATGATCGCATTTTTGGTTACGATCTGCTTCTGCCCGAATGGAACTATGCGATGTTTTTATCTCATGTAATTCCCCGCGATCGCGAGTGGGTAAATGCAGAATTTGAGACGGCGATCGCCAATCATACGAATTGGGAAGTAGAATGTTGCATTCAGCGCATAGATGGAGAAACTAGCTGGATCTGGACTAGAGCAGCCTCTGAATATAACGACAAGGGCGAACCCGTAAGGATGTATGGCGTAGTAAAAAATGTCAGCGATCGTAAACGCCAAGAACTCAACAATAAATTTCTGGCTGAAATTCAAAAAGATCTAGTAATCTTGTCAGATCCTACCGAAATTATGAGCGTGGTTGGCGAAAAGATCCGTTGCTTCTTTAGCTTTTCTATTCTGGCTTTTATCGATATTAATACCGCTACCAATGAAGCAATGGTTGTATACAACAATCGTGATGCCGATATTCTTGACTCAGTCTCCACTCACAGTCTTGGTGACTATCTTAGTGAAATTCATTTAGGCAAACTCAAAGCAGGGCAAACTATAACTATTGACGATGTGACCACCGATCCAGAGATCAAAGACGGTGGCGCTGCCTATGAGATTTATCAAGTTCGTTCTGTCATCCATTCACCCCATTTAAGCAACGGTCAGTGGAAGTTTATGCTGGGATGTCACCGCCGCGAACCTTCTAATTGGCGTGCGGACGAAGTAGAACTTATTGATGAATTAACGGCAAGGCTTTATCTACGCATTAGTCGCACCCGTGCCGAACAAGCCTTATCTGAAAGTGAAGCTCGTTTTAGAGATATGGCGGATACCGCTCCAGTTTTAATCTGGATGTCTGGAACTGATAAACTCTGCAATTACTTCAATCAGCCTTGGTTAGATTATGCGGGACGAACGCTAGAGCAAGAAATGGGTAATGGTTGGGCAGAAGGAGTCTATGCCGACGATTTGCAATTTTGTTTAGATACTTATTTCACCGCCTTTGATGCCAGAGAACCGTTCCGAATGGAATATCGGTTCAGACGCTTTGATGGTCAGTACCGTTGGTTTGTGGATACAGCTCACCCCCGTTTTACCCCAGAAGGAGAATTCTTAGGCTACATTGGTTCCTGTCTTGATATTGAAGATCTTAAGCGGCGAGAACTCAATAGTAATTTTCTTGCCGAGATCCAAAAAGACCTTGCCGTCATCGAAGATATCGATCAGATTATGGATGTAGTAGGGGAGAAGATCCGCCTGTGGTTTGATTCTTCGATTGTCGCCTTTGCTGATGTAGATGTTGCCGCCGATGAAGCCCGAACTTTCAATACCAACAACGATAGCGATATTCCCAATGCTGTGGGCATCCATCGCCTCTCGGAATACCACAGCGATATCGCTTTGCAACAGCTCAAAGCTGGACAAAAAGTTGCCATCTCCGATGTGAGAGCAGAACCAAACATTAAAGATAACGGAATTGCTTACGAGTCTTGGCAAATTCTCTCCTCTGTCTCCATACCATATATAAGTGACGGTCAGTTGAAATTCTTGATGGGAGTCCATCGCCGAGTGCCATCCGTCTGGCGGGAGGACGAACTAGAGTTGATGGGTGAATTGATTTTGCGAATTTACATCGAGATCGAGCGCATCCGTTCTGAAGCTGCCTTAGCAAAAGCTAACCAACGTTTTGAAGCAGCAACGCAGGCAGTAGAGGGAATTATTTTTGAATGGAGTATGGACACTAACTTTGTTTTTCGCTCCAATGGCTTGTTTAATTTAATTGGGGTTGAGGCAAAGGATGCACCTCCCACTTCAGAATGGTGGTTTAACTTGATTCACCCTGAAGACCAGCCCAATATCGAATCGTTTTTTACCCAAATTGAGAATGGTCAGGATCGCTACCAATATGAATATCGAGTGCTCCATACGGATGGTCGTTGGATTGATGTATGGGAAAAGGGCAAGCTAAAACGGAATGGGGCGGGTAAAATTGTTGAGTTAGTTGGCTTTATCTCAGATATTAGCGATCGCAAACGGGTAGAAGAAGCCTTACAGCATAGCGAAGAGTTTAAGAACCGCGTTTTAGAAAGCAGCAGTGACTGCATCAAAGTTCTTGACTTGAACGCACAACTTTTATACATGAATATCGGGGGCATGGGTCTGCTAGAGATTGACGACCTGACTCCCTACCTAAATTCAGAGTGGCTCTGTTTCTGGGAAAGTGAACAGCGGCAAGCGGCAGAAGCGGCATTCACAGCAGCGAAGTCTGGTGAAATCGGCAAATTTCAGGGCTTTTGTGCGACTGTCAAGGGCAACCCCAAATGGTGGGATGTAGTGGTCACACCAATTCGCGATGGTGCGGGACAAGTCGTCCAGATTTTATCGACTTCGCGGGATATCACAGAGCAAAAACGTGCCGAAGAAGAGTTGCGGCAAAAGAATGCCATTTTGGATGTGATCAATAAGTGCGTCCCCACACCAATTTTTGTCAAAGATCGGCAAGGAAGAATTATTTATGCCAATCCAGCTACCCTTACCGCCTTGGGCAAAACGGCTGCTGAGGTGATTGGTCGTTACGATAGCGATCTCTACTCATCCCCCGAAGATGCTGTGCGAGTGATGGAAAATGACCAGCGGATTATGTCATCGGGGCAAATGGAAGTGGTAGAAGAATCTGCCGATGGAATTAACATCTTTTTGGTGATGAAAGCACCCTATTACAACGAAGCTGGAGAGGTGATCGGGCTAGTTGGCATCTCTTATGATACGCTCACGATCGCGTTCAAGTTGAACGCGATCGTGAGCGTATCCTACAACAGAAACAAGCTGCCTTAGCAGAATCAGAACGAGTCAACCGCATCAAAGACGAGTTTCTAGCCATTCTCTCGCATGAGTTGCGATCGCCCCTCAACCCGATCTTAGGCTGGACAAAACTGCTGCAAACTCGCAAACTTGATGCCGCCAAAACGATCACAGCGTTAGCCACGATCGAGCGAAATGCCAAAGCGCAATGTCAATTGATCGACGACCTGCTCGATATGGCTCGCGTGTTGCGCGGCAAGCTGAGTCTGAATATGGCTCCTGTCAATTTGTTATTGGTGATTGAGTCCGCCATCGACACCGTGCAGACTGCCGCGATCGCCAAGTCCATTCAGATTCATCCCGTGCTTTCCGATATCAGACAAGTATCCGGAGATGCCGTTCGGCTCCAGCAAATAGTCTGGAACTTGCTCACCAACGCGGTCAAGTTTACGCCCAGCGGCGGCCGCATCGACATTCGGCTAGAGCAAATCGACAACCAAGCGCAGATCACCATCACAGACACGGGCAAAGGCATCAGTCCAGACTTTTTGCCCCACATCTTTGAGTCCTTCCGCCAGGAAGATGCTTCTGTGACTCGCAACCACGGCGGGCTGGGGTTAGGCATGGCGATTGTCTATCAACTGGTCGAAGCCCACGGCGGCACCGTCATCGCTGACAGTCTTGGAGAAGGGAAAGGCGCTACTTTTACCGTCAGGCTACCCCTGCTCAACGTCAACGCAAAGAGAGATCAATCTAGCTCATCGCGAGAGCAAAACCTGGATCTAACCGGTATCCGTGTGCTGAGCATTGACGACGAGCCAGACAGCCGCGAATTCCTTTCGGTGATGCTGGCTCAGGCTGGAGCCGAAGTGATGTCCGTCGCCTCTGCCGCTGAATTTCTCACCGCTCTGGAGTCATTTCAGCCCAATATGGTGGTGAGTGATATTGGAATGCCAGAGGTCGATGGCTATACGTTGCTTAGACAGGTGCGGTCTCTGTCACCGGAGCAGGGCGGGCGGGTTCCGGCGATCGCGCTAACTGCCTACGCTGGAGAAATTGATCGGCAACAAGCGATCGCGGCAGGTTTTCAGAAACACGTTGCTAAGCCCATCGAGCCCGATCAGTTGGTGGTAGCGATCGTTAGTTTACTGAGCAAGCAAGCGCTATCTTGACTTATAAAAGACTCCCAGACAGCCTAACTGGCCCTAAAGTAGCGAAGCTGCGAAATGGGGCAATTTAATACGGATGAACTATATCGATGATTCATCTGCTCTTTGGCAAGTAGCTAAATCTTACGGTGAGTCTCATGACAGCTCTGAGCGGCGGACTATGCTTGGCCTAACCAGTAATGTTTTAAGGTGGCTAAAACGCCTGAAATTTCATGAGACTCACCGCTCGGCACTCGATCTAATTAAAATGGCTGTAACGCTTTCGAGTAGGTGAATTCAGCCTATTAAAAGGAGGTCGCTTAGTTGCGTTGCCCAGCAGCTATCCAAAGGATGAGTCTCGATCATCTCATCGCGAACTATACCTTTTCGAGGCGTTGTGCAAAAAAACCAATTTCCTAAGCTCGTCCCGCTAGGTTTGCTACAAGCAGTGCTAATTGAACCGGCTCGATGGGTTTGGCAGCATGGGCTTGAAACCCAGCCTCGATCATCTGTTGTTGTTCTGCTTCACTGGCGTAGGCAGTC
>QBMP01000253.1:0-3458 GCA_003242115.1 Phormidesmis priestleyi
GGGGCGAATGCAGTGAGTTCGCTGTATCCGTAATTTAATTAGATCGCCCTACTTAGCTGCTGCCCGTGCATTGACCCGTGCATTGAATAGCTATTCTCAATGCACGGTTTTTTTGAATCTGGCCTACTTATCTGAATTGATCGCCTTTTTTACGCCATCAACAATCTCATTTTCTTCAACAATCTCATCCAAGTTGAGCTTTTCAGTCAGGGTTTCACCGGCAGAATTGGCCTCTTCTTCAGCTTTAGCAGCTTCAGAAGCTTTGCTTTGCAGCTCACGCCGTTCAGCCCGCTTTTGCTCAAGACTCTCTGCTGAAAGGGTGGGTTCAGTATCGGGCATGATCAACGCTGGCACCGCTTGGGCCGCAGGCTGCATCAAACCCAAAAACATGACCATTCCGACTAGCGCGATCGCGACTTGCTTAACAGCCGCTTGAATAAATAGAAAAATTCGCTGATTCATGGTTAAATTACCTCGTCAAAAAAAGATCAAAAAGTTGCTGATACCCAGCTTTTTAGCTAGGTACCCAAACTGAAACAGAGCCTGCCTGACAGCCAAAATCGGCCCAGCCCTCTTCATTGGTAGTCACTGGCTCATCAATGTGCTCAGTGATGTCCTTGTAAGTGGTGTTAGGGTGACCCACTTCCATCCACTTGGTGCCTTCGTCGCCATTGCTAATGACAACCGCCATGCCACCGGGAAATTCTTCTGTTCCTATCCTTGTCCAGCCAACTGTGTTGGCATGATCAAAGTAGTCGTACTGGTCGCCATAAGCGTAAGTGCGTCTTGCCTCCATAAATCTATCAATTAAAAACTGATGGCTGTCGAGCCAAATTTCGTATTCTTGGCCGTCTTTGCCATGATCTTTGTAGTGTGCGCCGTAGTAATCGGCGTAAAAGATGCAAGGATAGCCGCCCTGACGCAGCAAAATCAGCGCATAGGCCAGCGGTTTGAACCAAGGTTCTACAACAGATTCTAAAGATTGCAGCGGCTGCGAGTCGTGGTTGTCTACAAGCGTAACGGCTAAAGTAGGCTGATCTTTGACCAAGCTGTTGTCAAAAATAGTACGCATGTCATACTTGTTGCCGTCTTTACTGGCTTCTCTAAAGTTGTAGTGTAAAGGGGCATCGAATAAGGCTACATCGCCGCCAGTGACATCAATAAAGTGATGCAGCGCTTCAATTTCGTAGGACCAATATTCACCCACTGCAAATAGGCGCTTGCCGCTTTGCTTGCGCACATGCTGAAGCCAATCTGGGAAAAAGCCTGCCTGCACATGCTTGACCGCATCAAAGCGAACCCCATCAATCCCCACGGTATCAACGTACCATTCACCCCAGTACAGCAGATCTTCGCGTACTTCAGGATGATTCACATCCAAATCACAGCCCATGAGATAGTCAAAGCAGCCTTTTTCAAGATCGACCTGTTCGTCAAAATGCTTGCCCTCGAACAGGTAGACGGCCTCGAATTCGCCTTTTTCATAAGCGTTATAATCGACCGCGTTAAAGTGCCACCAATGCCATTCCAGTTCAGAATATTTGCCTTGACGACCCGGAAAACTGAAGTTTGTCCAAGCTTTAATGTTGACCATATCGCCAATGGCTTCATTGCGATTGTCAGGCGAGTAAGGGGTGGCGGGAAACTCTTCTTCAGCATCTCCACCTAACTTGTGGTTCAGGACAACATCTGCATATACTTCAATGCCAGCTTGTTTAGCGGCTGCGACGGCATTGATGTACTCATCTTTAGTGCCGTACTTGGTGCGCACAGAGCCTTTTTGATCAAACTCTCCCAAGTCATATATGTCATAGACCCCATAGCCAACGTCATAGCCACCGCCAGTTCCTTTGTAGGCAGGCGGGAGCCATAGAGCGGTGATGCCCGCTTGAGCTAAATCTTCAGCTTTTTCGGCGAGTTCGTTCCACAAGGTTCCATCAGGTTCGTTGTACCAGTGGAAGTATTGCATCATCACGCCGTTGGGTACAGACATAAATTTAAAGTACTCTAGGTAGTCTTGAATTGAAATAAGAGGATGATAGCTATAGCCTCACAATCATCAGGCCAAAACTAGCTTTAGAAAATATCTCCAAAGGTACAGCTTTATAGGGCTGTGGCAGAAGCTGCTTGTTTTACTAAGTCCCCTTCAATGACGGTATGGCCAAGCCAATGCGGGTCGCTCAGCGGATAGTCGCTGCGGTAGTGACCGCCTCGGCTTTCGGTGCGGAAGGCAGCGCTTTTGAGAATCAGAATTGCGATCGCCAACAGATTTCGCACCTCTGCCCACAGCCGCACATGCTCGGCGCTTACCGATGGCGGTAGCTTAACCGTTTCACCCGGCTGCAAAGTCAGCGCCGCCGTAATCGAAAGCTGATCGAACTGCATTTGCCATTGCCTCACCTGATCGAGCGCGGCCTCTAATCGCGCTTGATCGCGGCAAATTCCCGCATTTTGCCAAACTAACTGCGGCAAATGCGATCGCCACATAATCAGTGCTTTGAGCCATTCGCCCTCCAACTTACTCCCTACCGCAGTCATGTCTATAGCGGTTTCTTCAGACATTTGAGGCACTTTTTCTAAAGCCGATGCCAGTCGAATGTGCTTTAGCTGCGCGCCGTAAACCAAGCACTCTAGCAAAGAATTACTCGCCAGCCGATTAGCGCCATGAACGCCCGTGCTGGCGTTTTCACCCACGGCATAGAGGTGGGCAATCGTGGTTTCGCTGCTGAGATCGCAGGTAATGCCGCCCATCCAATAGTGAGCCGCAGGCGATACCGGAATCGGTTCGTTAAATACATCAATGCCCCAGTGCTTGCACACCCGAATAATGTTGGGAAAGCGATAGCGGATGCGATCTGGATCAATGGGGCTGAGGTCTAGCCAGACGCGATCATTGGGTACGGTAGCTTTTTGCAAATGGCTAAAAATAGAGCGGCTCACCACGTCTCTAGGGGCTAGCTCTCCTTCTGGATGATAGTCAAAAGCAAAGCGATAGCCCTGGCCATCTAGCAAGTGAGCCCCTTCACCGCGCACCGCTTCGCTGATTAAAAAACGCGGCGCACCCGGCTTACTTAGAGCAGTCGGGTGAAACTGAAAAAATTCTAAATCGCGAGTTTGTGCGCCTGCTCGCCAAGCTATAGCGACTCCATCGCCGGTACTTGCCGCCGGATTCGTCGTTTGCGAAAATACCTGTCCGCCGCCGCCCGTTGCCAGCACCACCGCTCGCGCTGGCACCCAAAATATCTGGGGCGGCGCATTCAAATGAGCGGCTTCTATTTGACCATCCGCCCGATCTTGCGACAGACAAGCGCCCTTGCAGCCCGTTTCATCCGTCCATAGATCCAGCACAAAGGTTTGATTAAAGACCTGAATATTTTTTCGGTTCAGCACCTGCAAAGCCAGCGTCGAAACAATCGCATGGCCGGTGGTATCAGCGGCGTGAATCACTCGCTTACGAG
>QBMP01000253.1:3486-6448 GCA_003242115.1 Phormidesmis priestleyi
GCTTCCAACGTCATCGCTAGCTGCTCACCGCTGCGATCAAACGCCACTCCCAAATTCACCAATGCTTCGATGCAGGATCGCGCTTCTTCGACTAACAGCTTCACCGCCTCAGGCTCACATAACCCCGCACCGGCCCTGAGCGTATCTGCAATGTGAAGTTCGGCAGAGTCTTCAGGCGAAAGCGCAGCGGCAATGCCCCCTTGAGCCCAGTCACTCGCGGAAACGCTCAGATTATCTTTGGTCACTAGCCCTACCTTGAGGGTGCTGGGCAAACAAAGCGCTGAATATAGCCCCGCCGCACCGCCGCCAATTACCAGCACATCAAAGCCTTCAGATGGATCACCAGAATGGCTAAAAGAAGGATTGGGGCCACTCTGCAAAGAGGAATTAGCCAACAAAAAAGGCTCCTGCAAATGTGAGAATTAAATTAAAAACACCTTCGGCTGACGCTAGCCAAAGGTGTTTTTGTCAGGTGCTTTTCTAACTTTTTCTGAAAAGGGCACGGCTAATGCGGTGAGCGATCGCGCGCCTACTTATACACACCGTTATTAAAGCGATCAGCGCCTTCTACTAGCGCCGGATCAGGATCAGAAATAGTGAAAATATCAATGTTTTTTTGCAGACGATCTTTTTCGATATCGCTAAGACTAGGAATGCTTAAGATATCTTCAATGCTGTCGTAAGGAGCGTTGGAGACAACTTTTCCAGCAATAGTCGGATACAGCCCACGAAATTTTCTAAACGATGCGATGTTGGTGTTGTTGACATCAATTTTGTTGCCGTACTCAGTCGCTAGCTTGTCATCAATGGAGTTACGTAGCTCTTTACCACCTGCATTGGCCAGTAGCGCCATGCCGTTTGCAGCGCTTATACTACTCAAATTGATCGCCGCCGCTGCGGGCTGCACTGTACCACCAAGCGTGCCTACTAGCAGCGAACTGATCACAATGATCATAGCTGCCAAAGTGCTCAGCGCTCGTTTCATACCGTCTTTCATCCGCTCAAATCCTTTTGCTAAATCTACTCTCAGCATATGTCCAGCATATTAGCTTGAGGATATCATTTTTGCGGGTCACCCTCTACAGGAGGAAGGATTTACTAGAGGTTTATTGGCAGTTTATTGGGGGTTTTGGCGGGTATAGGCGATTAGAAATCTATCTAAATCTGAAAAGGCGCAGCCGTGGGTGACTAAAGGCTGATCGTAACCCTTGAGATCGACGGCGTAGCGTTTGAAGGTTTGTTTACTGACGCCAAGCTGCTCTAGCGCTTTGTAAGTGGTTTCGCCGACGGACAGATCGAGCCCTAATTGCTTAGTAGAGCTTTCAAACCGAAAGGCGGCATTGACCGTATCGCCGAGCGGTGTGTAGTCGGGATGATCGCTGCTGCTGCCTGAGTTGCCAACCATCGCATAGCCGGTATTGAGCCCTGCGCCAATGCGCAGCGGAAAGGGCAGTGGAAATTCTTCGTGCAGTTTGCCAGTCATCCGGTTGAGTTCGCTGATAGCCGTAGCGATTTGGCACATTGATTGGGGAGTGACTTCTTGGGTGCCATGAATCCAGACAGCCATGACTGCATCGCCGATATATTTATCGACCCAGCTACCGTATTCGCCAATGATTTCTCCAGCGTAGCGAAACCAGGTGCCAATCGCTTCAGAAAGCACTTCTTCATTGAGCTGACGGGTCATAACCGTATAATCGCGAATATCAACGACCAGCACAGAAATCAGCCGTCTGACATCTAGCGCAGCGGTGGCTGTGAAATTATAGGTTTCGCCAAATTCTTCAGCGTTTTTGGCGGCCAGAGTTGGGCAGTAAAAGTTAAGTTCGGTTTGACCAAAGGTGATGGCATCGCCATTGTGCAGCGTGACCGGGACGCTGACCCGGCGACCATTAAGAAAAGAACCGTTGCGGCTGCCGAGATCAATCAGATAAAACTCGCCGCTGTCCATGCACTGAATCATGGCATGGTTGCGCGATATCCAGCGATCGCCTAGCACAAAGCTATTGTCGTCGTTACGCCCGACCGTCCAGCAGTTGTTACCAGCAAGTGGCAATCGCTGTGGAGTGCCCTCAGTTTTAAGGAATAGACAGGGGCCAAGTTTTGTAGAGGTCTCAGGAGTTGTCACAATTACTAATCAAGACCTTTTCAGAATTTTTTATCCTTACAATAAGCGCACCGAGATATGCATCTACTCTGAACATCAGCCCAGATATCAAAAATTGCTAAGGCGATGGCAATAGCCTATATTCATTGCCCGCATTTGCACCAACGTAATCCTACTGAGTGCTGCTGATTACTCAACAGTCGAATTGGAGTGATCTGCTTCTTTATACGGTTATAAGCTAGCTTTTTCCGGCTAGACCCTCGGCAGATCGCCTTGAATCAAGCATTTTCTCGTCAGCCAAGAGAACTGAAAGACCCTTAAGAAGGCTAAGCAAAGATTGCGGCTACAAAAAACAGACTATCGACCAAAATAGTGCTCAAAATAGCGCCGCTAAAAGCCCACCACTTGGTGCTACTCGATCTCATGGGAATGGTTCCCAGCATAATCAGCAGAGCTAACAGCACAATGGCGTATCCTACGCCTTCGTAAGTCTCCATACGCAATAGGGCGCTGTGCAAGATTTGGCCAGCTTCGGTTGGTGGGCTGACCATCAGCTGCCGCCAGTAGGGAATTAGGCCCACGCAGTAAAAGTAAAGATCGGTGATTGCGGTGCCGATTAGAGAGCCCAAATAAAAATAATTGCCGATTTTGGCTCTGCCATAGAACATCAGCACTAGTACCATCGGCAGGCTGATTGCCTCTAACGGCAGATGCACATAGGGATTGGTGCGAAACCAGCCCCAATAGACTGAGCCTGCTAGCCAAGTCCAGCCAAAGCCCACCATCAAATCGCCCCACAGATGAATGGAAGGCTGCTTCATCCAGCGAACGCCTAGCCACAACCATAGCGCTGTG
>QBMP01000254.1:0-3235 GCA_003242115.1 Phormidesmis priestleyi
TTTGCACTAGCGGTCGATTTGGTATTTGCAGATGGCACTGTTTCGGTTGAAGAAAAAGCCTTTATTGATGATTTACGCAAAATTTTGGCCATTCCAGACGAAATGGCTCTGAAAATTGTGGAGGTGATGACGATTAAAAACCAGGGCTAAGGCCAACCAATCAGATCAATCTAGCGGCTTTTTGCTAGGCACACCCACCGCTCTCGGTAAATCTGAGGGGGTGGGTTTTTCTTTATGAATAAAAATGCAGTGACGAATGCTTTGGGTCAGCGGCGTTTTCCAGCTTTGCAGATCGGTGATTTCGCCGCCCAGCAAATCCACCACAGGGGCTAGCGCTTCAGTATCTTCTACGCTCCACTGACCGCGAAACAGCACCGCCTGAGCGCCCACCTTTAGCAAAGGAATGGCGTATTCGGCGCAGGTCGCCGCTGAGCCCACGGCTCGCACCAAGGCCAAGTCGTATTGCTCTCGGTGGGCGAAGTGCTGACCTAGCGCTTCGGCTCTGTCGGCGAGGCAGGTGGCTTTTAGTCCCATTTGCTGGCAGGCTACTTGCAAAAACTGAATTTTTTTGCGGGTGGAATCGACCAGGGTGAGATCGACATTGCCTTGCGTAAGGCCAAGCGCGATCGCCGCTGGAATGCCGGGAATGCCGCCACCTGTGCCAATGTCGATTAGGCGAATAGGGCCAGAATCGTTAGGATCGAGCGCTTCTACTGCTTCAAAATCTTCGGGATTTTTGGAACCTTCAGAATCTTCAGAATCCTCAGAGGCTTCAGACAGCCAGGGCGCTAAGCCGCTGAGAGAGTCCCACAGATGCTTTTCCCAAAAATCTTCAGGGGTGGTGATGCGGGTGAGGTTGAAACGCTGATTGCATTCGACGATTTGGTCGTAGAGGGCTTGAAAGAGCGATCGCTGCTCGGCGTTCGGCTGCCAGTGAAGGGTTTGTTGCCACAGGTCTAAATGCGCGGGCAGGGTGTCGGTCATAGGGTCACTTTATAATCTTTCTCGATTAGCCACATTAAGCTGACCGTGAGAGATTGTCCAGCAGTGATCAGCAATGTCTATCAGATCTTCGGCGTCGTGAGAAACAATTAATAGGCTCCATTTTTGCTTGAGTTCACCGAGCAGACTAACGAGCTGCTGACGCATAGACCAGTCGAGTCCGGCGGTGGGTTCATCGAGCAAAAGCAGGTAGGGTTGACGAATGAGCTGCACGGCGAGAGCGAGGCGGCGCTGCTGACCGCCGCTGAGCTGCTGGGGAGACGCCTGCAAGGAGAGATCGCCAAGCCCGACGGCGGCAAGGGCTTCAGAGACTCTATCGGAGCTGAGTTCGGGGTGGCCCAAGCGGAGTTCTTCAAAGACGGTGTGGCCGCAAAAGTGGCGTTCGGGAAACTGAAAGACCAAGCCGCCAAGCTGCTGAAGGGCTTCGGGCAAAATCGGGCGATCGCGCCACAAAATTTTTCCGCTGGTGGGCACCGCTAGCCCTGCCAAAATTTCTAGCAGCGTACTTTTGCCCGATCCGCTGGGGCCAATAATCAGCCCAAGCTGCTGGGGGGCGAGATCGAAAGACACCGCTTTAAGAATTGGAATCGCACTGGCGGCAGGATGATAGCTCAGATCGCGTAAATGCAGCATAGAAGAAAAGTGTCTTCAGGAAAAAACAGACTCAGACGGCGCTCAGCCCACTTAGATCTGTATAGTGCATATTAGTTGATATAGGGTAAACCAGCGTGCAGGTTCAGTTTCGTGAGTGCGACTTTTTTAATGTGTGGATTTGGCTAGAGTTTGAAACCGTGCCGTCCGTCGCTGAGCAGCAGTATGTCGAGGAGATTTTTTCCTCGTGGTTTTTCCTGGGGAAGTTGGGCGGCTTTAATGCCGAAAACCTTCAGGTGCAGGAGACGGGCGTGGATATTAGCTACTTTGACTACGATGAAGAAGAGTCGGAGCGATCGCTGCTTTCACTCATGCACAACATGGGCGAAGTAGAATTTCAAGGGCTGTGGGCGCGCTGCTGGTTCGACTTGGGCACGACCGATGCCTTAGCGCTAGATGTGCTAGTTAATACCGTGCGGCAGTTTAGTAAGGACTTTGTGGAGATTAGGGCGATCGCCATTGGCGGTGAAAATGAAGATTGGCCAACCCCTTCAGAAAATCCTGAAGCGGCCTTTCCCGATTAAATGCACCCAATTATCACCAGATCATCGACTGATGGCTGTGACGATTGCCCCAAGGAGTATCTATCGTGGCTAAGCGAATTCGACCAATTGCCCTTGGCCTAATTGAGCATCAGGGGCATGTGTTTGTGAGTAAAGGCAAAGATTCTAAAACAAAAGCGTCCTTTTATCGTTTTTTGGGCGGCGGCATTGATTTTGGGGAAACCAGCGCAGCGGCTCTGAACCGGGAGTTTGCTGAAGAAATTAAAGCAGAGCTGAGCGATGTTGAATATCTGGGCTGCTTAGACAATATTTTTACGCTCAATGGCAAGCCTAAGCATGAATTGATTCAACTCTTTCGGGCGAAATTTGTCGATCCGGCGTTCTATCAGCTAGATCGGTGCTTTGAATTGGTGGAGGATGATCGCCTCGATCAAGCCTTCTGGCTAAATACAGAGCAAATTTTTGCAGGCGAATGCCGCTTAGTGCCCGAAAGCTGCCTCAGCTATCTTTCCGCCCCGATCTAAAATTCATCAGCGCCGTTGTCAGCAGAGAACTCTATTTTTGTGCGCTTTTACAATCGTTTGAGCATCCAAATCTAAGCTGATGACGGTGCGATCGCCTGGGAAGGGTGCGATCGCTGCACACAACCGCAACCCTCTCCAAAATTCGATTTCGTCAGAAATCAAGCTATAAACTACCCGCCTACAACGACTCCACCGTTTGGATGCAGCACTTGGCCAGTCATGTAAGAGGCGTCTTCAGAGGCTAAGAACACAAAGCAGGTCGCGACTTCTACCGGCTGACCAGGGCGCTTCATCGGCACCTGTTTACCGAAGCCTTCTACCGCTTCGGCGGGCATCGCATCGGGGATAAAGGGCGTCCAAATGGGGCCGGGGGCAACACCGTTGACTCGAATGCCTTTGTCTAGCACGCGCTGGGAGAGCGATCGCAAGAAAGCCAAATTCGCGCCCTTGGTGGTCGAGTAGCTCAGCAGCGAGTCATTGCCTTTGTAGGCATTGATAGAAGTGGTAATAATGATGCTGCTGCCTTCTTTGAGGTGAGGTAGGGCGGCTTTGGTG
>QBMP01000254.1:3245-5417 GCA_003242115.1 Phormidesmis priestleyi
CATTGGTGCTAAAAATGCTGCCGAGGCGGGCTGCATCAATTTCTTCCCAGTCTTTTTCAGTGTATTGCTCAGCCGCATTGCTGACTAAAATGTCGAGCTTGCCCAGTTCATCAACGGTTTTTTGCACCACTTCCTGGCAAAACTTCTCACTGCTGATGTCTCCAGGGATCAAAATGCAGCGTTGGCCCAGTGCTTCGACTTCTTTTTTGGTTTTCTCAGCGTCGCCGTGCTCATCTAGGTAGGAAATCGCTACGTCAGCGCCTTCTTTGGCGTACAGGACGGCAACGGCTCTACCGATACCGCTGTCGCCGCCAGTGATTAGAGCCACTTTGCCCTTTAGCTTGTCGCTGCCTTTGTAGCTGTCGCGATCATAAATTGGCGATGGCGTCATCTCCGATTCGAGGGCAGGCTGACGATCTTGAGTTTGCGCTGGAATTTGATCGGCAGAAATGACCATAAAAAGTCTCCTTTTAATTGAGTTGCGCTTTCTATAACAGCGAATTAACTCAGTTTTTTCACCGCCTAAAAGAAGAGATTTTGGGAGGTAACGCTTTTGATCTCTATGCCGTAGGAGCCAGAGGAGATAGAGGAGATATTAGAGGAATGCTATTCGTTTTCTGTTGTTTCGGTGGCGCTAATGATGGTTGTCGCGAGCTGAATAGCCCAGCCAAATAAGGCGGCAAACAGTAAGAGCAGCAGTGGTGCGAAGCCTGCAAAGGGAAACGCAATCAGCAATAGGATAGAGAGCAATATCACGAGGCGGGTCAAATTGTTATTCATGGGTGAGGCATCTCCAAATTTGCAGCTAATTTAGCATAGCTTAAGCTAACAGCGGGCTGGCGCTAAAATACATCGCCGTTTTGGCATAGTTTGACGTAGCGTTTTAGCGCCGATGGTTGGAATTAGGCGATCGCTCGTAATCTCCCTGACATCCACTTCAAAAATTAATGTCATCCCGTTAAAAGCCAGCGGATATACGACATTTTAGGGTTTGCTAGTTTGGGAAGAATAGGGGTGTGTGATGGAACGCCTCGATGTTTGAATTTGTATTTTTGGGCATCGTTTTTCTGTGGGTGGTGTGGAGCTATGCCCTGGCTTTGGAAAAGGGTGTGCCCTGGTTTGATTGGAACGGTAAAAAGAGGGTACAGCGGCGAAGACGAGTGCGATCGCCCAAAACAAGCCCTGAAATGAAAAAATCATCTCTGCTTAGGCGTCCGGTAGCACAAGCAAGCCGTTCGCCTGTGTTTAAGCGGCTCAATGAGCTAACGAGAAATCGCGAGATAGCGGAGCGGTTAATTCAGCACGCTGCCCAACGCCATCCAGATAAAACTCCTGAATGGTGCATTGAGAAAGCTATTTATGACCTTGAGCGCGATCGCATGGCCTGATGGTAGGGTTTGAATCAATGGATGGGCGATCGCTCAATGTTGCTCGGTATCAGTCCCGGTGGTCGGGATTAGTTGATGGCGCGATCCAAATCGTACTATACAAGGGGCAGACAGATTCAGGTTTCAGTCCCGATGGTCGGGATTAGGTGATGGCGCGGTAGCCAGCATATTACTAGCCAGCTCCCCTATTGTCTGTTTCAGTCCCGATGGTCGGGATTTGGTGATGGCGCGCGCCGAATGGTGGCTGGCAGCCCCAGCAAGAGACGTTTCAGTCCCGATGGTCGGGATTTGGTGATGGCGCGCGGACGATACGCCGCCGTCACAACTTGCTTATGGCGGTTTCAGTCCCGATGGTCGGGATTTGGTGATGGCGCGTAAATCGCCTTCGCCGGGACTGCAAACCGGCGGCCGCGTTCTAGTTTCAGTCCCGATGGTCGGGATTTGGTGATGGCGCGAATGGAACGTCTATTCAGCTAGGGGTTTTGAGGGGTTTCAGTCCCGATGGTCGGGATTTGGTGATGGCGCGCAGCGATCGCGGCAATGCTCCAGACATTTACGAAGGTTTCAGTCCCGATGGTCGGGATTTGGTGATGGCGCGAATGGGAGCATACAGATTAGCAGGGATAATAGAGGGTTTCAGTCCCGATGGTCGGGATTTGGTGATGGCGCGTCATACTCAACTAAAATTTGCGGTGCAGTGAGCAGTTTCAGTCCCGATGGTCGGGATTTGGTGATGGCGCGCTCCGTCTGTATCTAGCCAGTGAGTGAAGCCCAAGGACTGTTT
>QBMP01000254.1:5427-6440 GCA_003242115.1 Phormidesmis priestleyi
TGGTGATGGCGCGCTATCAGCTCAGTCCGCGTCAGGCGCTGTCGTATGGTTTCAGTCCCGATGGTCGGGATTTGGTGATGGCGCGCCCAGAATATTCTTCCATCGTGACGCCAGAAGGCAGGTTTCAGTCCCGATGGTCGGGATTTGGTGATGGCGCGGCTAAAGTTCACTACGAGCCTGAAGAAAAAAGATAGTTTCAGTCCCGATGGTCGGGATTTGGTGATGGCGCGTAGATAAGCTGCATTCTTTCCTCTCTCAGTGCCTCTAGCTGTTTCAGTCCCGATGGTCGGGATTTGGTGATGGCGCGGCAATGGGCCAATGAACTCACTGAGCGAAAAACTGGTTTCAGTCCCGATGGTCGGGATTTGGTGATGGCGCGTAGGCGCTCAAATTGATAACGCGATTGATAGCTTTTGTTTCAGTCCCGATGGTCGGGATTTGGTGATGGCGCGTACGTCGCGAAGCACTATTGCTCAGCTTTAAGCGGTATGTTTCAGTCCCGATGGTCGGGATTTGGTGATGGCGCGCTGTCGGTGCTATCACTGTCTACATTAAGCAGCAACTGCTTCAGTCCCGATGGTCGGGATTTGGTGATGGCGCGTGCGTTTCTGTGGTCTGTGATCAATGTTTTCCATAATCGTTTCAGTCCCGATGGTCGGGATTTGGTGATGGCGCGTGAATTGGATTGCACACGCTTAGACGTATGCCTAGATGTTTCAGTCCCGATGGTCGGGATTTGGTGATGGCGCGTCCGGGCTTTGGAGGGCTTATCCTAGTAGGATTTCGCGGTGGGTTTTGGCAAAGGTCTGATTTTGGGCTGCGGTTTTGAGAAAACGAGCTGCCGTCAAGCCTGTCAAAAACCTTGAAAGTATTGAATTTTCTAGGTTCTGTCATTTTGGCAAACCTCCCAGGAAATTTGACCTCGCTTTACTTTGCCAGAAAAACCTAAAAAGCGCTAGGACTTAAGGTTTTTCTTAATGAGCCAAAGCGCTTCGCTGAATGCAATATGTAGC
>QBMP01000255.1 GCA_003242115.1 Phormidesmis priestleyi
TCCTCGTTCCATAGCTGAATCGGCAATCATCGGAGCGATCGCCTCATCTTGCCAACAGTCTTTTCGCACAGAGCGTTCCCAGCCCACTGGAAGCACCTTATTCGGTTCGTGAGTATAGCAACTTGCAGAAGCAGTTATGTTGCACCATATAAACCGAGCAATTGTCCCTACGATAAACTCCTGTTCTCTAGAAGCACGCGGCCACACTCGCTGTTTCCAGCGTCGCTGGAATTTCTGGATACGACGAATGTCATACAGTTCACCTGATATTAGATAGTCAAAGACGTGCCAAGGCTCAAGGGAAAAGTAGGGTGGTTTCTTTCGATCTCCAGAGGGTAGGTTGACTAGGACTTTTTTGATGAGCTGCCGGTGTTTATTCGCCGCTTCAGTCAAAGCAACAAGCCCTTCACGTCCGCTACCAAAAGCTTCAATGATTGAATATGAACTGTCTTGCCGGTAGTAGCTCTTCTCTAAAAGGCTGACACAAAGACCCTGTAGACGGCGTTTTACCCTCTCATACGCCGCCGAGAATTCTATCAGCCTTGTCTGTGCGGTTTGTATTTTCGATTCAATGGAGTTAGCTAAATCGTCGATGCCCGCCAGCGGCGAATCCTCTGCAAGCGTAGTATAGGCCGAGTAGCCTGTCCGAATTTCAAGATTTTTCTTAAAGCCCTGCGCATCGAATAGCCATACCATAAAGCCATAAAACTGTTCACGCTCAGCTATCGTCTCTGCTGAAATTGAGCTGTGCTGTAGTTCGAGTACTAGGCCACTATCGAGACGCACATCTGCTCGATGTTCATTATTCGCTCCCATCACGACTTCGCGGCAGTGCATTGGAAAGTGCTCCTTCCATCCCTTGTGCCATGCACTTTCTGGCTCCGACCAAATATCGCAGTCGCCGCCACTGATATGCGCCCAGTGATGAGTGATAATAGAACCGCATTTTGGCCGAACTCGACTGCCGCAGCCAGGACAGCAGGCAGTCGCACCTTTACTCGATTCAATCAGTTGGCCTAGTTCATCCCGTGCGTACAACACTTGTTATTAGCAAATAGTAGAGCTATCTCCAATTTTCCCTACTTGATTACTCTCAACGACATCCCTATACTGTTGGCGCTGTTGGCGACGGCAATGCACGGCTGAGGCCGGGTAGGGTGCGATCGCTATGGCTGGCCCCCCATTGGGAGCGATCGCCCTGACCATGAGTGCTGCTGCTGTCAGAATGGCGACAGACAGGCGCTAGGGATACGGTGGGGGTGATGTTCGTGTGGGGCTATGGCTCTATGCCTAGTTTTTCATAACCCAGTGCTTCACAATCGCGATTGGGATCTAGGTCAATGCCTTCAGGTAGCTGAGTGCGGCACAATAGCGCTGTCTTAAGTTGATTAGCTGTTAACCCTTTAGCACTGCTCAGATTGGCACTGCTCAGATCGGCCTCGCCCAGGTTGGCACCGCGCAGGTTGGCACCGCGCAAGTTGGTATCGCTCAGGTATGCCTTGAACAGGAAGGCCTCGCTCAGACCAGCCTTACTCAGGTCGGCACCGCGCAGGTATGCCTCGCTCAGGTCGGCACCGCGCAGGTATGCCTCGCTCAGGTCGGCACCTTCCAGGTTGGCTCCAATCAGCTTGGCATAGATCAAGATGGCCCTGTCCAGATAGGCACCTTCCAGATTGGCACCAATTAGATTGACACCGCTCAGGTTGGCATTTCTCAGGTTGGCACCGATTAGCTTCACACCGCTCAGGTCGGCATCTTTCAGATAGGCACCTTCCAGATTGGCACCGCTCAGATTGGCCTCGTTCAGGATGGCACCGCTCAGATTGGCCCTGTCCAGGATGGCATTGCTCAGGTCAGCATCGATCAGATGGGCAAAGGTCAAGTCGGCATCGCTCAGATTAATGTGACTCAAGTCAATGCCACCCAGATCAGCGCTGCTCAGGTTAGTCCCTGCAAGTCTGATTTTTAGTCTGCCAATAATGTCAGCTTCTGCCAAAAATCGAACGACACTGCTTTTCCGTTCTGAATCCTGGTCAAGACGCCTCAAGATGGACAATGTTCTGGCTTGTATTACATCAATAGCAACTTCTAGAAGTTCTTCCTGCTCTGTGTTGCCAGGAACCGCCAATATTCCTTTAGCTCTCGAAGCCACAGCCTTGTGCCTCTTCTTTGCAATTGTCATCAGGTTGTTATCAATCAAGAGTGTTGATATGCGGTCAATGTAAAGCTGTAAGACCTCTTCTCTTGTCTCGTCTGCATCCTGCTCTCGTTGCTCTTTCGATAACTGAACATCCTGCTTTCGTTGCTCTTTCGATAGCCGCTCAGATTGTTCTTGTTGGGCTTTTTGAAACCGAGCGCCTAAAATTACTAAGACTATCGGCACACCCAGCAATCCCAGTCCATCCCAGATTGATTTGCTTGGGGCTACGACGGTGATAGTCTCAGGCAAACCTGCTTGGCTGTCCCTGTCGTTCTCAATTGTAATGACAGCAATCTCATCGTTTTTGAGTCCCCAAAAACCAGCTAAAAACTCAGCTTTGTAGATACCCCAAACGACCACGCTGCTCAGAACTAAAGCAGACGGCAAAACCCACTGCCATTTTTCTAGCTTACTCAACCGCTCTATCGACTGCTGCCGCATTTTTCTCAATGAAAGGTGACCTAATAACTTCAGACAACAAGGATATTGAACTACTGAAGGCAGCGCTCGACATTACCAAGTAGGGGTTGACACAGACAACAAACATAAAGCAATCACTCTGTCGGTAGGCACAGGGCAGCTAGCAATTATGCAGTCAGTAGTACTATTCAAGTTCTGAGGTTAGAGAGGAACACATAAACCAGCAGTACTGTACCGAACGCGGCCAATGAAACTGACGGAACAAAGAAAAAGGCCCAGTAACGAAAAATACGCCTGCCCTCGACTCCAGACTTGTACGTGCTCAGCGCGAGCTTGATGTTAGTAATTAGCTCATAGCTCACAAAGACCGCTGCTGAGATAGAAATAGAGAGGCCAGCCCAGAACAGAAGAGGGCTCTCAACCTCTTCTTGGAGAAAAACTAGGAGGGCAAAGAAGGTAGCGTAACCGACAGTAATAAAGTCGTATTATAAGACTGAACCTGACGGAAGTATTCTTCATTATCTTTGAGCCTCTGTTCACGAGAGTCGTTGTCCATAGGTGCATAGCTGCTCATTCAAGGGATAGTCTTCGCTCAAATATAGCCGATGATGAACTGGAAATATGACAAGGTGGTAGTGCATTTATGTAAAGGACAGAGAAAAAAGCTTAATTATAGGGACTTTACCTAGTCGGACTTCTAAAAATGGCGATTATTCTTCATCCTTTACGAAATAGCACTACCTTCAAGCCAAGTGACCAACGCTATATTGTGCGAAGGGGACGAAGATAAAAGCCATACTCCAAAATGAGGCATCTATCTTCCAACTGAGGTATCCAAAAACGAGGCCAATTATGAGGAATTCTTCCCGATGGAAGGCACTAACACTCCTTCCATCTGAACTAGCTTCTTGGATCACTAATATGGCGCATTGGCTAAGAAGCCATGGTTCAGGCTTACTCATCTGGCTTCTAGTCTTAGACTGTCTAAGCTCTCTCATCACAGACGGTACCGATCCTCGCCAGTGGGATTCTTTATTTCTCTCCGGCGTTGCAACCTTCACTATTGGAATTCTGTTGGCACAAAAGACTCCACAGACATTGACTGCTGCACTCACCCGCTTAGTCAACCGAGGAACCTTACTGACATCCCAAAATGAACTATCAAAAGTCCAGGCTCGTCTTGAACTACGAAGCCAGGTTTGGGCTCATCGAGGAGGGCTAGTCTGCGGCACAGCCCTCCTCCTCTCATTTCTAGTGCCCTTCGGTTTGAGTAAAATGCTGTTGATGGTTCTGGAAACGTTGGGAGGTTATGTTGGAGGGCGATACCTGGGTCGAATGGCCTCTTATGGAACGTTGAAGCTATTTCTCAAAAAAGAAGGCTTAGCCATCAAAGTCAAACCTGGACATCCAGATGCAGCTGGAGGACTCAACCCTTTAGGAGATTTTTATTTCTTCCAAGCAATGGTGGCTGCCATTCCATCTGCATTCCTTGCCATTTGGTGGATTCTTATTCCTTTAATGCCCCAGTATGCAAAATGGAGAGCGCCTTACTTAGGATTACTAGCAATCGCTGTCGCCTTCGAGCTATTGGCCTTTGCGGTTCCCCTGTGGCTTTTCCATTTGGAAATGGCAACACAAAGAATACAGCTGTTAAAAGAGGCAGGCGGCCTCAGTTTCAGGATTTCTGATCTTCAAGCTCAGCTAACAGTCGTGCAAGACTCTCAAGAGCGGGAAGACATTGAGGCTCAGATAGCCCAATGCACTACACGCTACTGGAATATTAAGAAGGTTCCGACGTGGCCATTGAATGTAAAAACTTTGCGTCATTTTATACTCAACAACTTTGCTCTTTGCATCCCTTTCTTAAGTCAGGCGACCGGAAACGGCCTTTGAGTAGTTTTGGAAAAGTAATGTACGCTAAGGTCAAAACCATTGGCACATAAAGGTTTTAGAGATGGTATTTTTGAGCTAATTAGGGCAAGGTCTATCTGGTACAGATAGTTAGAGCTGCTTAGCGTGCGTTTTGGTTCCGATGTTACTCACACCCCTACAAGTTTTGTTTTAGCTTACGACAAAGATGTGGCGGGGGTTAAATCGCTCAGAAACGCTCCCGATTTTTGAGCGATCGCAGGACTGTAGAGGTGCAACGGGTCGTGATCGCATTCTCATCCACCGTTCAAACCCCAAATAAGTTCATGCCGAGTCTTGATTATCGTGCTGCCCCTCAAAACAGCAAAAATTTGAAAAGTCATGCCGCTAGTAATTCGGCGTAGGCGATCGCAGCAAGGCAAATTGGCACAGGGCGATTCCCTTGGAAGGCTGCGCCATCGCGCTCCCGATAAGCTTGGAACAGTTCCCTTGAAAAGCATGGAGCGATCGCTCCCAGTAGACTCTGCCATCACGCCCCTGATGAAGACTGCATTACTGGCCGCTCTAGGCATCACCAATAAACCAATAAATTGCACAGGATTCGCATCAGTAGACCGCGCCATCGCATCGCTAATCAGGATGGCTCTACAGGTGATCGCTCTCAACCCGCACTCTGCCGTCAGCTCAAGTCACAGCGGCGATCGCCAAAGACTAGCAGCTGATCGCACTGCTGCTTGAGCTACTCATGCAGTGCAGCATCTACAGGCGGCAAATGGCAGTATCTCTAGACCTGATGCAAAATAGCAGATGTAGCGCCTAGCAGTGATATACCAATGACTTTGGAAATCGTCGCAGTCAAACAAAACCAGCAACCCACACCGGCCACAACACCACAGCAGGGCAAAGCCAAGCAGAAGCCCTCAAAGGAAAAAATATTTACAGCGATCGCGCGTGTTCACGGTGCATTAGTCGCTGAGGGAAATAAGCTGCTGCTGGTAGCAACCGACGACGGCGCTCGGTTTCCGGTGCGCGGCGTCTGTGCCGGTTGGCTCACCATCCGACTGCTCACCCTCGAACCTGCCGCTCGCGTCGGACTATTTGGCTTCTGGCCTACCACCAACGGCGAAATCACCCTCGCCGCCTTTCACGATGACACTACCGAGTGGAAGCCTCAAACAGCGAGTTCGCCTCATCCCGATCAACTGCTCGTCACCGGCAAAATCGAAAGCATTGACGACCTCAGCTTCACCCTTAAAGTGGGGCGCAATCGCCCCACCAAAGGCCCGCAGTACACGCTCGTTCAAATTGCCAGCCCACCATTACCCGACTGGCAGCGCGGGCAGTGGCTCGAACTGCGCTGCCTGCGAAAAGCACTCACTTGGGTGCTGCCGCAGGGCGACGGCACAATGGCAGGCAAGGGGGCAGACGAGTATGCTGGCACTAATGATTAGCTGTGCTATCGGCTAATCGTCAGTCTCGACATCCTTGATGATTTGTTTGGACTGCGCTTCTATCGCCTGGACAACGGCTTCCATCTCCATTTCCAGCTGCTCTGGTGTGGGCAGGCTTTTTTGCAGGTTTTCAGGGAGCCGATGGGTTGAAACGGCAATCGGGGTGCTGACGTTATACAGGGCGTATTCTGCCGTTGTTTTCCGTTTGCTCTTGCACAGGATAATACCAATCGTTGCTTCATCTCCTTCACGCCGAATCTGATGATCAACAGCCGCTACGTAGAAGTTCATCTTGCCTGCAAACTCAGGCTCAAACTCTCTAGTTTTAAGGTCAATAACGATATAGCAGTGCAGGTGTGCATGGTAGAACAGCAAGTCCATCCGGTACTCTTTTTCATCAACCACAATTGGTACTTGGCTTCCCATAACAGATAGATCTAGAATTGGTGCTTACGACTTTTCAGGTTTTAGGAGTCTGTCTAA